>CAZQTL010000113.1:0-13063 GCA_964595975.1 uncultured Thermoanaerobaculia bacterium | reverse complement strand
GGCGCGTCGGACTTCGAGGTCCTGAACAGCCCGGTCGCCGGTACGGTCGGCATCTGGGGCCTGGCGGCCGACCAGACCTTCGCCAACTGGAAGGTCGCCTCCGTCAGCGACGCCAGCAGCCTCTCCGGCGTTAGCGTGCCGTTCGTCGCCCCGGCCTCGGGCGACCTGCACGTCAACTACGGCCTGACGGCGACCTCGGTCGAGTCCGGCGGCACGGTGATCGCCGGGCTGACGACCGACTACGACAACCAGGTGCGACCCGGACCGGCCGGCTCGGTCAACGGCGGCGCCCTGGCCCCCGACATGGGCGCCGACGAGTTCGACGGCGTGCCGCTCGATACCGCGGCGCCTGCGATCTCCTACACCGCTCTGCCGGCGACCACCTTCACGACCAACCGGCTCCTGAGCGCTACGATCACCGACGCCTTCGGCGTCTCCGGCGGCGCCGACGCGCCGAGGATCTACTTCCGCAAGAACGCCGGCAGCTACTTCTCGACCCAGTGCGGCGCGCCGACGGCGAATGTCTACCCCTGCACCATCGACTACTCTCTGGTCGGCGGCGCGGCGACGCTCGATGTCATCGACTATTTCGTCGTCGCCCAGGATGCCGCCGGCAACGTCGGCGCCAACCCGAGCGGCGGTTTCTCGGCGACTAACGTGAACAGCATCACGACGCCGCCGACCGTTCCCTCCACCTACACCATCGTCGCCGGCACGACCGGCACGAAGACGGTCTGCGCCTCGGGCTGCGACTACACCACGCTCACCGCGGCCGGCGGCGTTTTCGCCGCGCTCAACGCCGCCATCTTCACCGGCAACGTCAACATCGAGATCAACGGTGACCTGGTCGTCGGCGAGGACGGCTCGGTGGCGCTCAATCCACCGACCGAAGAGCCGGCAGGGAGCAATTTCACCTTGAAGTTCTACCCGACCGGTGTGGCGCGGGCGATCACCAGCACGACGGCGCCCGCCGGCGGATTCATCCGCCTGAACGCCGCCGACCGCGTGACGATCGACGGTTCGATCGGCGGCACCGGAACGGATCGCAGCCTGACCATTACCGACACCAACACCGGCGCCTCCTCCGCCGCCATCTGGCTGCAGAGCAACGGCGCCGACGGCGCCACGAACAACACCATCAAGAACGTCAACATCATCGGCACCTCCGTCACCGCCACGGCCGGAACGCTCTTCGGCATCGGTTCCGGCAGCGCGACGGTCTCGGTGACCAGCTTCGGCACCGGCAACGTCAACAACACGTTCCAGAACAACGACATCCGCAAGACGCAGATCGGTATCTACTCCGGTGGCGCGAGCGCGGCCAACAAGAACACCGGTACGGTCATCTCGCAGAACGTGATGAACGCCGCCTCGCCGAACAACCTCACGACCGGCGGCATCCTGGTCAACTTCGACAACGGTGCGTCGATCACCCGCAACGACATCGGCAACATCATCAAGCACGACGGCACGGTCGGCACGACTGGCACCGCGTTCGGTATCGCGCTCGGCGTGGTGCCGTCGAATACGGTCACCGCCTTCGGCGGCAGTGACGTGACCAATGCCACCGTGACGCGCAACAAGATCGACAACCTGACGCAGCTGAACTCCACCGGCTTCTCGGCCTTCGGCATCGTCGTGAACAGCGTGACTTCCGGCACGACGCTGGTCGCCAACAACATGCTGAGCCAGATCCGTGCGGCTTCGACCTCCAGCGATTTCTCCGGCGGCATCATCGCCGGTGGCGGCACCGGCTCGACGACCCAGATCTACGCCAACACGGTGTCGATGAGCGGCGCCCGCGGCGCGGCGTCCTTCCCGTCCTACGGCCTGGCGATCGGCTCGGGCAATCCGACCGTGGACGTTCGCGACAACATCTTCTACAACACCCAGACGACGAGCAGCACAGGCAAGATGTACGCCATCGCCAACGGCTCGTCGACCTTTACCAACATGACGTCCAGTCACAACGACCTGGTCACAACGGTCGGCGCCTCCTTCTTCGTGGGCCAGACGGGCGGGCTCGGGACGACCGGCACCGACCAGATCGACCTCTTGGCCTGGCAGACCGCGACTGGCCAGGACACGGTCGGCTCGGTTTCCGTCGATCCGCTCCTCGCGTCGGCCTCCGACCTGCATCTCCAGGTTACGAGTCCGATGATCAACGCCGGCACCGCTCTCGCCCCGGTCACGGTCGACTTCGACGGCGATCCGCGGCCGCTGACGACCCCCGATATCGGCGCCGACGAGATCGTCGCCGGAACACTCGCCTTCACCAGCGCGACCTACTCCGACGGCGAGTCCGCCGGCACGACGACGATCACGGTCACCCGCACCGGCGGCTCGGCAGGTGCCGTCTCGATCGACTACGCGACGGTCGGCGGCGGCAGCGCGACCGGCGGCGCCTCCTGCGGCGGGGCGGTCGACTTCGTCAACACGTCCGGGACACTCAACTTCCCCGACAGCAACGTCAGCCAGAGCTTCACCGTGACGCTCTGCCCCGACGCGCTCAACGAAGCGAACGAGACGGTGAATCTGGCGCTCAGCAACCCGTTGGGTGGCTCGATCATGGGCACCCCCAACACCGCTGTCCTGACGATCAATGACGACGATCCGGCGCCGACGATCTCGATCACCGACGTCACGCAGGTGGAGCTCAACTCCGGCACGTCATTGTTCGGATTCGTGGTCAGTCTGTCCGCCGCCAGCGGTCAGACCGTCACGGTGCACGTCCAGACGGCCGACGGCACTGCGACGATCGCCAACAACGACTACGTCGCCATTCCAGACACGATCGTGACCTTCAATCCGGGAGTGACCACCGCCAACGTCGACGTGACGGTGAACGGCGACACGGCGCCAGAGACCAACGAGACCTTCTTCGTCAATCTCGCCACCGCCACGAACGCCTCGATCCTGGACAACCAGGGCCTCGGGACGATCACCAACGACGATCCGTTGTCCGGTCCGGTGACGGTTACCGCGACCGCCGGCACCCCCGGCCCGACGGACTACCCGACGCTCAAGGCGGCCTTCGACGCCATCAACGCCGGCACGCACCAGGGAGCGATCTCGATCGAGATCGTGACCAGCGTGGTCGAGACGGCGACCGCCGCGCTCAACGCCAGCGGCAGCGGCGCCGCGGTCTACACCTCGGTCGTCGTTCGGCCGAGCAACCCCGGGGTCTCGGTCTCCGGCAGCATCGTCGGAGCCATCATCAAACTGAACGGTGCCGACAACGTCACGATCGACGGTCGCGTCGGCGGGGTCGGTACCGCTCGCAGCCTGACGGTGCAGAACACGAACACGTCGGCCGCGACCGCCGCCATCTGGGTTTCCAGCAACGGCGCCGGAGCCGGTTCCACCAACAACGTCATCAGGAACCTCGAGATTGCCTGCGGCGCCGATCAGTCCGCGGTGAACGTCGCCACATTCGGCATCATCATGAACGGCGCGACGATCTCCACCACGGCCAACGGCGACGACAACGACAACAACCAGTTCCTCTTCAACCGCATCGTCCGGGCCCGCTACGGCATCGTTACCCGCGGCGTGACGACCAACCTGAACATCGCGCCGGTCGTCAGCGACAACATCATCGGACCTGCTGCCTTCGGCAGCGATCAAATCGGCAAGGTCGGCATCTTCATGCAGGCCGACACCGGCGCGACCGTCGCCCGCAACGTCGTGCAGTTCGTCGGCTGCCTCGACCCGCAGGCCTGCACTGGCGCCGACCGGGTCGGCATCGCGATCGGAACCGAGTCCTGGAGCATGGCGCCCGGGACGATCACGTCCAACAGCTACACGGTCACCCGAAACGTCATTCACGACGTGATCGAGGAGACGACCTTCTCCGGCGTCGGCCTGCTCCTCGGCACGACCGGAGGCGGCGTCGCCACCAACAACCTGGTCGCCAACAACTTCATCTACAACGTCCGCGCGAACGGCACCTCCGGCGACCAGGCGGTGGGCCTCGGCATCTCGGGTGGTCACACCGACGTCGTGGTCAACAACAGCATCGCGATGACCGGCGACGTCGACCCGGGTGTTGCGGGAGCCTCGACCAACTTCGGCAGCGGCATCCGGATCGCCAACGCCAGCAGCGCCAGCCACGCCAACCTCACGCTGCGCAACAACAGCGTCTACATGGACCTGTCGTCCTCGAGCACGGCGGCCAACCGTTTCTACGCCGTCAGCGGCAACGCGGCCGGGTATGCCTTCGGCACCGGCGGCGAGAACTTCAACAACTACTACATCAACCCGTCGAACGGCCAGCTCCAGACCGGCGGCCTCGGAACTACCAGCGGCAGCACACTCACCACCCAGTTCGCCACTCTGGCGCTCTGGCAGGCGGCCTACACCGCGCCGCAGGACGCCAACTCGCTGCAGGCGAATCCGAACCACTTCTCGCCGACGACGGATCTGCACATCGGCCAGACTTCGCCGAACATCGACACCGGCACGACCGTCGCGGCGGTCACCGTGGACATCGACAACGAAGCGCGACCGAACGGAGCCGCCTACGACATCGGCGCGGATGAGTTCTATCCGCAGCCCGGCGTCCTCCAGCTCTCGTCGGCGACCTACAGCGGCAACGAAGGCACCACCCTAGTGGCGACGGTGAACCGCGTCCTCGGCGACTCGGGAACGGTCGGCGCGACGTATACCCTGTCGAGCGGCAGCGCGACGGGCGGCGCGGCCTGCGGAGTCGGCGTCGACTTCGTCGACCCGGGTCCGCAGCTCCTCTCCTTCCCCAACCTGGTCACGTCGCAGCCGATCAACGTGACGCTCTGCTCCGACGCCGTGTTCGACGCGGCGGAGACCTTCACCATCACGCTCTCCCTGCCGACCGGCGGAGCGACGCTCGGGTCGCCGACGGTGGCGACCGCGACCATCGTCAACATCGCGCCGCCGTTCAGCGGCCCGTTCTCGGTCGGTACGGGTCAGAACTACACCTCGCTCACCAATCCGGGCGGCATCTTCGAGGCCATCAACCTCTCGGGCGCCTCCGGCAACGTGACGATCGACATCACGTCGGATCTCTCCGGCGAGACCGGCACCGTACCGCTCAACGAGCTCGCGGGCGCCTTCAGCGTGACGATCAAGCCGAGCGGCGCTGCCCGTGCCATCACCGGGTCGGCGGCGACCAGCCTCATCAAGCTCGCCGGCGCCGACAACGTCACGATCGACGGCTCGCTCGCGGCGGGCACCGATCGCAGCCTCACCATCACCAACACCGGCGCCGGCGCCATCATCTGGATCGCGACGAACGGAACCAGCGGCGCCAACAACGACACGGTCAAGAACTGCAATCTGACCGGACCCGGGGCTTTCGCGGGACAGGGGATCATCGCCGGCAGTGGAGCGACCTTCGGCGGCGCGGCGGAGTTCCCGAACTCGAACAACACCATTCAGAACAACGCCATCAAGAGCGTTCAGAACGCCGCCTTTATCAGTGGCGAGGCGACGACCCTCGACCAGAACTGGTTGCTGACTCAGAACGATCTCGGATCGGCGACGGCCGCCGAGAAGCTCGCATTCCGCGGCTTCCTGATCAGCAACGCCGGCAACTTCACCATCAGTCGGAACGTCATTGCCGGAGTCAGCTCTTCGCCTTCATCGTCCTCGACGATGAGCGGCATCCAGATCGCCGGAAACATCAACACCGGGACGATCACTGCCAACCGGATCTCGAACATCCGGCAGAACAACACCGCCGGATGGGGCAGCAACGGCATCCTGCTCGGCGCCACCACGACGGCGTCGAACGTCACCATCACCAACAACTTCATCTCCGACGTCGCTTCGCAGGGCTTCAACGACGTGACCGCGCTCGACAACGGTTACGGCATCATGGTGAACAGCGGCGGCGGGTACAGCATCGTGGCCAACTCGATCCTGCTCAACACCGATCAGGTCGCGGTGACCGGTATCACCGCCGCGGTGAACATCGCCGCTGCGGTGGCCACGCCGGCCTCGATCGAGTTGCGCGACAACGTCCTCGCCAGCACGCAGACGATCGGGACGCGCTACGGCGTGCTCGACTCGTCGACCGCAGGCGCGGCGGTCTTCTCCACCATCAACCACAACGACTACTTCGCACAGAATGTCGGCTTCCTCACCAGCGCCCAGGCGACTCTGGGCGCCTGGCAGACGGCGACCGGCCAGGATGCGAACTCGCTGGCGGTGGATCCGCTGTTCGTCACCGTACCTGCCCCTGCCGATCTCCATCTGCAGGGCACCAGCCCGATGCTGAACGCCGGCGTCGCGCTGGCGGCAGTGACGGTCGACATCGACAACGATCCGCGGCCGGCGGCGACGCCGGATATCGGCGCCGACGAGCTCGTCCAGGCCGACTTGAGCGTCACCAAGACCGACGGTGTCGGCTCGGTGACACCGGGAGGCAGCACCACCTACACCGTAGTGGCGTCGAACGCCGGGGCGCACAACGTCACCGGCGCGACGGTCGCCGACACCATTCCGGCTTTCCTCACCTGCAACTGGACGTGCTCCGGCACGCTCGGCGGCACCTGCACGGCAGCCGGTTCGGGCAACATCAACGACACGGTGAACCTGCCGGCGGGCGGCTCGGTCACCTATACCCTGGTTTGCAGCGTCAGCGGCGCGGCGACCGGCTCGATCGCCAACACGGCGACGGTCTCCTCGGCGACGGCCGATCCGAATGCCGCGAACAACTCGGCGACCGACACCGATACGGTCGGCGCGCCGAGCGCCGACCTGTCGATCACCAAGACCGACGGCTCGGCGACCGAGATCCCGGGAACCTCCGTGGTCTACACCATCGTCGCCTCGAACGCCGGGCCGAGTCCGGCGCCGTCGGCGACGGTCGCCGATACCTTCGCCGGAACTCTGTCCGGTTGTTCCACGACTTGCGTCGGAGCTGGCGGCGGCACCTGCACCGCCGGACCGACGCTGGGCAATCTCAACGACACCGCGGTCAGCCTGCCGGTCGGCGCCTCGGTGACCTACACCGCCACCTGCAACATCGCCAGCACGGCGACCGGCTCGCTCGTCAACACCGCGACCGTGAGCTCGGCCACCGCCGACCCGAATTCGGGCAACAACTCGGCGACCGATACCGACACGCTGAACCCGTCGGCCGACGTCGCCATCACCAAGACGGACGGAGTGACGGTCGTGGCGCCCGGTTCGGCCGTGACCTACACGATCGTCGCCAGCAACGCCGGTCCGAGCGCAGCTCCGACGGTGACCGTGGCGGATACCTTCGTCGCCGCGCTCACCGGCTGCTCGACGACCTGCATCGCGAGTGGCGGTGCCTCCTGTGCCGCCGGCCCGATCCTGGGGAACCTCAGCACCAACGCCAACCTGCCGGTCGGCGGCACGGCGACCTACACGGCAGTCTGCAACCTCTCCATCACTGCCAGCGGCACGCTGGTGAACACGGCGACGGCCACGGTAGGCGGCGGCGTGACGGATCCGTCCTCCGGCAACAACTCGGCGACGGACACCGACACGGTCGACACCATGCCCTTCCTCGACGGGTTCGAGACCGGCAACACGTCACGGTGGTCGAACACCGTGCCGTTGGTCTTCGAGGAGTACGCCATCGTCGCCGTCGACGCCGAGGCCTCGCAGGCGGACTTCGCCTACGACTTCTCGGCCGTCGAAGCCGGACGGCAGCTCGTCGCGAGCCCGGTGGCGATCCTGAGCGATTCGACCGGGGCGGCGCTGGCCCGGCTGGTGGCTCGTCGTACCTCTGCCAGCGAGCAGCTCGAAATGAGCCTCGAAGTCGCCGACTCGGCGAGCAGCAACTGGGTCGCCGTCGGCGAGGTCGCGCAGCAGGTCCGGATCGAGTGGTCCGGCGCCGACGCTGCGAACCAGGGTCACGTCGCGGTCTACCTTGACGGACGGCTCGCCTTCTGGGTCGACGGATTCTCCGCCGGGACGCCGGCGAACGTGAGCCTGCTCCGGGCTTCCGTGCCGAGCTCGACGGTCGCGCCGTAAGCCGCAAGCGGCGAAGTCGCCGCCATTGCAAAAGCGAAAGGGCCAGTCGCCATGCGACTGGCCCTTTTTCTTCCGGCGAGAGGCTGCCGGGCGCTATTCGTGGGCGAGCAGGAAGAGCAGCAGCGGAAGCGCTACGCCGGCGGCCGTCAGGAGGAGGATCCGGCCCTTCGCCGGCTCGAGCCGGAAGGCCATCGCGAGGCCGATCGCCGAGCTCGTCACCAGGCTCGCGGCCACGAGCCAGAGGACACCCCGGAAGGCCCACTTCTGCGGCCCCTCGAGGTCCTCGGCCATGTGCAGGTCGGAGGCGAACTTCACCGCCGCCGGCGGCTTGTAGGAACCGTCCTTCTTCGCCTTGTGGAAGTTCAGCATCTGCCACGAACCGGAGACCGCGAACAGGATCAGCATCGGCGCGCAGAAGGCGCCCAGGTAGCGGTGGACACGCAGCCACTTCTTCATCGCGAATCTCCTCCCCCGGTGGGGATCGTTCCTCCCCCGCAGGGGGTTGTTCCTCCCCCGCAGGGGGTTGTCCAGTAAAGGGGAGGAGTCTAGCCCAGGCGCCGAGACCGGCTAGCGCGCGCCGCCGCGGGCGGCCTGGCGACGGCGCGCGAACTCGGCCAGGCGCTCGGCGAGCCTGGCCTCGAAACCCTTCTCCGTCGGCCGGTAGAAGCTCGTCCCGGCGAGCGCGTCGGGAAGACAGTCGAGGCCGGCGACGCCCTCCTCGGTGTCCGGGGCGTAGACGTAGTCACGGCCGTAGCCGAGCCCCTTCATGAGCTTCGTCGGCGCGTTGCGCAGGGCGAGCGGCACCGGCTCGGCCGGGCGCTCCTCGATGGTCCGCTTCACCTCGCCGTAGGCGCGGTAGACCGCGACGCTCTTCGGCGCCAGCGCGAGGTAGATCGTCACCTGGGCGAGCGCGACCTCCCCTTCCGGCGAGCCGAGGCGCTCGTACGACTGCCAGCCGGCGAGCGCCTGCGGCAGTGCCTGCGGGTCGGCGAGACCGATGTCTTCACTGGCGAAGCGCACCAGCCTCCGCGCCAGGTAGTTCGGATCCTCTCCCGCCGCGAGCATGCGGCCGAGCCAGTAGAGGGCGGCGTCCGGGTCGCTCTCGCGCAGCGACTTGTGGAGCGCCGAGATCAGGTTGAAATGCTCTTCGCCGGCCTTGTCGTAGAGCAGGACCTTGCGCTGCGCCAGGCGCGCCACCCCCTCGACCGTCACCTCGGCGAGCCCCGCGGCGGCGGCCTCCGAAACCGCGAGCTCGAGCAGTCCCAGCGCCCTCCGGCCGTCGCCGTTGGCCAGCTGCACGATCGCGCCGAGGGCCTCGTCGCCGATCGCCAGACCGCTCTCGCCGAGTCCGCGCTCCGGCAGAGCGAGGGCGCGGCGCAGCAGCGCCGCCAGGTCCTCCGGCCCGAGAGCCTGCAGCATCACAACTTTGCAGCGCGACAGCAGCGCCGCGTTGAGCTCGAACGAGGGGTTCTCGGTCGTCGCGCCGACCAGCACGATGTCGCCGCGCTCGACGTAGGGCAGGAAGGCGTCCTGCTGCGCGCGGTTGAAACGGTGGATCTCGTCGACGAAGAGGATCGTGCGGCGGCCGGTGGCGGTGCGCAGCTTGACCGCATCCCCCATCACCTCCTTGATCTCCTTGATCCCCGAGGTCACCGCCGAGAACGGCACGAAACGGCTCTTCGTCGTCTCGGCGATGAGCCGCGCGAGCGTCGTCTTGCCGCAGCCGGGCGGGCCCCAGAAGATGAGCGAGGGCACGCGGTCCTCGGCGATCGCCCGGCGCAGGAAGCCCTTGGGGCCGAGGAGCTCGGCGTGCCCCGCCACCTCGTCGAGCGTCCGCGGCCGCATACGCTCCGCGAGCGGCGCCGACGACGACGCGCCGGTCTCGCCGCCGCGCGGCGGCAGCGGCGCACCAGGATCGTCGAAGAGAGAGTCGCTCAGCTACCCGCCTCGATCTCGCGCACGATGGCGTCGGTGAACTCGCTGGTCGTGGCCGTGCCCCCGAGGTCGCGCGTGCGGATGCCGGTCTGCGACAGGACCTTGTGCACGGCGCGCTCGATGCGGTCGGCGGCGGCGTTCTCCAGCAGGTGGCGGAGCATCATCACGCCGCTCTGGATGAGCGCCAGCGGGTTGGCGAGGTTCTTTCCGGCGATGTCCGGGGCGCTGCCGTGCACCGCTTCGAAGACTGCCCCCTTCTCGCCGAAATTGGCGCCCGGCACGACGCCCAGGCCGCCGACCAGTCCGGCGCAGAGGTCGGAGACGATGTCGCCGTAGAGGTTCTCGAGCAGGAGCACGTCGAACTGCTCCGGCCGGGTGACCAGCTGCATGCAGGTGTTGTCGACGATGCGGTCGTCGGCGACGATGTCGGGATAGCCGCTCGCGACGTCGCGGAAGCAGTCGAGGAAGAGGCCGTCCGAGAGCTTCATGATGTTGGCCTTGTGCACCGCGGTGACCCGCTTGCGCCCGTGCTTGCGGGCGTGCTCGAAGGCGAAGACGGCGATGCGCGTCGAGGCGCGCTTGGTGATGATCTTCAGGCTCTCGACGACGCCGGGCACGACGATGTGCTCGAGGCCGCTGTAGAGGTCCTCGGTGTTTTCGCGCACGACGATCAGGTCCACCCCGTCGTACCGGCTCTTGACGCTCGGCATGTTCTTCGACGGCCGGATGCTGGCGTAGAGATCGAGCGCGATGCGCAGCTGGACGTTGACCGAGGTGAAGCCGGTGCCGATCGGCGTGGTGACCGGTCCCTTGAGCCCGACGCCGTTGCGGACGATCGAGTCCAGCACCTCCTGCGGCAGCGGATTGCCGTGCTTCTCGAGCGCCGCCTGACCGGCGAGGTGGGATTCCCATTCGAACTTCGCCCCGGCGGCCGCGATCACCCGCAGGGTCGCGGCGCTGACTTCGGGGCCGATGCCGTCGCCGGCGAGCAGTGTGATGGTCTTCATGAAACCTCCGCCGTCGATTCTACCGGAGAGCCGCTGCTAGACTCCGGGGAAACGCCGCGCGACCGGCGAGCGAACCCGTCCAAGGAGCGACCCAACGATGAAGCACTCCGCCCGGAAGTCCGGCTATCTCGCCGGCAAGCGCATCGACCCGAAGGCCCTTACCGGCCAGGAGACGGTCTGGCAGGCGATCGACCAGGCTTTCACCTCGTACAACGGTGCTCGCCTGCGCGAGGGTTGCCACCTTCTCGCCGGCAAGATGCTGGCCCGGGACTCGACGGTCGGCATGAGCCTCACCGGCGCGCTCACGCCCGCCGGCTACGGCAAGTCCTGTCTCGTGCCGCTCATCGAGGCCGGATTCATCGACTGGATGATCTCGACCGGCGCCAATCTCTACCACGACACCCACCACGCGATCGGACTGAAGCTCCATCGCGGGAGTCCGCACGCCGACGACGTCGCCCTGCGCGCCGCCGGTGTGGTGCGCATCTACGACATCGTCTTCGACTACACGGTGCTCCTCGACACCGACCGGTTCTTCCGGCAGGTGATGCGTCTGCCGGAGTTCGACAAGCCGATGTCGACGCCCGAGTTCCACTACCGCGTCGGACGCTACGTCGCCGCGGTCGAGGACCATCTGGGGATCACCGGCACGTCGCTCCTCGCCGCGGCCTACCGCTACGAGGTACCGATCTTCACCTCCTCGCCGGGCGACAGCTCGATCGGCATGAACGTCGCGGCGCTGGCGCTCGAAGGCTCGAAGCTCGCCTTCGACGTCTCGGCCGACGTCAACCTCTCGGCGGCGATCGTCTGGGACGCGAAGGCCACCGGCGGCAAGAGCGCCTGCTGGATCGTCGGCGGCGGGAGCCCGAAGAACTTCATGCTGCAGACCGAGCCGCAGATCCAGGAGGTGCTCGGCCTGTCCGAGGCCGGCCACGACTACTTCCTGCAGGTGACCGACGCGCGCCCCGACACCGGAGGGCTCTCGGGCGCCACGCCCGGAGAGGCGGTCTCGTGGGGCAAGGTGGACCCCGACAAGCTCCCCGACGCGGTGGTCTGCTACACCGACGCGACCATCGGCCTGCCCTTGCTCACCGCCTACGCCCTTGCCAAGGCGAAGAAGCGCAAGCCGAAGCGGCTCTATCGCAAGCTTCCGGCGCTGATGACGGCCCTGACTGCGGAGTACGGACGCGGCAACCGGCGCCGCAGAATGAAGGAGGGCGCGTTCAGCGCGCCCGGTCGAGCTCTGCCAGCTTCGCCACGACGTCGCGGTAGTTCGAGTTGACGCCGTAGATCTCGACGAAGGTCTTGCGCGCCTTGTCGAGATCGCCCTGGAAGACGTAGACGTTGCCGAGGTCGTAGAGCATCCCCAGGAAGGCCTCTTCCGGCAGGTTCGGAATCTCCAGCCCGCGCTGGTACCACTTGATCGCGAGCTCGGGGAGGCCTTTCTCGAGGAAGCAGCCGCCGAGGAGCGAGGCGCAGTCGACGAGGTAGCGGGGCTCCTTCGAAGCGAGCTGGAACTCGCCGATCGCCTCGTCCAGGAGTCCCATCTCGCGATAGGCGATGCCGAGGTTGTAGTGGGTATCGTAGTCCTCCGCCGAGAGGCTCTCCGAGACGCCGCGCTTGAAGCCCTCGACGATCTCCTCGAGCGACTGCTCCTGCGGCGTCGGCATCAGATCCTTGCCGGTGAGCAGGTCCTCCTTCGACAGCTCCTGTTCGAGCTCGGCGGCGAGGTCGAAGAAGCCCTCCTCGTCGTCGAAGAGCTTCTCCCCGTCTGTGGCGCCGGGCGCGACCGGCGACGCCACGGCCTGATCGAGCCACGACAAGCTCTCGTCGGCGGCGATCCGTTCGGGCGTGATCGTCGATTTCGCCGGCGGCGGGGCCGTCGGCGGAGCTGCCTTGGCGGGCGCCGGCGGAGCGGGCGACTTCGGCGGTCGGGCGATCGGAATGACGATCTCGGGGAGCTCGTCGTCGAGCGGTCCGCCCTCGTGCAGGCCGGCGTGCCACGGCTCGGCCGAGAGCTCGGCGGCCAGGGTCGGCGGCGGAGAGCTCGCCACCGCCGGCGGCGGGGCCGGGGCTGCAGGCTGAGGTGCGACTTCCGGGCGTGGCGCCGGGGCCGCCGGCGCAGACTGGGCGGC
>CAZQTL010000112.1:0-13189 GCA_964595975.1 uncultured Thermoanaerobaculia bacterium | reverse complement strand
CCTCTCCGGCCACTCCGCGAGCGGCCAGTTCGTGCTCTATGGCCTCACCGCCGAGCCGGCGCTCTTCCACGGCTACATCGCCCTCTCCCCGAGCCTCGATTGGGACGGGAATCTCCCGCAGCGCTCGCTCGAGGCGGCGTTCGCGGCGACGCCGGAGCTGGCGAACTTCCTCTACGTCGCCCGCTCCGACGACGCCGGTCGCGCGCTCGCCGACTACGAGCGGCTGGTCGAGACGCTGGCGACGAAGTCGCCGCGCGGCTTCCGCTGGTCGAGCCAGGCCTTTCCCGACGAGACGCACGTCAGCCTGCCGCTGGTCGGCGAGATCGACGGGCTGCGGCACCTCTACGCCGGCTACCGCCTGCACGACGATCTGCTGGAGAAGGGTTTCGCCTTCGCCGAGGAGCATTTCCAGAAGGTGTCGAAGACCGTCGGCTGGACGCTGCCGGTGCCGGAGTCGGTGGTCAACGATCTGGCCTACGCCGCGCTCGGGCAGGGGCGGACGGACGAGGCCCTGGCGCTCTTCCAGCGCAACGTCGAGGGCAACCCCAACTCCGCGGCGGCCTACGACGGCCTGGCCGACGGCTACGCCAAGGCGGAGCGCTGGCCCGAGGCGGCCGCAGCCGCCGCGCGCGCGGAGCGCCTCGCGGCGGCGCAGGACCATCCCGACCGCGCCTACTTCGCTGAGCAGGCGAGGAAGATGGCGGCGCACCTCCCTCCGGCGCCGGCGAAGGAGGAGTGATCGGCGTCTGGCCGCCACGCCGGTAGACTCCTCGGGCAGTCCGCGAGACGGGGGCTCTGCATGCGCAAGCGGTCGACAGGAGGGACGTTCCTGCAGGTGTTGGCCATCGCCTGCGGCGCCTTCGACTTGGCGCCCCCGCCGGGCTGGGCGGACACCGACGGCGTCGTCGCGGTCCAGCAGCCGGCCGCCGATCCGGGTTGGACGGACGTGGGGTTCTCGCCTCCGGTCCGCACGCAGGTCAGCCAGTACATCCGCACGATGCTGCAGGACCGCTCGGGGAGCCTCTGGTTCGGGACCCAGGACGACGGCGTCTGCCGCTACGACGGGAAGGCGCTGGCCTGCTACTCCGTGAGCGCCGGTCTGGGGGGGCCGAGTGTGCGCGACATCCTGCAGGACAGGAAGGGCACGCTCTGGTTCGCCACCTCCGGCGGCCTCTCGCGCTTCGACGGAACGAAGTTCTCCAACTGGACGGTCGCCGAGGGCCTCACACACGACGATGTCTGGAGTCTGCTTGAGGACCGGTCCGGCACGATCTGGATCGCGACGGTTGGCGGCGTCTCGCGACTCGACGGCGGCCGGCTGTCGGCCTTCCCGCTCCCGCCGGCGACGGCTCGCGACTTCTCACTCGGCGTGCACGGGCCGTCGCTGATCTGGAGCCTGCTCGAGGACCGGGCCGGGAATCTCTGGTTCGGCTCCAACGGTGGCGGCGTCTACCGTTTCGATGGCCAGACCGTCACCCGCTTCGCCGCCGGCGAAGGGCTGGCGGACGACTTCGTGCACTCGATGCTCGAGGACCGGGCGGGGAAGATCTGGTTCGGAACGCGCAGAGGCGGCGTGAGCCGGTACGACGGAACGTCGTTCCGGACCTTCGGGGTGCAGGACGGCCTGAGCGGGCCGTTCGTCTGGTCGATGCTCGAGGATCGCGCCGGGAACCTCTGGCTGGGAACCGCCGGCGACGGGCTGACTCGCTTCGATGGCAAGTCCTTCGCCCGAGTCGCGGAGACGGACGGCCTCGCCAGCCGGCACATTCAGAGCCTCCTGGAAGATCGAGCCGGAACGCTGTGGGTCGGCACCTCCGGCGGGCTGTATCGCCTCGACGGCAAGCGCTTCGTCAACGTCACTCGCGAGAGCATCGCCGACTGAACCGGTCCAGACTGCGCGGTACCGAATCGGCTGGCACCTGGATCCCCGCGGCCCGGTGATGTTCGCTGAGGCGGCAGCGGCAGCCGCCGCCTCAGTCCCGGCGCCAGGCCCGCCGGGCGAGCCAGCCGAAGCCGAGCGCGAGCAGGGGGAACACCACGGCGCCGACGTAAGCCCCCTGGCCGCCGGCGCGGGTGTGCTGCAGGAAGCCCGTGACGACCAGCAACCGTGCAGTGTAGAAGACGAAGAAGGCGCTCGCGAGAGCCGAAGCGAAAGCGACGATCCGTCCCATGGCACGTCGAACCTTTCACAGATGCGGAGCGGGCACAACCGCGCTTGCCGGCGCTGCTCTCGCCGTGGCGGCCGTATCGCCGCCGGCGATTTACCCGGCGGGCGCCGCCGCCGAGAGCTGCAGCCGGTAGACCTGCGGCTCGACCGCGAGGAACGGCCGCGGCAGGCCGGTCGCCGCGAACGGCTGCACGCCGGTGACTCGCCAGCCGTGAAACGCGGACTCGATCTCCTCCCGGCTCATCCCGCGCGGCAGCGGGCCGCGGCGGCCGGGGGGCCAGGCGAAGAGCAGAGCTGCGGCGCCGGGAGCGGCGCGCGCGGTGAGCTGGCGTGCGATCTCGATTCGGGCGGCCTGGCGCATGCCGTGGAGGACGCCGAAGTCCCAGAACAGGCGGAAAGGGGTGCCGAGGTCGGCGCCGGCGAGACGCTCGAGGTCGGCCTGGCGAAAGTCGATCTCGACGTTCGCCGCCCGCGCCGCGCGGCGCGCCGCCCGCAGCGCGCTGCCGACGAAGTCGATGCCGGTGACCTGCCAGCCGCGCCGCGCCAGGACGATCGATCCGTGGCCGCGGCCGCAGCCGAGCTCGAGCGCGCGACCGAAGGGCCGGTCCCGCCCGTGCTCCTCGGCCGCGAGGAGGAGCGCGATCTGCCGCACCGCCGGCGGGTAGGTCGCCACGCGCTCCCAGGGAACGAAGCCGAGCGCGTAGGCGAGGCGGTAGGCGAGCTTCACGCGCCCGGCGCTCGTCGCACCGTGCGCGCGTCGCCGCTGGGGAGCGCCGGCATCCCCTAGGTCAGCTCCGCTGCCTCGCGGTTCGTGCGGTCGATGCGCGCTTTGGCGAAGAGATAGCCGCCGAAGAGGATCACGCCGACCGGCCACCACTCCTTGAGCCACGAGAGCGACATGCCGAAGGCGGTGTGCCCGAGGAGAAGGAGTCCCACCAGGACGACGACCGCTCCGCCGACCATGGAGCCCCCGAGACCGGGGAGCATGAGGTCGGCCGGCAGCTGGATGCCGGTGCGGCCGGCGAGCAGCTCGTTGTAGAGCGCCGCGCGGCGCCCGGCGTCGATGATGTTGTAGAGCCAGAAGAAGGTGAGGAAGAGCGCCAGCAGCGGCGTCAGCTCCTCGAGACGGTTGGAGAGCAGCGTGATCAGCGTCGCGACCACGGCGGCGTGGACGAAGCCGCGCTGGTAGTAGCCGACGTAGACCTGGCCGAGCCCGGGCATGACGGAGAGGAAGCAGGCGAGGGCGGGCGACTTGCGGCGCGAGTCGAGAATCGAGACGTAGGGTCCCGGCGGTTGCGGCGCCGGCGCGGAAGGAATGGGGGGCGCGGACGGGACGGTCTGCGGCGGGAAACTCGCGACGGCTTCGCTCATGACTTCTCCTTGACGGTCTCGGGTGTCGTCGGGGGCGATTCGTGCCCCGTCTCCAGCAAGGACGCAGCCTCGTCCCAGAAGGTTCCCACGCGGGTGCGGATTTCGATCGCCAGCTGCGCGGCGTCGCGCGCCGTCGCGCGCACCTCTGCACCCCACCGGGTCGCGGTGCGCGCGGCGGGCGAAGCGCCGAGCGAGCGCCCGGCTTCGGCGAGGCGCGGCGCCAGGCCGACCGCGGGCAGCTCGAGTCGCGGCAGCTCGGGCTCCTGGGCCATCTCCAGCGCTTCGGCCGGCACGGCCGCGAGCGGCGAGCCCGGGGTGGCGAAGACCAGCGTCAGGACGACGAGACCGGCGTAGGCGGCTTCGGAGGCGAAGCGCGGCCGATGCCAGAGCTGCGGCCAGAGGGCGTCCCACCAGCGGCGGATCTGGACGTCGAACGGCAGCGTGGTCCGCAGCACGTCGGTCACGAAAGCCGGATCCGGCTCCACCTCGGCCAGGCGGGCGAGCTCCAGGAGCTCGCGGCAGGCAGCGCAGCCCGCAAGGTGCTCCGCGTAAGCAGGTTCCTCCGCCAGGGACAGGGCCCCCGCGGCGACGACTTCGAGGCGACGTTCCAGCTCGCGACAGTTCATGCGGACCTCCCGAACGACGGGTCGAGGGTGCGGATCGCCAGGGCGAGCTCGATGCGCGCGCGGTGGGCGCGCGACTTGACGGTGCCCAGCGGGAGCGAGAGGCGTTCGGCGATCTCCTCGAGCTTCAGCTCCTGGGTGTCGCGGAGGAGGAGGATCTCGCGGTTCTTCTCGGAGAGCTCGCCGAGCGCGCGATAGAGCAGGACCTCGCGCGCGCCGCTGAGGGCGGCCTCTTCCGGCGACGGCTCGAGCGAGGAGATCTCGCCGGCGTCTTCGAGTGTCACGGCGAAGGCCGGGGTGCGCACCTCGAGGCGGCGCAGGCGGTCGATGCAGCAGTTGCGGGCGAGACGCAGCAGCCAGGGGAGAAAGGCCTGGCCGTCGGCAAGGCTGTCGAGGCGGGTGTAGACGCGCAGGAAGATCTCCTGCGCGGCGTCGCGGGCCTCCTCGCGGTCGCGCAGGAAGTGCAGCGCGACGCCGAAGACGCGCCCCTGAACCTGCCGCACGAGCGACTCCCAGGCGAGGTCGTCGCCCTGGCGACAGCGTTCGAGCAGGTTGTCGAGCTCCGGCAAGCGCCCCTCCGTCCGACGGCGGGCGCGGGATCACGCCCCCTGCACACCTAGACGCAGGCGGGGACGGAAGGGTTGCATCGAATCGCCTGGGTGTGGAGTCCCGGGCGAGTCCCCGGGGAAGGAACGCCACGCGCTAGGCTCTGCGGATCGTCCTGATCGTCGCGCTCTGCGCCGCCCCCGCTCGCGCGGAAGGAGTTGTCGCCGAGCTCGAGCCCGGCTCGAAGTGGCTCGGCGCAGACGATGACCTCGTTGCCGCGGTGACGCTGGACAATCGCTCGATTCAGACGGTTCTCGTGCCGCTCGGCCAGTTCGCATCGAACGGCGACGTCGAGTTCCTTAGCCAGTCCTGCCCTTGGCCCGTCAGCGTCACGGCGCGGCGGAAGTGCAGGCCTCGCGTGAGCCGGCGGCGAGACTGAAGAGGTGCTGGGAAGTCGAACACCCAAGGCGGGAGTGACCGCCATCGGGCGTCGGCCTCGAACCGATCCGGCACCGGCAAGAAGGTCAGGCTAGCCCACGCGCGCCAGGCGGCGGACAGCGAGACCGCCGCAGACCACCGTGACGCCGGTGAGGACGGCCGCGGCCATCGCCGGCGGGATGAAGGTGAACTGCTCGACGCCGGCGAGACCGAGGGCGAGCTGGTCGAGGTGAAACGTCGGCCAGACGATCACCCATTTCTTCAGCGACTCGGGCAGCGGGATGAAGAGACCCGAGAGCCACATCATCGGCAGGAAGACGAGGTTGCCCCAGGCCGGGGCCGCGGAGGCGGAACCGAACGTGCCGAGGAGAAGCCCGATGGCGCAGAACGGGATGGTGCCGACGATCAGCACCGCCCAGATGATCATCACCTGCCCGGGCGAGAGGGTGATCTTGTCGGCGAAGAGCGCCGCAGCGGTCACGAGGGTCACGGCGATCGCGGCGACCCCTGTTGCCATGACGATCTTGGCGGCGATCGTCGCTCCGGGCGGCAGCGGCAGCGCGCGCTTGAGCTTCAGCAGGTTCCCTTCGCGCTCGGTCGCGACGGTCACGCCGGTGAAGATTCCCGGCATCGCCGCGGCGAGCACCGCGAAGCCCGCGAACAGATAGTTCGCGAGGCCAGGGCCGAACTCGCTGCTCTCTCCCGCGCCGCCGACGATCACCACGCCGAAGAGAAAGTAGATCGCCACCGGCACAGCGATGAACGGCAGCGCGAACCCCGGCGTGCGCAGCGCGGCGAGCGTCTCGAACTTCGCTTCCTGAACGTAGGCGCCCAGGAGCCGTGCGAGCGGCAAGGGCTCGCGGGCAGAGGACAGCGTCGGGGAGTTCATGCAGCCTCCTGGGTGATCTCGGTGAACGCTTCGGCGAGGCTGGCCTGCTGAACTTCGAGCTGTCGCAGGTCGGGATCCGCCGCGAGCAGCCGGCGCACGACCGTTTCGGCGTCGGACGCCGTGACGTGGAGGAGACCGGCTTCGCGGGTGACGTCGACTACGCCCGGCCAGCTCTTCATCTCGCCGATGTCGACGGTCGAGGAGCAGCGAATCCGCTTGCGTGTCACGAGGGCGCGCATCTCGTCGACGCTGCCTTCGGCGACGAGCCGGCCCTTCGCCAGCACCACGACGCGATCTGCAAGTGCCTCGGCCTCTTCGAGGTAGTGGGTCGTGAGTACGATCGAACAGCCGTCGTCGCGCAATCTCGCGATCGCCTTCCAGATCGCTTCACGCGCCTGGAGATCGAGCCCGACCGTCGGCTCGTCGAGAAAGAGGAGCCGCGGCCTGCCGCAGACCGCGGTGGCGAACTGCACCTGCCGCTTCTGGCCCGCCGAGAGCTTGCCGTAGCGCCGCGTGGCGAGCGCGCTGGTACCGGTGAGCTCGAGCGTCTCTGCCACCGGCAGGGGAGCGCTGTAGTAGCTCGTCGTGAGGGCGACATGCTCGCTCGCGGTGAGCATCGGCGTGAGCGACACCTCCTGCATCATCACGCCGACGCCGAGGCGGCTGTTCGAGTCGAGCGGCGAGGCACCCATCACGCGCGCCGTTCCCTCGTCTGGTTGCAGCGTGCCGAGCCAGAGTCCGATCGCCGTCGACTTGCCGGCGCCGTTCGGTCCGAGCATGGCGAGGAGCTCGCCAGGGCGCACCGCGAGGCTCAGACCGTCGAGCGCGACGGTCTTGCCGTATCTCTTCGTCACGTTCACGAGCTCGGCGAGCGGTTCGGGTGCGGCGTCGGGTTGGAAGCGGATTCCAGCGTCTCCGAGCGGCGCGGCGCGAAGGCCGCTGACAAGGGGGGGCTCGGCGTTGCCTGCGGCGGCCTTCGACGATCGTCCTGGGACCCTTCGGCCGTTCAGGATCTCGCCCAGAGCGGTGGGCCGCACGAGGTAGTGGTAGCTCGCGAGGAGCACACCCATCGTCACAGCCAGGATCACCGGGAACTTGATCGACCAGTGGAGCGGCACCTGCATCAGCAACACCTGCAACCCGAAAACGATCGGCGGGTGGACGAGGTAGAACCAGTAGGAAGCGTCCGAGAAGTAGCGGCGGATCGCACTCTCTTCGGAGAAGAAGCGCAACGCCGCTCCCAGCAGGCCGAACGTCCACGTCCAGATCGACAGAACGTAGGCGGCGGCGTAGATCAGCCGCATCGTCGCGCCGCCTTGGATCACCGTCGCCGCAGCGAGGCTCGGCGTCGAGCCGGCGATCCACAGGCAGGTAGCGGTCAACGCCACTCCCAGCCCGAGATTGACCAGCCACTGCCGTGCGATCGTGTCGAGGCGGTCGACGCGCCGGTGAAGCACCCACCCGAGCGCGAACGCCGTGCCGTAGGCGACGAGCGCCGGAAGCTGCGGCATGAGCCCGGTATCCGGCGTCGGAATCCCGAACCAGACCGCCCAGTCCGACTTGAAATAGAGGACAGCCGCCGTCGGCGCCGCGAGTACCAGCGGCGCCAACCACGTCACAACCGCACCGCCGACCCACCGGTCCACCCTGGTTCGAATCCTCTCGCCTTTGTCCAGAGCGGCCATGCCAGACTGAAGCACGATCGCCAGAACGTAGAAGATCGCAAGGTAGTAGAGAAACCAGAGATGCACGAGGGGGAAGCCCTGGGGCGCGAGCGCCGACGGGTCGCCATTCGCCGCGGCTTCAGGGAAAGTCCGCGTGAGCCCCCAGATCACCGCCGCGATCGTCGGCGGAGCGAGAAGCAGCCAGCCGGCGGTGAGCGGCACGAGGATCCGTTTCGCGCGGTCTTTGAGGAAGCCGCGCGCGCCGCGGCGATGGAAGAGCAGGCGGGCGAAGAAGCCGGCGATGAGGAAGAACAGGCTCATCCGGAAGCTGTGGATGACGTAGAACGTCACCGCGAGTGCCGTGCTCTGCGAGACGTCTTGCGCCGGGATGACGAAGAAGAACGACATCGTGGCGTGGAGCACGATGCCGAGCAGCAGCGCGCCGGCGCGCGCGGCGTCGAGCCCGTGCAGGCGGTCGGAGGGTGTCGGTAGGGCGGTTGCGTTCATGGAACGTGCCTCAAGCGAAGTCCCGTCTTCGCGACGGGAGGTAGAAGGCGAGGGCGAGCGAGAGCAGGATGACGGCGAGTTCCGCGGCCAGGACGGTGAGAATCTCGGGGCTCCAGACCGCCATGTCGCCTTCGCGATGCTCGGCGATGCCGGGCAGCCGGCCGATCACGACCAGGAAGACGGTCACCGAGACGTTGGTGACGAGGATGCCGGCGATCGCCGCGAGCTCGGACATCGTGATCACGGTAAGGGCGGTGAGCACGCAGAAGTTGCCGAGGAAGAAGGTCATCATCGCGACGAAGAATGGGATCGGTCCATCGGGCGCCGCGGAGGCCGCGGTGAGGACGACGACGCCCGCGGTGAGACCGAGCCACGGCACCAGGAAGGCGATCAGCGCCGCCGCTACTTTCGCGAACGAGTACTGCGCCGGCGATACCGGCAGGCTGAGCACGAAGAGGGACGTCCTGGTCTGGTGCTCCTTGAGCAGGATCATCGGCAGGGAGACGCCGAAGGCGATGACCGTGGTCATGAAGAGCAGGATGCCGAGATTGGGTCCGGTGGAGACGCCGTCGCCGTCCTCGAAGCGCGAGGCGGCGAGCGACGCGACACCGG
This sequence comes from uncultured Thermoanaerobaculia bacterium, assembly GCA_964595975.1. Classification (GTDB taxonomy): domain Bacteria; phylum Acidobacteriota; class Thermoanaerobaculia; order Multivoradales; family JAGPDF01; genus JAGPDF01. Next base: position 4,372 of record CAZQTL010000112.1, on the reverse strand, counting down.
CCAGTAGCGTGCCGACGATCAGCCAGCGGTAGAAGTAGAGATCCTTGGCGACCAGGCGGCCGACGAGGGAAGGTCGTGACGGCTGCGAGCCGGTCATTCGCCGCTCTCCTTTCGGTTGTGCATGACGGTGGCGACGAAGATCTCCTCGAGCGTCATCCGCTGCACCTCGCGCACGACGGCTCCGGCCCGCCGGTACGCCGCGGGCAGGTCGTCGTCGAAGGAGCGCGCCGTGACGACCGCGATGTTCCCGCTCCGTGCGACGTCGACGACTCCCGGCAGTTCGGGGAGCGCGACGGCCTCCGGCAGTTCAAGGCTAAGCCGCCGCCAGCGCTCGAGGAACGCTTCTTTGTCGCCGGATTCGACGATCCGTCCGCGATCGAGGAAGGTGATCTGGTCGGAGATCTGCTCGACGTCGAGTGTGTTGTTCGACGAGAAGAGGATCGAGCGTTCCTCGTCCTTGAGTATCTCCATGAGCTCGCCGATGACCTCCTGCCGCGCCACGGGGTCGAGGCCGGCGGTCGGTTCGTCGAGCACCAGCAGGCGCGGCTTGCGCGCCAGGGCGAGCAGCAGTGCTGCCTTGACCTTCTCGCCGCGCGACATCCCTTTGACTCTCTGCTCGCGATGGAGGTGGAAGCGTCGCAGCAGCCGGTCGGCGTAGCGATCGTCCCAGCCGCCGGGAAAAATCGAGCGCACGAAGCCCATGTGCCAGTCGAGCGTCGCGCCGCCGAACAGTCTCATCTCTTCGGAGACGTAGCCGACGTTCCACTTGGCTTCCACCTGTTCGTCGGGCATGCGGAAACCGAGCACCTCGACCTCGCCGGAGTCCTGGCGGACGAGGGCCATGAGGATGCGGAGGGTAGTGCTCTTGCCGGCGCCATTGGGGCCGACGAAGCCCATGATCTGGCCGGGCTCGAGGCGGAAGGAGAGGTCGTCGAGCGTGAAGAACGGATAGCGCTTGGAGACGCCGCGGAATTCGATCGCCGGAGTCGCGGGAGGTGTCATCGGTTCTCTTCCTTCTTGCGGACGACTTCGCGCAGGCGCTGTTCGAGCGCTTTCGTTCCCATGCCGAGCTCGCGTCCGACGTCGGCCGCCTTGGCGAGGTGGCCGTCGAGCTCGAGCTCGCGGAGGTTCTGCTGGAGCCGCACGTTCTCGGAGACGAAGGTCCCCTTGCCCTGGCGGGTCGTGAGGACCCCTTCGTGCTCGAGCTCGAGATAGGCGCGCTTGATGGTGATTACGCTGACGCGCAGGCTGGCGGCGAGAACGCGGATCGACGGAATCTCCTGCCCCGGACCCCAGTCGCCGACGGCGATGCGGCGGCGGACCTGCTCGATGATCTGCAGGTACATCGGCCGCGGGTCGGCCTGGGAGATGGTGAGCTCAGAGTGCATATCAATATGCACACTATACACTGAAGAATCGCCAAGTCAACTTCGCGACGCAAATCGGCTGTCACCCTGGGGGCGGGAGGCGACTCTGCAGCGCTGCGCAAGCGATCGTCGGCCGCCGGCGCTCTACGCCGACGGCGGGTCGAAGCACATCGCGCAGACGCGCGGCAGGGCGCGGAAGCCGAGGAGCTCGACGTCGGTGGACAGGTAGCCGTCCCTGACCGGCTCCGTGCGGAGCAGGTCCGTACTCAGATACTTCTTGTTGCTGTCGGAAAACACCGTGACGACGGTGGCGTCGGCGCCGAGCTCGTTCTGGACCTGGAGCGCACCGAGGAAGTTCGCGCCGGAGGAGATGCCGACGGCCAGGCCGCGCTGCGCCAGCGCTTGCGCCATGAGAATCGCATCGCCATCGTGGGCGCTGACGACGGCGTCGAGCTCGTCCAGCTTCACGATCGCCGGAATGAACTCGTCGGAGACACCCTGAATCCGATGCTGCCCGACCTTGTGCCCAGTCGACAGCGTCGGCGATTCCGCGGGTTCGAGCGGATGCACGCGAATCGCGGGACTGCGTTGCTTCAGGAACCTGCCCACGCCCATCACCGTGCCGCCGGTCCCGACGCCGGCCACGAACGCGTCGGGCGCGAGTCCGCCCTGCGCCAGCTGCGACCAGATCTCCGGCCCCGTCGTGCGGTAGTGCGCCGCGACGTTGGCGTCGTTCGAGAACTGGCAGGGGAGGAAGACGGACGGATCGTCGGCCGCGAGCGCCTCCGACATCCGGATGCTGCCCAGGAATCCGCCCTGGTCGCGACTCACCAGCACGATCGTGGCGCCGAAGCTGGCGATCAGCGAGATGCGCTCGGCGCTCATCCAGTCGGGCATGAAGATCGTGACGGGATGGCCGAGCGCCCGCCCGACCGCGGAGAACGAGATCCCCGTGTTGCCGCTGGTCGCTTCCGCGATGCGGTCGCCGGGATGCAGCGCACCGTCGCGATAGGCGCTCTCGACGATGAACAGGGCCATGCGGTCCTTGATGCTGCCGGTGAAATTGAGCGACTCCTGCTTGGCGTAGATCACCCGCGGGCGGCCCTTGTAGAGGAAGTCGATGGCGAGAAGCGGCGTGTTGCCGATCAGTCTGTGCAGCGCGGCAAAACGCTGACCGATAACGAGATCGGCCGCGACAGTGTCGGACATGGGAGGCACCTCGCAGCGCATCTTATTGCGGGATCGCCTCGGCGAAGCGCCCGCCGGACTCCCTGGGTATAGAGTCCGGCACCAGACCCCCGGGGAAGGAACGCCATGCGCAAGATTCTGTGGATCGTCGTGCTCGCCATGCTCTCGTCTGCCGCGGTCCGGGCGGAGGGACTCTCCGCCGAGCTCGAGCTCGGCTCGCAGTGGCTCGGAGCCGACGACGACCTCGTCGCCTCGGTGACGCTGGTCAATCGCTCGGCGCAGACGGTCTTCGTGCCGCGCTGGCTGGTCCCCGGCGAGCGCCTGGAGGCGAACCTCTTCGCGGTGACGCGCGACGGCGAGCCGGTGGCGTATCGCGGCCGCATGGTCAAGCGTGCCGCCCCCGGCCCGGGCGACGTCGTGGCGCTCGCGCCGGGAGACACGCTGCGCGGCTCGACCGAGCTCACGAAGCACTACGACCTGCGCGACGGCGGCGAATACGTCGTCACCTTCCGCATCGACCTGCTGGGCGGCGCCGGAGCTGGCGGCCGGGCGGGCGCCGGCGCTTCCGCCGCGGCCACTGAGCTCTCCGACGTCGTCGAGTCGAACGCACTGGCGGTCTGGCGCGAGGGTTCGGCCTTCTCTTCCGGTCCGGCCTGGATGGTTCCCCCCCTTCCGGACGCCGCGGCGGTGGGCGGCGGTTCGCTCACCACCCCCAACTGCTCGGCCAGCCAGGCGACCGCCGCCGCGACCGCGGTGACGAACGCCCTCGGCTATGCGACCGGGGCCAAGAGCTACCTCGACAGCCGCAGCTGGTCGACCGTCGGGGCGCGCTACACCACCTGGTTCGGCGCCGCCCAGGGCTCGCGCTTCAACACGGTCTCGAATCACTTCGACGCGATCCGCAGCGCCTTCCAGTCGGCGCCGGTCGCCGTCAATTGCGACTGCAACGAAGACTATTTCGCCTACGTCTACCCGGACGCGCCGTATGAGATCTACGTCTGCAACGCCTTCTGGTCGGCGCCGGCGACCGGCTCCGACTCGAAGGCCGGGACACTGGTGCACGAGATGTCGCACTTCAACGTCATCGCCGGAACGGACGATCACGCCTACGGCCAGACCGCCTGCCGCAACCTCGCGACCTCGTCGCCGGGGACGGCGGTCGCCAACGCCGACAGTCACGAGTACTTCGCCGAGAACACGCCGCCGCTCGAAGGGGGCGGCGGAGGCTCCGGCGAGATCCGTTTCGCCGCCGGATCGAGCTCGGTCGACGAGAGCGCCGGGTCGGTGACGCTCGCCGTCCGCAGGGTGAACGGATCGACCGGCGCCGTCACGGTTCACTGGGCCACCGCCAACGGCACGGCGACCTCTCCGGCGGACTATGCGGGCGCGAGCGGCACGCTCTCCTGGGCGAACGGCGACAGCTCCGACAAGAGCCTCGCCGTGACCCTGGTCAACGATTCGGCCACCGAGGCGGACGAGACCTTCACCGTGGCGCTGTCGTCGCCGACCGGGGGCGCTTCGCTCGGCAGCCCGGCGAGCTCGACAGTGACGATCCACGACAGCGACTGCACGCCGTCCGTCTGCGTGCCCGACTCCCACACGCTCTGTCTCGCCGGCGGCTCGGGCACGCCGAACCGCTTCCGCGTGCGCGTCGACTGGACCGATTTCCAGTCCCACAGCGGTCCGGGTGTCGCACTCTCCTACACGCCGGACTCCGGCTTCTTCTACTTCTTCAACCCGCAGATCCTCGAGCTGCTGGTGAAGGTCGTCAACGGCTGCAGCCTGAACGGCGCCTACTGGTTCTTCTACGGCTCGAC
>CAZQTL010000111.1:0-13262 GCA_964595975.1 uncultured Thermoanaerobaculia bacterium | reverse complement strand
TCGCCGTAGTTCTGCCCGAAGACACAGGCGTTCTGGCGCTCGCTCTGCGTGAGCCGTGCCGTCGCCTCCCCCACGGCCTCGGCGAGGCCTCGCCACTCCTGCATGTCGGCATAGAACTGCTTCAGGCGGCCGAGCGTCTTGCGCTCGTCGGTTCCCGGTGCCTCCCCCAGCGCCCGCGCGTAGCGCACGTACGTCTCGATCGGCAGGATCGGGCGCGCGAGCGGTGCGAGAGCGAGGCCCGAGAGCACGACCGAGCCGGCGGTGGCGAGGCGCAGAGCCGGGCCGCCGCGCCGCCCCCGGCTCCAGCCCTCGATCGCCACCGCGCCGGCGGCCCACAGCATCGGATAGGCGGGCGCCAGGTAGTAGGGCTTCGCGGCGGTCGAGAGCATCACGGCGAGAACGGCGAGATAGGCGACAGCGAGCGGCCGCCACGGACGAAGGCGCAGCGCGAAGAGCAGCGCCAGGAGGCCGACGATCCAGACCACGGCGTGCAGGGGACCGGTCTGCAGGACCTGCTTGGCGAGGAACTCCAGCGGCGCGAGCGCGACGTTCTTCGTCTGGCTGGCGTTGGCCATGAACTCGCGCGTCGGCCAGCCGTGGAGCTGCTGCCAGACCAGGTGGGGCGCGAACAGGAGACCCGCGAGCGCGCCACCGAGCCAGAGATAGCGGCGGCGCAGGAGCTCGAAGCGTCGTGTCGCGACGAGACCGACGGCCAGTCCGAAACCGAGGAAGAGCATGCTGATCTTGTTCAGCAAGCCGAGGCCGGCGACGGCGCCGAAGGCCAGCCAGAGCCGCTCGTCGCCGCCGTCGAGGAGCGTCGCGGCGATGCGGCAGGCGAGCGCCCAGAAGAGCAGATCGAACACGTTCATCGACAGGACCGAGGTCAGGCCGAGAACGATCGGCGACAGCCCGACCGCGAAACCCGTCAGGCCGACCGCGAAATCGCCGCCCCCCAGTCTGCGCGCGAGCGAACCCGAGACCACGACCGTCGCGGCGCCGGCCAGCGCCGCCAGCAGGCGGATCGCCCGCAGCGAGTCGCCGCAGAGAGCGGTCCACACCGCGGTGATCGCGGCGATGAGCGGCGGGTGATCGACGTATCCCCAGTCGAGGCGCGCCGCGCAGGCGAGGTAGTAGAGCTCGTCGCGAAAGATGCCGTAGGTGGTGGCGAAAACCGCGTGCAGGAGGAAGACGGCGACTGCCGGCCCCCAAAGTGCCAGACGCTGCCAAGGCGTCGCCGCCGTGTCGGGGGTCATGGGATCTCCGGTCCTGGCTTGTTTACGGCCGGCGACGCGCGGAGTTGCGCGCGGCGCCGGGGCGCTCAGAGCAGCAGGGCGCCGGCGCCGGCGGCGAGGAGTGCGCCGGTGAGGCTGTTGAGGAAGTTGACCGCCTCGTTGTCGAGCAGGCCGCGCTTCTCGAGCGTCGCGCCGACGACGCTCTCGAGCGTCGTGGCGACGAAGGCGGCGAGTACTGCGGCGAAGATGCCCGCGGGCGGGTAGAGCCCGAGGGCGGCGCCGAGGGCGCCGAGGAAGAGCCCGGCGCCCATTCCCGCCGCCGTCCCTTCGAGTGAGACAGCGCCGTCGGTGCCGCGCGGCACGGAGCGCAGCGTGGTGATCAGATAGGTTCGTCGCCCGTAGGCTTTGCCGACCTCGGACGAGACGGTGTCGAAGGCGGCGGTGGCGAAGGCCCCGGCGAGAGCGAGCGCGAACAGCACCGGGAAGTCCGTGGTGGCGGCGAAGACCGCCGCCAGCGCCGGAATCGAGGTCTTCGACAGCGCGTTGCCCGGCCCGCGCCGGCCGCCCTTCTCCTGAGCGATCCCGGCCGCCGCCTTGCGCGCATATCCGAGCTTGGTCGCGGCGGTACCGAGCACGAAGAAGGCGAACAGCAGGGCGAAGGAGGCGGCGCCGCCGAAGGCCCAGATCGTCGTGCCGAGGAGAATTCCGACCACCGCACCCGCCCGCCCCACGCCCCCGGTCGCGTAGGCGGCCAGGGCGAGCACGAGATTCACCGCCAGGCCGATCGCCAGGCCTCTCGTGAAGGCGGGCGAGCTCACCACCGCCCAGTTTCCCTGGGTCAGCGTGAGACAGAAGAGCAGCACGCCGGTCACCAGGGGCACCCCGAGATTGTCGTCGAGGCCCAGGGGCTGCGATTCGAGGAGTGCCGCGAAGAGGGCGGCGCCGAAGGCGATGGCGATGGCGAAAGCGGCGCTGTAGCGGCCGGGAGCGGACCACAGCAGGAGGATCGCCGCCGCCAGCCCGCCGAAGAGCACGAAGGCGCCCGACCCGGCCCAGCTCTTGTCGGGGTTCCAGGGCAGCTTCGCGCGGCCGATCGCCATGCCGAAGATGGACGCCATGCCGTCGCCGAAGGCGAGGATCCCCCAGGCCGCCGCGGCCACTTCGAGATGGCGCGCGAAGACGAGGATCAGGAGGAGCACGGCGATCGGATAGAGCACGATGCCGAGCGCGAAGCCACTCTTCGTCTCGCCTTCGCGCCAGAGACCGCGGCCGCCGATGCGGGGCAGCAGAAAGGCGTTGAAGAGGACGGCGGCGAGCGCCGCCACCGCGGCCAGAGGGGCGCCGAGCGGACGCACCGCGAAGGCGAAGCCGCCGACCGTCATGTGCACCGCCTTGCGGCCGAGCTCGCCCGGGGTCAGACCGGCCATGCACCGGTCTCCCTGAGCCAGGCCAGCGTCGCCTCGAGTCCGGAGCGCAGGCTCCGCGGGCGGTACCCGAGCTCGCCGGCCGCCGTCGCCGAATCGTAGGCCCAGTCGTGGCGATAGATCTCGACCAGATCCGGTGTGAGCCGCGGCACGCCGCCGGTGAGACGCGCCCAGTACTTCATCGCCGCGCCGCCGGCTGTCGCCGCGAAGTCCGGCATGCGCCATCGCGGTACGCGGATGCCACCGAGCTCGGCGACCAGCCGATAGAGCTCGCCCTGAGTTACGTTCTCACCGCCGAGCATGTAGCGGCGGCCGGTGGGCTCCTGCTCGAGGGTGGCGACGATGCCGGCGGCGACGTCGTCGACGTAGACGTAGTTCCAGCGCCGCTCGGCCCTGCCCACCAGCGCCGGCAGGCGGCCGTGCGCGAGATCGAGCAGGTGGCGGACGAGAATGTTGCCTTCGGTGAGCTCGCCGGGGCCGTAGATCACACCGGGGTAGATCACCGACAGCGGCGCGCCTTCCGCGATGGCGCGCCGGGCGCGCATGTCGGAGAGCGTCTTGGTGCGCTGGTAGTCGTTGATCCAGGTGCGCGGCGCGCTCTCGGCGCGTTCGTCGAGCTCGCCCCCGGGGGCGCTCTCGGTCGGACCGAGCGCGATGAAGCTCGAGACATACACCACCCGGGGGACCTTCGCGCCGGCGGCGACCGCCAGGACATTCTCCAGCCCGCCGACGTTGACGCGGTCGAACTCGGCCGCCGGAGCGTCGATCTTGACCAGCGCCGCGGCATGGAGAAGGGCGTCGCAGCCGGCGGCGGCGGAGGCGAGGCTCGCCCGGTCGGTGACGTCACCGGCGGCGAACTCGACCCCCGCCGGAAAGCGCTCTCGCGAGGCACGCGGCCGCACGAGGAGCCGCAGATCGTGGCGCGGGGCCAGCGCGGCGACCGTCCGGCGACCCAGGAATCCGGTGGCTCCGGTGACCAGGATCTTCACGCCACGGGCTCTCCGGCCGCCGGCGCGACCGCCGCCCCACGGCTCCCCCGCGCCTCGGCAAAGAGATCGCCGAGCGCCGCTTCGACGCCGCGCTCCGGTTGCCAGCCGAGCCCCCGCAGACGCGAGGCGTCGCCGCAGAGGCGTGGCACGTCGACCGGGCGCAACTTGTCCGGATCCTCGACGCAGCGCACCTCGAGACCCGACAGGGCGATCAGGCGCTCGAGCAGCTCGGCGATCGAATGGTCGACACCGCTCGCCAGATTGAGCACGGTTCCAGGCTGCGGCGTCTCGGCGAGCAGAGCGAGCGCCGCGACCGCATCCTCGATGTGCAGAAAATCGCGGCGCGCCGAGAGATTGCCGACCGAAAGCTGCGGCGGTGCGCCGCGTTCGATCGCCGCGAGCTGCGCCGCGAAGGACGGCAGCGCGAAGCTGGCAGCCTGGCCGGCGCCGATCAGGTTGAACGAGCGCACGACCGTGGCGCCGGCGGCGAGCGCCAGGCGCTCGGCCGCCGCCTTGGTGAGCGCGTACGGGTTGCGTGGCGAGAGCGGGCGCAGCTCGGAAATCGGCTGGGCGTCGTCGGGGACCAGCCCGTAGACCTCGGCGCTCGACATGAACAGTACCGGGCACCGGCGCGCCGCAGCCAGCACGTGCTCGACGCCGAGGACGTTGATCGCGAAGTACTCCGGAATCCGCCGCCACGACTCGCCGACGTGCGACAGCGCCGCCAGGTGCACGATGCGGTCCGGGGCGAAGCGAACGACGGTATCGGCCAGCGCCGCCGGATCCCGGATGTCGACCGCGAAACGCTCGGCCGCGAAGGGGAGCTCCTGCTGGTCGATCGCCACGGCGCCGACCCGGTGCCCCGCCGCCGCCAGGCGGCCCGCCAGTCGCCGCCCCACGAAACCGGTGGCGCCGGTGACGAGGATGCGCAGCGACATGGGCGGGGTCCCGGACGACGTCGGGGTCTGGGGAGGCAACAGCGCGCTACTTCCGCGCGATGCGCTGGCGCCAGTAGTTGAGCAGGTCCTCGAGCGTCTGGTCGAACGGAATCTTCGGTTCCCAGCCGGTGTCGGCGTGGAACTTCGAATAGTCGCCGATCAGCACTTCGACGTCCGAGGGACGCAGCCTCGCCGGGTCGGTCTCGACCTTCACCTCGACCTTCGCCAGCGCGATGAGCTTGTCGAGCATCGCCCGGATGGTGATCGCCCTGCCCGACGCGAGGTTGTAGACCTCGCCCGGCTTGCCCTTCTCGGTCGCCAGGACGTAGCCGCGCACCATGTCGCGCACGTCGGTGAAATCGCGCACCGCGTCGAGGTTGCCGACCTTGATGACCGGCGCGGCCTTGCCGGCCTCGATCGTCGCCACCTGCTTGGCGAAGTTCGAGGTGACGAAGACCTCGCCGCGGCGCGGGCCGGTGTGATTGAAGCCGCGGGTGCGGATCGCCCGGATGCCGTAGCTCATGAAGTACTGGTAGGCGAGGAAATCCTGCGTGACCTTGGAGACCGCGTAGGGCGACAGCGGCCGCAGCGGATTGGTCTCCTTGATCGGAACCTCATTGGGGAGAACCAGGCCGTACTCCTCCGAGGAGCAGGCGATCTGGATCGCGGGATCGAGTCCCAGGGAGCGCACCGCCTCGAAGATGTTGGTCTGCCCGGTGATGTTGTCGGTCAGCGTCTGCAAGGGCGCCACCCACGACGACGGAACGAAACTCTGCGCCGCCAGGTGGTAGATGGCGTCGGGCCGGCTGGTCTCGAGCGCGTTCCGGACCGCGGTCATGTCGGAGAGATCGCACTCCAGCAGACGAACCTTGCCCTCGATCGCCTCGATGTTCTCGCGCCGGCTGCGCCAGCGATACGTGCCGAAGACCTCGACTCCCGGGCGATCGGCGAGAAAGTGCTCGGCGAGGTGCGAGCCCGCGAAGCCGGTGATGCCAGTGATCAGTACGCGTTGCATTCAGCTGCTCCTTTGTCTAGACCCCGAGGTGGCTCGCGAGCCCTTCGTGCCAGGACTCGACGGCGCGCCCCGCCAGTTTTTCGAAACGATCCACCGCCAGCACCGAAAACGCCGGGCGAGGCGCCGGGCGGGGCGCCTCCGCGGTCGAGATCGGCGTCACCTCGACCCCGGGGTCGAGCCGCCGCGCGATCTCCCGCGCGAACTCGAACCAGGAAACCGCCGGTCGATTCTGATAGTGCACCAGCCCGGTGGCGCCCCATTCTCCCAGATCGGACACGGCTCTGGCCAGAAAGGGGGCCCAGGTGGGCGCTCCCAGCTGGTCGTCGACGACGCGGAAGCTCTTCTGCCCGCTGCGGATCCGGCCGGCGATCGTATCGACGAAGTTCGCCCCGCCCGGGCCGAAGATCCAGCTCGTGCGGATCACCAGCGAGCGCGAGCTCGCCAGCGCCTGACGCTCCCCCTCGAGCTTGCTGCGGCCGTAGCTCGAGCGGGGTGCGGTCGGATGATCCTCGCCGTAGGGCGCGGTCGCGCGGCCGTCGAAGACGTAGTCGGTGGACAGATGGACGAGGCGTGCGCCGCAGGCCTCCGCGGCGCGCACGAGATTGCCCACCGCCGTGCCGTTGACCGCCAGCGCCCGTTCCGGCTCGGCTTCGCAGAGATCGACCTGGGTGAACGCTGCGCAGTTGACGATCAGCGCCGGCCGGAAGGCCGTGCAGATCTCGTCGATGCGAGCGCGGTCGGTGACATCGCCCTGGCCGTGCGAGAGTCCGAGCACCGGCCAGCCGCGGCTGCGGCCCTCGCGGACCAGCGCGCGGCCGACGATACCGGTGCCGCCGAAGACGAGGGTCCGCATCGACCGGCCTCGCCCCTCAGTTGCCGCTCGACGCGCCGCCGGAGATATCCAGGAACGAGCCGACGTTCTTGAGGGTGATCGACAGGCGGTAGTCGCGATCGACCACCAGGCCGCGGGTGTACTCGCGTCCTTCGAGAGACACGCTCCAGCACTGCGACAGGTAGTTCAGGAAGTAGCGCTGCTGCTGGATCTCGCCGTTCTCGACGTCGTAGTTCACCTGGCCGTCGAGCCGCAGCCGGGAGGGCAGCAGATCGACGCCGAAGTTCACCCGGATCTGATCCGAAATCGTGTCGGAGCGCGTCGGGTCGTTGTAGCTCTCCGATGCGTAGCGGGTGAACCAGGTGAGACCGACGTTGCCGCGCGTGAACTTCGCCGTGCCGGAGAGCGAGGTGGAATCGAGCCCGGTGAAGAGCGTGTTGTAGGCCGCCTGCGCCTGCAGGCTGAACGCCCGGCTCGGATTGTAGCGGAGCTTGGCGAACAGCGGGCTCGACGGGTCGGTCCTGAGCCCGTCTCGCGACCGCTGCAGCGGCTGCGTCTGGTCGAACGAGTAGGCCTGCGAGAGCTCGAAGGAGAGGATCTCGAACGCCCCCCCCTGGGCCTCGTCCGCCGGACGCGCGAGGAGGCGATTGACCAGCGCGAGCTCGGCGATGTTGCTGGGGTAGAGGAGATCGATCTCGTCGAACTGCGCCACGCGTTCCTGCTCGTCGAAGGCGCCCAGGTAGCTGTAGGTCCAGCGCGGCTCGATGACGTGCTTGAACTTGGAGAAGCTCTTGCCGCCGGTCTCGAAGATGCGAGAGAACGACGGTCCGACCATCTCGACGCTGCCGGAGGGATAGACGCGGGTCAGGGTGTCGCCGCAGTAGATCTCGTCGGCGCCGACCGTCTGGTCGCCGCAGCGATGCTCGCCCACGCCGGTCGCGGGGTCGACCTCGTAGGTCGCGTAGCTGTCGCCCCACCAGGTCGCGCGCCCGCCGGCCGACACCGCGACCGAAAGCCAGGGCGCCGGCCGCAGCGGCAGCTTCACCTCGGGCTGCAGATCGAACCGGCCGTACCCCGCGCTATAGGAGCCGGCACGCTCGGCCGAGAGGTAGTTCGCGGTGGCCCCGAGCGAGAGATAGAACGGGCTCGCTCCGAGTTTGCGTTCGCGCAGGCGGTAGGCGATCTCGGGCAACTGGCTCTGGAGGACGGTCTCCTGGTTGTCGCCGAGGAACGTCTCGCGCCGGTCGGCGAGGATGTTGAGCGAGTGGGCGCCCCAGTTGCCGGAGACGAAGGCGTTCGAGTAGACGTAGCGCCGCGTGTTCTGGCTCTCGCTGCGCTCGAAGTCGCGAAAGACCTCGAAGTCGCTGTAGTGCTCGATGTCGACGACTCCGCGCATGCCGAACGGCAGCCTGTCGGCGACGTGATTCCAGTCGAGCCGCCAGGCGTCGTCCTGGAGCTCCTCGTTGTGGAAGTAATAGAAGCGCGCGTTGCCTTTGGTCGACTCCGAAGGGCGATAGCGGAACTCGTCGCCGGCGCCGTAGAAGCCTTCGGTGTAGCCGTCGACGTAGATGGTGTTGTCGTAGCTCGGACCGAGCACCTGGTACCACGCGAGGCCGAGGTACTCCCCGCGTCGCTTCGAGTAGCCGATGTTCGGCACCAGCATGCCGGAGGTGCGCTCGGTCTTCGCCGGCCAGAGGAGATACGGCCAGTAGAAGACCGGCAGCTTCTTCACCCGCAGGCGGGCGTTCTTGACGTGCGCATAGCCCTCGACCTCGACCTCCGCCGACGACATCGCAAAGCTCCAGTCCGGAGTCTTGTCGCCGGTGCAGGAGGTGAAGACGCCGTCGTCGACCGAGAAATCGTTCGGACCGGTCTTGGCGATCACCGCGCCGGAAAAGTAATAATCGGGGTGCACGAAAGCGGTCGCCTGCCAGAAGGTCCCGGTCCGCTGTTCGAGATCGAAGTCGACCCGCTGGCCGGAGATCCGCTGCGGCCCCTGGTCGAAAATCACGTCGCCCTCCGCCTGCACGGTCATCGTGTCGCGGTCGAGCGACAGCCGCTCGGCGTGGACGACGATGTCGCGGAAGTGGATCTCGACGGCTCCGCTGGCGCTCACCTGGGCTTCGCCGAAGCTCTCGAGCTCGGCGGCCGAACCCGAAATCGTGCCGCCACCCCGTTCCTGCGGCACCTTGAGCTCGAAGGTGATGCGGTCGGGGGCGGCGGCGGCCGGTGCTGGAGCTGTGGCGGCCGGCGGCGGCGCCGGTGGAGCCTCCTGCGCCCGTGCGGCCTGTGGCATCGCCGCGAGCAGCACCGCGAGAGCGCCGAGCCCGGACAACCGGGCGGACGAGGCAAGCGAGGCGAAGGGGTTCCGGCCGCGCGAACGGGCCATCAGGCGAGCCGTTCGACCACCACGGCGGTCGCCTCGCCGCCGCCGATGCAGATTCCGGCGCAGCCCCGCTTGAGACCGCGCTCTTCGAGCGCCGCCAGCAGGGTCACCAGGATGCGCGCTCCGGAGGCGCCGATCGGATGCCCCAGGGCCACGGCGCCGCCGCGCACGTTGAGCTTCTCGTGCGCGATCCCGAGGTCGCGCATGCAGGCCAGCGCGACGACGGCGAACGCCTCGTTGATCTCGAACAGATCGATGTCCGAAACCGCCAGCCCAGCGCGGTCGAGCGCCTTGCGGATCGCCGCCACCGGCGCGGTCGTGAACCACTCCGGCTTCTGCGCGTGCGAGGCCTGCGAGACCAGCCGGGCGATCGGTTTCACCCCGAGACGCTTGACTTCTTCGCCGGTCGCGAGCACCAGCGCCGCCGCGCCGTCGTTGATCTTGCTGGCGTTGGCGGCGGTCACCGTGCCGTCCTTTTCGAAGGCGGGCTTGAGCCCGGCCATCTTCTCGAGGTCGGACTTTCCGGGCTCCTCGTCGCGGTCGACCACGGTGGTTCCCTTGCGCGTCACGATCTCGAACGGCACGATCTCGGAGGCGAACAGCCCGCTCTCCTGCGCCGCGCGGGCGCGGGCGTAGCTTTCGCGCGAGAAAGCGTCCTGTTCTTCGCGGGTCAGCTTGTATTCCCGGGCACAGATCTCCGCACAGCTGCCCATGTGCTTGTCGCCGTAGGGATCCCACAACCCGTCGTGCACCAGGGAGTCGACGAGCTTGCCGCCGCCCAGGCGCAGACCGTCGCGGACACCCACCGCCAGATAGGGCGCCTGGCTCATGCTCTCCATGCCGCCCGCCGCGACCAGCGAGAAATCGCCGCAGCGCAGGTCGTTCGCCGCCGACATGACGGCCCGCATGGCGGAGCCGCAGACTTTGTTGAAGGTGATCGCGCCGGTCGACTCCGGGCAGCCGGCGCCGAGAGTCGCCTGGCGGGCCGGAGCCTGACCGATCCCGGCAGCGAGCACGCATCCCATGTAGACCTGCTGCAGATCGGCGGGGGCGACCCCGGCGCGTTCGATCGCGCCGGCGAGCGCGCGGGCGCCCAGTTTCGGCGCCGCCTGGTCACGGAAAACGCCCTGGAAAGCGCCGATCGCAGTTCGCGCGCCGGCGAGGATGTAGACTTCGTGCATCTTCCTTGTCCTCCGGGACTTGCGAATAGCGTGGGGCGTCCTTCAAGATCGCAAAAGGGACGCCGGACAGCGCGGGAATGCTAACACAGGCGCCACCTCTCCCCGGACCCATGAGAGCCCTCGGAATCGACTTCGGCGAACGCAGAATCGGAGTCGCGATCTCCGATCCGGACGGCGTCTATGCGCTTCCCAGCGAGACCCTGACGCGGACCGACGACGCCAGCGCCCTGGCCGCCGTCGCCGCCATCGCCCGGCGCGAGCAGGTCGCCTGGATCGTGGTCGGCGAGCCGCTGCGGGCCGACGGCACGGCGGGACCTCCGGCGCTGCGCGCGCGGCGATTCGCCGCGCGTCTGGGGACGCTCTCCGGCCTGCCGGTCGAGACGATCGACGAGACGTTGACCAGCCGCGAGGCCGATCACCGACTGCGTGAAGCCGGCGTCCCGCCGGCGCGGCGGCAGGCGCGTCGCGACGCGCTCGCCGCTCAGCTGCTGCTCCAGGAAGCGCTCGACCGGCGCCGGACGCGCCCAGCGTGACGTCATCGCCACCCCTGCAGGCTGGACCGCCGAAGCGCGGCTGCCTGGTTGGAGTCCTTCGCCGGCTCGGTTGCCTCCTCATCCTTGCCCTGCTCGCCGCCGGCAGCGTTGGCTGGTGGGGGTGGCGCGAGCTCCATCGCCCGGGACCGGGACAGCCGGAAGAGGCGGCCACCTTCGTCATCGAGCGGGGCGAGAGCGCCGCCCAGATCCTCCGGCATCTCGAAACCGCAGGGAGAATTCGATCGGCGCTGCTCGCCCGCCTCTGGCTGCGCTGGGCGCCGGAGGGGGGCCCGCTCAAGGCGGGCGAGTACGAGCTCGGCGGCGCGCTGTCGACCGTCGAGATCCTCGGCAAGCTTCAGCGCGGGGAGATCCGAACCGTCGCCGTCACCCTCGTCGAAGGGCTCGATGTCGACGAGACGGCGCAGGCTCTGGCCGCTGCCGGCCTCGGCGAGACCGGTCGGTTGCGCGCCGAGTTCGCCGACCCGCGACGGATCTCGGACCTCGACCCCGCCGCCAGCCACCTCGAGGGGTACCTGTTCCCCGACACCTACCGCTTCGCCCCCGGCACGGCGGAGCGCGAGATCGCCGATACGCTGGTGGCGAACTTCCGTCGCCAGCTCGAGACCCGCGTCCTGGCGCTGCGCCTGCCGGGGGACTCCCGGCCGCTGCGCGAGCTGGTGATTCTCGCCAGCCTGGTCGAAAAGGAGGCGAAGCTCGACAGCGAGCGGCCGCTGATCGCCGCGGTCTACGCCAACCGGCTGCGGCGCGGAATCGGTCTCTACGCCGATCCGACGATCATCCACGCCTTGAAGCTCCTCGGTCGCTGGAACGGCAACCTGACCAAGAACGACCTGCGCATGGAGTCGCCCTGGAACACGTACCGCGTGCCGGGTCTGCCGCCGGGACCGATCTGCTCGCCGGGACTGGCCAGCCTCGAGGCGGCGGCACAGCCGGCCGACGTGCCGTTTCTCTACTTCGTCAGCCGCAACGACGGCAGCCATGTCTTCGCCGACTCGCTGGCAGAGCACAACCGCAACGTCGATCGCTGGCAGAAGCGGCCCTGGCGCGGCCGAACCTCGGGCCAGTGAGGCCACCGTCGCGGCACCGCGAAGTCCGCGGCGGAGGCAACTCCGAGATTGACAGTTCCCGCGATCCGCTGTGGAATAGCCCACAGCAGCTCATCGATAACAGGGTCCTCTCGGTCGCGGCGCTCGCGCGAGCGCCGCGCCGCCGGGCCTAGGGGGCGGAATGAACACACGCGACCAGTTCGGCAACTACCTTCTCCTCAAGAAGCTCTCGGAGGATGCGCTCGGCGAGACGTTTCGCGCCGGCAAACTCGGCAAGCAGGGAGTCGAGAGGGTCATCCTTCTGCGCGTTTTCAACGGTCAGGGGCTGGACGGCGAGAAGCTCGCGCAGCGCATCCAGACGCGGGCGCCGTTGCAGCAGGCGCTGAAGAGTCCGAACCTCGGCCTCGGTCTCGATCTGGGTCAGGTGCGCGGAGTGCCGTATGTCGCCTACGACTACATCTCGGGCAAGACGCTGGCTCAGCTGCTCGAACAGGCGGCGAAGAAGCACTCGCCGATCCCTCTCGATCACGCCCTGCTGATGACCGAGCGCATCGCGCTCGGACTCGCGGTGGCGTACGAGACCCGCATCGGCGACGATCGCGTCCAGCACGGATTCCTGACGCCGCACCTCGTCGTCGTCTCCAACGAGGGCGAGCTCCGCCTGCTCGGCTTCGAAGCCTCGGCGGGCCTGCGCGAGGCCGCGAACCATCCGCTGATCAAGCAGTCCGCGGGCCGCTACCTCGCTCCGGAGGTGCTGGCGGGGGCGCCGCCGGCGAAATCCGACGACGTCTATTCGCTCGGCGCCATCCTCTTCGAGCTCCTGACCGGCCGTGCGCTGCCGGTCTCGACCGCCGGCGGACAGGCGGCGCTCGTCGACCAGGCGGTCGTCGCCGCCGACGGCGGGAACCTCCACCCCGAGCTGGCCAATCTCCTCAAGCGAAGCCTGGTGCCGCGCGAGCAGCGCATCGGCGACGCCGTCACCTGGCACAAGACACTCGCCAAGATGATGTTCGAGGGACAGTACAACCCGACGACGTTCAACCTCGCCTTCTTCATGCACAACCTCTTCCGGGAGGAGATCGAGCGCGAAACCCAGGAGCTCGAGCTCGAGAAGACCACGGCCATCCCGGTCGTGGCGGTTCCGGCCGCGGCGCCGGCGCCGATGAAGACGCAGGCACCCTCCTTCGGCCAGAGCGGCGGCGCGGCGGCGCGCGACACCGGCGCGCGCGAGGAGACTTCGCCCGGTCGCGAGCGCCAGAGCATGGAGAGCAGGCCGGCGAAGAACAACAACATGATGATCGCCGCCGGCGTCGGAGCCCTCGTCGTCCTGGGCGGAATCGGCTACCTGATGTTCGGGCGCGGAGGGTCGCCCTCGGCTCCGGCCGGCGACGCACCGCTCTCGGCCGCCCCGGCCGATACCGCCGCTGCGCCGGCCGGTCCGACGCCGGAGGAGATTCAGGCGCAGATTCAGAAGATCGTCGACGACAAGATCAAGAGCTCCTCGGCGCAGTACGAGGACCAGCTGAAGACGCTGCAGAAGCAGCTCGACGACGCCAAGAAGGCCCAGGAGCAGCGCGCAGCGGCGGCGGCGAATCCGGCCCCGCCGCCGGCGCCGGTCCCGGCGGCACCGGCGGCGACGGCTCCGGTGACGGCGGCGGCTCCGCC
>CAZQTL010000110.1:0-13417 GCA_964595975.1 uncultured Thermoanaerobaculia bacterium | reverse complement strand
TCGGCGGCGGCGCCCATGGCGGCCCCGGCTCCGCCGGCCGCCCCTCGCCCTCCTCGGGCTCCGCGGCTTTCCGGGGGCTATCTCGGGGTCGAACTGGTGGACCTGACGCCGGAGCTGCGGGAGCACTTCGGCGCCGCACGCGAAGCCGGCGTGATGGTGGGACGCGTCGAGCCCGGCAGTCCCGCAGCGCGTGCCGGCCTCGCGGTCGGCGACATCGTCACGCGGATCGGCGCGGACCCGGTCCATGACAGCTGGGGATTCTCGGGCGAAGTGAGCTCGCGCGGGGGCGGAGAGGCCCTGGAGATGAGCGTCGTGCGCGACCGGCAGGAACGGAAGCTGGTGGCGACCCTCGAGCGCCGGGAGCGTGAGGGTGTCGATGTCGGGCGCTGGATCTTCCCGCCGATGCCGGCGGTCCCGGGTCCGCCGCCGGTCGCCTCGGCACCCGCGGCGCCGGCCATGCCGCCGGTCGGCCCGGCGCTCGAGCGCCTAGGGCGCCTGCTCGAGAGCGACGAGTTCCAGGAGCAGATCCGCGCCTATCAGACGCGCATCGATGGCGAAGTGGAGAAGCGCATGAAGGAGCTCGAAGGGCGCCTCAAGGAGCTCGAAAGGCGGCTGCAGGAGGGCGACCGCCGCTGACAAGCCGACTGGAGGCTCGGCCGCTCAGCGGTCGACCCAGTAGTTCGGGGCCTCTTTGGTGATCACCACGTCGTGGGCGTGGCTCTCCTTGAGGCCTGCCGCGGTGACGCGCAGGAACTTGCCGCGGGTGCGCAGCTCGTCGACGGTGGCGCAGCCGGCGAGCCCCATGCCGGCGCGCAGGCCGCCGGTGAGCTGCGGCAGCATCGTGTGCACGCTGCCCTTGTGGGGCACCATGCCCTCGATGCCCTCGGGGACGAGCTTGGAGAGGCTCGCCTCGCCCTCCTGGAAGTAGCGGTCGGCGCTGCCCCGGGCCATGGCCGAGAGCGACCCCATGCCGCGATAGGCCTTGTAGGTCCGGCCCTGGTAGAGGATCGTCTCGCCGGGACTCTCCTCCGTACCGGCGAAGAGCGAGCCGATCATCAGCGCGCCGGAACCCGCCGCGATCGCCTTCGTCAGGTCGCCCGAGAACTTGATGCCGCCGTCGGCGATGATCGGAATGTCGTTCTCGGCGGCGGCGCGGGAGCATTCCTGGATGGCGGTGATCTGCGGCACGCCGGCGCCGGTGACGATGCGGGTGGTGCAGATCGAGCCCGGTCCGATGCCGATCTTCACCGCGTCGGCGCCGCGCTCGATGGCGGCGCGGGTGCCCTCGGCGGTGGCGACGTTGCCCACCATCAGAGCGACGTCGGGGAAGCGCTGGCGCAGGACAGCGGCGGCGTCGAGGACGCCCTTGCTGTGCGCATGCGAGGAGTCGAGCACCAGCAGGTCGACCTTGGCGTCGACCAGCGCCGCGGCGCGCTCGAGATACTCGCCGGAAGCGCCGACCGCGGCGCCGACGCGCAGGCGGCCGAGCTCGTCCTTGCAGGCGCGCGGGTACTCGATCATCTTCTGGATATCCTTGACGGTGATCAGGCCCTTGAGACCGCCCGAGCGGTCCACGACCAGGAGCTTCTCGATCTTGTGCTTGTGCAGCAGCGCCTTGGCCTCGTCGAGCGTCGTGCCTTCCGGCACGGTGACCAGGTTGTCGCGCGTCATGAGGTCGGAGATCCTGCGGTTCAGGTTGCTCTCGAAACGCAGATCGCGATTGGTCAGGATGCCGACCAGCCGCCCCTCGGCGTCGGTCACCGGCACGCCGGAGATCTTGAAATGCGCCATCAGCTCGAGAGCTTCGGAGATCCGCTGCTCGGGGCGCATGGTCACCGGGTCGACGATCATCCCGGCTTCGCTGCGCTTCACCTTGTCCACTTCCGCCGCCTGCAGGTCGATCGACAGGTTCTTGTGGATGATCCCGAGGCCGCCCTCCTGCGCCAGGGCGATCGCCAGTCGCGACTCGGTGACCGTGTCCATGGCGGCGGAGAGAATCGGGATGTTGAGGTAGATCTGGCGGCAGAGCCGGGTGCGCAGATCGACCTCGTTCGGGTGCACCGACGAGTAGCCGGGCTCGATCAGGACGTCGTCGAAGGTGAGGGCGAGGCGCGGAGCGCTCAGGGGTTCGGTCATGGATTGGGTGGAGGGGGATGTGATGGCAACCGTCTCGCCCGCCGCGGCTAAGATATCAAAGTCGGAACGGTACGCCATGAACCACGAGAGGAGAGGAACCATGCACAATCGCAGCGGAGCACGCAGTACGGCGGCACGGGCGCTGTTCGCGGTCTGGTTCGCGGGGATGGTCCCTGCTTTCGCGCAGGCGCCGGGCGAGCAGGCCATGACGCCGGAGCAGAAGGCGCAGATGGAGGCCTGGACGAAGGCGATGACGCCGGGCAAGCCGCATCAGGAGCTGGCCACGCGGGCCGGAGTCTGGGAGGGGAAGGTGTCGATGTGGGAGGCGCCGGGAGCCCAACCCCAGATCAGTCAGGCGCGGTCGGAGCGTACGATGGGATTGGGCGGCAGGGTGCTGGTGGACCATTGGCAGGGGACGATGATGGGAATGCCGTTCGAGGGCATGGGGATGACCGGCTACGACAACTCGAACGGCAAGTGGTGGTCGACCTGGAGCGACAACTTCAGCACCGGCGTCATGATGGGGGTCGGCACTTGCGATGCGGATCACGCCCGCGGCTGCACCTTCGTCAGCAGCTTCACGGATCCCATGACCGGCAAGGAGAAGAAGGTCCGTTCCACGGTCGCCTGGCCGAACCCGGACGAAGAGCAGATGGTGATGTTCGACACGACGGCGGACGGCAAGGAGTTCAAGAACATGGAGATCGTCGTCCGCCGGGTCAAGAAGTAGCCGTTCGCGGCTCCGGCCGCCGCTCCCGAGGGTCGGCGCGGCTCAGGCCGCGCCGCTCGCGGTCGCCCCGTGGCACTTCTTGTACTTCTTGCCCGAACCGCAGGGGCAGGGATCGTTGCGGCCGATCTTGTCCTCGACGCGGATCGGCTGCGGGGCGGGGGGCGGCCCCGGCCGGCCGGGAGGTCCGCTGGGAGAGCCGGGCGCCAGCGAGGGAGCGCCCGCTGCCGCCGGGGCCGCTGACAGGCCCTGCGGAGCCGAGAAGACGAGGCGCTGCGCCGGGGCGGCGCGCTCGCGCCGCAGGCGTTCCTCCTCGAGCTGCTGCTCGGAGACCGGCTCCATGCGGAAGAGGGTCTTGATCGCCGTGTCCTCGACGCGCTCCTTGAGAGCCTGGAAGAGCTCGTAGCTCTCCTTCTTGTACTCCTGCAGCGGATCGCGCTGGCCGTAGCCGCGCAGGCCGATGCCCTCTTTCAGGTGGTCGAGGGCCAGCAGGTGGTCCTTCCAGGCGAGATCGACGTAGCGCAGCAGGACGTCACGCTCGAGCATCCGCAGCAGCTCGGGTCCGAGGCGGCCCTCCTTCTCGAGGTACTTGGCCTCGGCCATCGCCCAGACCTCCTCCGAGATCTCGCCGGCGGTCATCTCCGCGAGCTTCAGGCCGCGGGCGTGGAGGTCGATGTCGAAGTAGGCGAGGACGTCCTTCACCAGCTCGGAGAGCGTCCATTCGGAGGGCTCGGTCTTCTCCGGACAGTGCGTCGCGATGAGGGTCTCGACGATGTCCTTGGAGACGCCGAGGACGTAGTCGCGCCCCTCCTTGCCGTCGAAGATGTCGCGCCGCAGCTTGTAGATCGCCTCGCGCTGCTTGTTCATCACGTCGTCGTACTCGAGCAGGTGCTTGCGGGTCTCGAAGTTGCGGCCTTCGACCTGCTTCTGGGCGCGTTCGATCGCCCGCGACACCATGTTGTGCTCGATCGCCTCGCCCTCTTCCATGCCGAGGCGGCCCATCAGCCCCTGGATGCGCTCCGAGCCGAAGAGCCGCATGAGGTCGTCCTCGAGCGACATGAAGAAGCGCGACGAACCGGGGTCGCCCTGTCGCCCGGCTCGGCCGCGCAGCTGGTTGTCGATGCGCCGTGACTCGTGCCGCTCGGTGCCGATGATGTGCAGGCCGCCGGCCGCCAGAACCTCCTCGCGCTCGCGCGCGCAGGTGACGAGGTACTGCTCGTAAGCCGTTTTGTACGCCTCGGCTTCGGCCTCCACCGACGGGTCGGCCTCGGAACGCGCGAGCCCCTCCGGGTTGCCGCCGAGAAGAATGTCGGTGCCGCGGCCGGCCATGTTGGTGGCGATCGTCACTGCCCCCTTGCGGCCGGCCTGAGCGACGATCGACGCCTCGCGCTCGTGGTACTTGGCGTTGAGCACGACGTGCGGAATCCCCTTGCGCTTGAGCATCCCCGAGAGCATCTCGCTCTTCTCGATCGACAGGGTGCCGACGAGGGTCGGCTGGCCGCGCTTGTGGCAGTCCTCGATCTCCTCGACCGTGGCGTCCCACTTCTCGCGCGCCGAGCGGAAGACGAGGTCGGGCCGGTCCTGGCGCACCATGTCGCGGTTGGTGGGGATCACGACGACGTCGAGCTTGTAGATGTGCTCGAACTCGGAGGCCTCGGTCACGGCGGTGCCGGTCATGCCGGAGAGCTTCGAGTACATGCGGAAGAAGTTCTGGAAGGTGATCGTCGCGAGGGTCTGGTTCTCGCGCTCGATCTTCACGCCCTCTTTCGCTTCGACCGCCTGGTGCAGCCCGTCGGACCACCGGCGCCCGGGCATCATGCGGCCGGTGAACTCGTCGACGATGACCACCTGGCCGTCCTTGATCAGGTATTCGACGTCGCGGCGGTAGAGGTGGTGCGCGCGCAACCCCTGGTTGACGCCATGGATGAGATCCATGTTCTCCATGTCGTAGAGGTTGTCGATATTGAGGAGCTTCTCGACCCGTCCGACACCCTGGTCGGTGAGCGCCACGGTGTGGGCCTTCTCGTCGACCAGGAAGTCGCCGGTCGTGCTCTTGTTGCCGTCCTTGTCCTCGATCTCCTCGCCGCGCTCGAGTTTGGGGATGATCTTGTCGATCTGGTAGTACTTGTCGATCGACTCTTCGGAGGGGCCGGAGATGATGAGCGGCGTTCGCGCCTCGTCGATGAGGATCGAGTCGACTTCGTCGACGATGGCGAAGAAGTGCCCGCGCTGCACCATGGCGGCGAGGTCGAACTTCATGTTGTCCCGCAGGTAGTCGAAGCCGAGCTCGTTGTTCGTGCAGTAGGTGATGTCGCACTGGTAGGCGGCGCGGCGGTTCTGGTCGGAGATGTCGTGCTGGACGATGCCGACCGAGAGGCCCAGGAACTGGTGGATCCGGCCCATCCACTCGGCGTCGCGGCGGGCGAGGTAGTCGTTGACCGTGACGATGTGGACACCCTTGCCGGCGAGGGCGTTGAGATAGCTCGGCAGCGTCGCGACGAGGGTCTTGCCCTCGCCCGTCCGCATCTCGGCGATCTTCCCCTGGTGCAGGACCATGCCGCCGATCAACTGGACGTCGTAGTGCCGCATGCCGAGGACCCGGCGGGCCGCCTCGCGGACCACGGCAAAAGCGGGGACCAGGAGATCGTCGAGCGTCTTGCCGCCGGCGAGCTCGCGCCGGAACTCCTCGGTCTTGGCGCGGAGGGCCTCGTCGGAGAGCGCCCGGATCCCGGGTTCGAGCGCGTTGATCGCGGCGACCATCGGCTGCAGGCGCTTGACGTCGCGCTCGTGTTTGTTGCCGAAAACCTTCGTGATGACCTTGTTCAGCATGCGTGGGTTTTCATCCGGAGGAGGCGCCGACGCGGAACGCGAAGGCGAAAGCGAATTCTAGCAGAGCGCGGGAGGGCGCCTCCTGCCAGCGCCGGCGGGTTCGCCGGCGCGACGCGCCACGGGGCGCGGGCGGTCGGGGGTGGCCCCCCGGCCGGTCTCAGAGCGCGCCGTCGGCGCGATCGAGGATGTAGGCGAGGGGATTCGTCGGCTCGCCGTTGACCTGCACTTCGTAGTGCAGGTGATAGCCGGTCGAGCGGCCGGAGTTGCCGACCAGGCCGATGATGGAGCCGCGCTCGACGCGCTGCCCGGGGGTGACGTTGATGCGCGAGAGATGGCCGTAAACCGTCGTCACTCCGAAGCCATGGGCGATGAACACCGAGCGGCCGAGATTGCCGTACTGCTCGGTCTTGGTCACCACGCCGTCGGCGCTGGCCTTGACGGGCTTGCCGGGCGGGGCGGAGATGTCGACACCGGAGTGGTAGGCGCGTTGGCCGGTGATCGGGTCGCGCCGGTAGCCGAAGGCGCTGGTGTAGATGCCGCGGACCGGGGCGATCGACGGCGTGGACGAGATCAGCCGGAGGTTGTCGGAGAGCCGGGACTCGACCTGGGACAGGGTCTGGTTGAGGAACTCGGAGCGTCCTTCGACCGATGCCAGCTCGGCCTCGGGTCCAGATTCTGCGGCAGCCGAGAGAGGACCGCCGACTCCGACCTCGGAGCTGGCTCCGAGGTTCTCGAGCCCGGCGACGATGGCCAGCTTGCGGGTGCGGTCCTCCGAGTCGGAGAGCCGGGTCTGCAACCCGTCGAGGCGGTTTTCGAAGGACTGGTTGGTGAGGCGAAGGGTTTCGTTCTCTTCCTGCAGGCGGGCGAGCTCGCTGCGATTGACGCGGGAAGAGAAGGCGGACCAGATGGAGTAGGTGGCGGCGAGGGTGAAGAGGCCGAGGATCGCTGCCAGGCCGACGACCTGGACCTGACTCATCCGCCACTTGCGGAACCGCGAACCTTCGTTGCGTACCAGGATCAGCGTGTAGTGTTTGGAGTGCATGCCCTTCTCGTCTCGAGGAAATGGAGCCGGATCGGCGACCAACCGCTGAGCGCTTGCGTCAGGGAATTGTATCGGCTGAGTCGCGGCTGTCAACCCGAATTCAAGAAAATGGTTTATCGCCATTTCCCGGCTCGCTAGCGCCCCATGCGCCGGTCGAGCGAGCGGTACTGGATCGCCTCGGCGAGGTGCGCCGGTTCGATGCGCTCGGCCGCCGCGAGGTCGGCGATGGTGCGCGCGACCTTGAGCACGCGGTGGAGAGCACGGGCGGAGAGGCCGAGGCGCTCGAAGGCGGCGTCGAGCAGCGCCTGGCCGGCCGGAGCGACCGGGCACTCGCGATAGATCGCTGCCGCCGTGAGGCTGGCGTTGACCGGCGCCGGATGGTCGGCGGGGAACCGTCCGCGCTGACGTTCGCGCGCCGCGAGCACCCGGGCCGCGAGATCGCCCGAGGCCTGCAGGGGCCGGTCCTTGAGGTCCTGGAGGCGGATCGCCGGGACGTCCACATGGAGGTCGATGCGATCGAGGAGCGGTCCGGAGACCCGCGCGCGGTAGCGCTCGATCGCCGGGAGCGGGCAGCGGCAGGCCCGGCGCGCGTCGCCCAGGTGGCCGCACGGGCAGGGGTTCATGGCTGCGAGCAACGTGAAACGGGCAGGGAACTGCAGCCAGGCGCGCGCCCGGACGACCGTGACCTGGCCCTCCTCGAGCGGCTGGCGGAGGGCTTCGAGGGCGTCGCGGTGGAACTCCGCCAGCTCGTCGAGGAAGAGCACGCCGCCGTGCGCGAGGCTGACTTCCCCCGGGCGAGGGATCGGCCCGCCCCCCACCATGCCTGCGGCACTCACCCCAGGGTGCGGGGCGCGGAACGGTCGTCTTCGCAGGAGGCCAGAGGGCGGGCGTTCCGCGACCAGCGAGTGAATCTTGGTCACCGCGACCGCCTCCGCCAGCGTTAGCGGGGGCAGGATCGACGGCAGCGCGCGGGCCATCATGGTCTTGCCGGCGCCCGGCGGCCCGATGAGCAGCAGATTGTGCCCGCCGGCGGCGGCGACCTCGAGCGCTCGCTTGGCCGCCTCCTGGCCGCGGATCTCGGCGAAGTCGGCGGCCCCGCCGAGGGGAGCCTCGAGCTCCCAGAGGCCGGAGGTCGGCGTCTCCGGCAGGCAGGCCGCGCCGAGCAGGTGCTCGACCGCCTGGTTGACGGAGTGGAGGCCGCGCACCGGCAGCGCACCTGTCGCGGCCGCCTCGCCGGCGTTGGCGGCGGGAAGCAGCAGCTCGCGGCAGGCGATCCGCCGTCCGAGGTCGGCGATCGCCAGGCCTCCGCGGACCGGCCGGACACTGCCGTCGAGGCCGAGCTCGCCGCAGAGCAGGGCGCCATCGAGCGCCGCTGCGGGGACTGCGCCGTGGGCCGCCAGCAAGGCCAGGGCGATCGCCAGGTCGAGGTGATTGCCCTCTTTGCGCAGGTCGGCGGGGGCGAGGTTGATCGTCACGGCCCGCGGTGGCAGGTCGAAGCCGCAGTTGCGCAGCGCGCTGCGCACCCTTTCGCGGCTCTCGCGCACGGCGGCGTCGGGGAGTCCCACGATCTGCATCTGGGGGAGACCGGTCTGCACATCGACCTCGACCTGCACGAGACGGGCTTCGATCCCCCAGGGGGTGGCGGCGAGCGCACGGGCCAGCATCGAAGGGTAAAGACGCAAATCGGCCCGTCCGTCTGACGGATGCAGCCGGCCGGCTGCCGGCGCGCCGCTCGGTGACGATCCGGAGAGGCTCCGCTAGACTGGGTTCCCGTGCGACCCTACCTCGACCTCCTGGCGCAGATCCTCGACCGCGGCGTCGAGAAGGCGGACCGGACCGGCACCGGAACCCGGTCGATCTTCGGGCACCAGATGCGCTTCGACCTGCGCCAGGGCTTTCCGCTGGTGACGACGAAGAAGCTGCATCTCAAGTCGATCGTGCACGAGCTCGTCTGGTTTCTCTCCGGCAGCACCAACGTCGCTTACCTGCGCCAGAACGGAGTCACGATCTGGGACGAGTGGGCCGATCCCTCGGGAGAGCTCGGACCGGTCTACGGCCACCAGTGGCGCGCCTGGCCGGCCCGTGACGGCGGCGAGATCGACCAGATCGCCCGCCTCGTCGCCGGGCTGCGCGGGAATCCCGATTCTCGCCGCCATATCGTCTCGGCCTGGAATCCGGCCGAGATCGATCGCATGGCCCTGCCGCCGTGCCACGCGCTCTTCCAGTTCTGGGTGGCCAACGGCGAGCTCTCCTGCCAGCTCTATCAGCGCAGCGCCGACGTCTTCCTCGGCGTGCCGTTCAACATCGCCTCCTACGCCCTGCTGACGGCGATGGTCGCGCAGGT
This sequence comes from uncultured Thermoanaerobaculia bacterium, assembly GCA_964595975.1. GTDB lineage: Bacteria > Acidobacteriota > Thermoanaerobaculia > Multivoradales > JAGPDF01 > JAGPDF01. The sequence continues at coordinate 4,339 of CAZQTL010000110.1, read as the reverse complement.
GACGGGGCTCGCCCCCGGCGAGTTCGTGCACACGCTGGGGGATGCGCACCTCTACCTCAACCACCTCGACCAGGCGCGCGAACAGCTGTCGCGCGAGCCTCGCGCGTTGCCGCGCCTGGCACTCAATCCGGCGGTGCGCTCGATCTTCGACTTCCGGTTCGAGGATGTGACGATCGAGGGCTACGACCCGCACCCGGCGATCCGCGCGCCGATCTCGGTATGACCGGACGAGGCGGACTCTCGACGCCGGTGGTCTCCCTGATCGCGGCGGTCGCCGAGAACGGCGCTCTGGGGCGCGATGGCGGCCTGCCGTGGCGTCTGCCGGCCGACCTGAAGCGCTTCAAGCGGCTGACGCTCGGACACCACCTGATCCTCGGCCGGCGTACCTGGGAGACGCTCGACGCGCCGTTGCCGGGCCGGATCCCCGTCGTCGTCAGCCGCCGCGGCGGCCTGCCGGCGGACCTGCTGCAGGCGCCGACCGTCGCCGAGGCCCTGGCGATCGCCGTGGCAGCGGGCGATCCGGAACCGTTCGTCGGCGGCGGTGCCGAGATCTTCCGCCTGGCGCTCGCCGAGGACCGCATCGATCGCCTCTACCTGACGCGGATCCACCAGGCCTTCGACGGCGACACCTGGTTTCCCGACTATGACGAGTCGCGTTTCGAGCTCACCGCGCGCGAAGATCACAGCGTCGCCGAAGGGCATCCGTATCCCTTCAGTTTCCTCGACTACGCACGGCGTCGTTGACCGGCGGCCGGCCGCCGTCGGCCGGTCGCCCGGCGGGCCGAGGCGGCGGTTAGTGCTATCGTTTTTCGCGATCAGGAGGAAGTGATGACCAAGACTATCGGCTGTGGAATCGTGCTCGTCGGACTGCTGGTGCTGCTCGGTTTCGTCGGCGTCGGTCAGTACAACGGACTCGTCGGCAGTGAGCAGGCGGTGTCCGCCGCCTGGGGTCAGGTGGAGAACACCTACCAGCGGCGCGCCGACCTGATTCCGAACCTGGTGGCGACGGTGAAGGGCTCGGCCGCCTTCGAACAGGAGACGCTGCAGGGAGTCGTCGACGCGCGCAGCCGCGTCGGCCAGGTGAGCGGCCAGGCGACGCAGGAGATCCTCAACAATCCCGAGAAGTTCGCCCAGTTCCAGCAGGCCCAGGACGGACTCTCCTCGGCGCTCTCCCGGCTGCTGGTGGTGGTCGAAAAGTACCCGGAGCTCAAGTCGACCGCCGCGTTCAGCGACCTGATGACCCAGCTCGAAGGGACCGAGAATCGCATCACCGTCGAGCGCATGCGCTTCAACGAGGTGGCGCAGGAGTACAACACGCGGCTCGCCAAGTTCCCGACCAACCTCTTTGCCCGCATCCTCGGTTGGCACTTCACCACGCGGCCGTACTTCGCCGCCCAGGCCGGCGCGGCGACCGCACCCAAGGTCGAGTTCTAGGGACATTGACGAAGGTCCGCAGTCGGCAGCTCGCGCGGCGCCCGGCGCTCCCGGCTTCTCGGGGGGCGTGGGCGCTGCTCGTCTTCGCGCTGGCGGCGCTCGCGCCGTTCGCACCTCTGGGCGCGGCCGGACCGGTGCCGGAGAAGCCGGCGCGCTGGGTGACCGACCGGGCAGGGGTGCTGTCGCCGGGGGCCGCCGCAGCTATCGACGCCAAGCTCGAGGCGTTCGAGAAGGCGCAGGGCTCGCAGGTCCTGGTCGCCATCTTCCCCAAGCTGCCTGAGGGGGAGGTCCTCGAGGAGTACACCCAGCGTGTCGCCGAGGCCTGGCGGGTGGGCCGGGCCAAGCAGGACGACGGCGTCGTGCTCTTCCTGTTCGTCGCCGACCGCGCATTGCGTCTCGAAGTCGGGTACGGCCTCGAAGGCGCCCTCACCGACCTCGAGTCGAAACACATCCTGCAGGACACGCTGATTCCCCACCTGCGCAACGGCGACTACGACGGCGGGTTCAGCGCCGCCGCCGACGCCATCCTCGCCGCCATCCAGGGCGAATACACCGCCGACGCGCAGCCGACCTCGCGGCAGGCCGCGAAGGGTGGCAGCTTCGTCCTCTTCCTCTTCATCATCGTGCTCCTGATCCTGATCTCCGCGGCGCGCAATCGCGGTGGCCGCGGCAGCAACTGGACCGGCGGGAGCGGCTGGGGCGGCGGTGGGTGGGGTGGCGGAGGCGGCGGCTTCGGGGGAGGCGGTTTCGGCGGCGGCGGCTTCTCGGGCGGCGGCGGTTCCTTCGGCGGTGGCGGCGCCAGCGCCCGCTGGTGAAGATACCCGCCTAGTCGAGCTCGCGCACCGCCTCACCCAGCAGCGAGAGCGCCCGCACCAACTGCTCGTCGCAGAGATAGGGCGCCGGTCCCAGACGCAAAGAGCGACCGCGAGCGTCGCTCAGCACCCCCCTTGCCAGCAGCTTCTCGCTCAGGGCTTGCGCCGAAGGCGAGTCGAGAGCCAGAAAGCCGGCGAGCCCTTCGAGCGGCGTCGAGCGATCCCGCCGAATCACGGTCTCGGGCAAGCCGAGGTCGTCGAACGCTCGCGCGAGGAGCCCGACCTGGTGCTGCGAGACCTCGCGCAGGAAGGCTGGGGTCAGCCCCTGCTCGGCGAAGAAGTCGAAGACCCGTGCCGCGCGATAGTGGCTGGTCGGATCGTAGGTCGCGCCGGCGAGCGCCGCGGCGCCGGCGCCGTACTCGACCCGGTCGGGGTCATGTCGGCCGCTCTTGGTCCAGAATTCGGCGAACCAACCGGTCACCACCGGGCGCAGCTCGAGCTCGCGAGGCAGGCGGAGGAAGCAGTTGCCCTCGCCGAGCTGCAGGTACTTGTAGCCGCCACCGGTAACCAGCGCCGATTCGAGTCCCAGCTCGCGCAGCGAGAACGGCACGACGCCGAGCGCGTGGTAAGCGTCGACGAGGAGCGGTACCTCGCGCTGGCGGCAGGCGGCGGCGAGCTCGCCCAGATGAGGGACGATCCTCGCCGTCGCGAAGAAGACGGCCGAGGTGAGCACCGCGGCGGTCCGGCCGTCGGCCTGGGCCGCGAGACGTTCGGCGAGCGTTTCGACCGGCGAGGAGGCGACGCGCACGACTTCGATTCCCTCTTCGGCGAGGCGGGCCAGCTGTCGGCGCAACGTATGGAACTCGCCGTCGGTCGTGACCAGGCGCGGCTTGTCCGCGAGCGGCAGGGCGGAGAGCCAGCGGACGACGAGCTCGTGCGTGCTCGCGCCGAGCACGATCTCGCCGGCGGGATCGTCGAGCAGCGTGCGGAGGCCGTCGCGCACGCGCTCCGCCTTGGCGAAAGCGATCTCCCATTTCTCGTCCACCGCGCGCGCGGCGTCGTCGAAGGCCTCGAGGACGCCTTCGCGCGCCACGTCCGGCCAGGCCTGGTGCGAATGCCCGGTGAGAAGCAGGCGCTCGCCAACGCGGAACCGGCGGTAGTGCCCGGCGAGCGCGTTCGGCGACCGGCGCAGCGGCTCCAGGTCGGCGGCGGGGGTCACAGCGAGGCCCGAATCGCCCACAGGTCGGGGAAGAGCGGCTGAAAGAGAGTGGCGCGGAGGTACTCCACGCCGCTCGAGCCGCCGGTGCCCGGCTTCGTGCCGATGGTGCGCTCGACCATCTTCACGTGGCGATAGCGCCACTCCTGGATCCCTTCGTCGAGATCGACGAGGCGCTCGCAGATCTGGGCGAGGTCGGGACGCGTGCGGTAGATCTCGATCAGCTGCAGCTGGAGCTCCGGCGTCTCGGGATTGGGCAGCGACCGGTCGCGTTCGAGCAGTGCCCTCGGGACGTCGTACCCGTGGCGCACGAGAAAGCGGACAAAGGTGTCCCAGAGACTCGGCTCCTCGAGTCGCGCGGCGAGGCGCGTGGCGGCAGGCGTGCCGGCGTGGTGGGCGATCATCCGCGCGCTGCGCCGGCCGAGGACGAACTCGAGCTCGCGGAACTGCGGCGATTGGAAGCCGGAGGCGGTGTCGAGCCGGGCGCGAAAAGAGAGAAACGACACCGGCGACATCGTCTCGAGGATGTCGATCTGCGCCACCTGCACCTTGAGGATCGTCAGGAAGCGCTTGAGCGTGGCGTAGACGCGCGGCAGGTCGTCGCGCTCGAGCGCGACCGCCAGATGGGCGACCTCGTGCAGCAGCTGTTTGAACCAGAGCTCGTAGACCTGGTGGATGACGATGAACAGCATCTCGTCGTGCTCCGGGCCGTCGGAGAGCGGTTCCTGGGCAGCGAGCAGCTCGTCGAGGTGGAGATAGCTCGAGTAGGTGACCGTCACGGGGGGGTCCTCACTTTCCGCGGCAGGCTACAGGCTGGCGCGGCCGGCGGTCAACGCGCGCGCCCCACCCCACGAACTCGTCAGCTGACGAGTTCGAT
>CAZQTL010000109.1:11888-13461 GCA_964595975.1 uncultured Thermoanaerobaculia bacterium | reverse complement strand
CTGCGCCGGCCGTGGTTCGCCGGCGGCACGATCGAGGTCGCCTCGGTGCAGGGGGACCGGCACTACTTCCACGAGGGCCCGGAAGCGTTCGAGGACGGCACGCTCAACTACCTGGCGCTGCCGGCGGTCGAGACCGGCTTGCGCTTCCTCGAGCGCGTCGGCGTCGACGCGATCCACGACCGCGTCGGCGCGCTGACCAGCTGGCTGCTCGACGAACTGGGCGCCGCCCGCCACGGCAGCGGCCGTCCGCTGGTGCAGATCTACGGTCCGACCGGCATGCGGTCGCGGGGCGGCACGGTCACGCTCAACTTCTACGCGGCCGACGGCCGATTCGTCGACCACCGGATCATCGAGCGGCTCGCCGCGCACGAACGGATCTCGCTGCGGACCGGCTGCTTCTGCAATCCCGGCGGCGGCGAACTGGCGCTCGGCATCTCCGCCGGCGAGCTCGCGTCGTGCTTCGTCAAGCACGACCGGATGACGCTCGACGAGTTCCGCCGCTGCATCGACGACAAGAGCACCGGCGCGGTGCGCGTCTCGGTCGGGATCGCGTCGAACTTCGCCGACGTCCAGCGCTTCGTCGCCTTCGCGCGCGGCCTCGTCGACCGCGACGTCACGGAAGTCGCGCGCGCCGCCCTCGGCTGAGCCGTCGCCCGGACCGGCGCCGGTCAGCGCGCCGGCACGTCGAGCACGACCGCTTCGTGCCCGGTCGCCGCGAGGAAGGTCTCGAGTCCCGCGTGGTCGAAGGCGATGGTGGCGGTGTTGACCAGCGGGTGCGCCTGCAGCCGCGCCGCCGCCCACAGCGCCTGATCGACGACCGGCGTTGCCCGGTGGTCGCGGTCGCGCATCAGCCCGAACACGCTGACCGCCCCCGGTGTCACGCCGAGCACCTCGAGGAGCGTCGCCGGCGAGGCGAGCGAGAGCTTGCCGGCGCCCAGCGCCTCGCCCAACGCCCGCAGATCGACGCTCTTCTCGTAGGGCACGACGACGAGGAAGAGCCGGTCGCCCTTCTTCGTCTGCACGAACAGGTTCTTGCAGGAGGTGCCCGAGTGCATCGGCACCAGCCGCTTCGCCTCCTCGACCGTGTAGACCGCCGGATGCTCGCAGACCTCGACGGCGACGCCGCGCTCGCGCAGGAAGGCGAGGATCTCGGCCTGCGCGTCCGGCGCCGGCCCGGCGGCGGCGGACGACGATGACGACGCCGGGGGAGCGCCGGTCCCGCTCACAGCACCTGCTCCAGGAACTCGCGGGTGCGCGCCTCGCGCGGCCGCGTGAAGAACTCCTCCGGCGGCGCGTGCTCGACGATGACGCCGCCGTCGGTGAAGTAGATCCGGTGGGCGACCTCGCGGGCGAAGCGCATCTCGTGGGTAACGAGCACGCAGGTCATGCCGTCGTCGACCAGCTCGCGGATCGTCAGCAGCACCTCTTTCTTGGTCTCCGGGTCGAGCGCCGCGGTCACCTCGTCGAACAGCATGATGTCCGGGTTCATCGCCAGCGACCGGGCGATCGCGACGCGCTGCTGCTGGCCGCCCGAGAGCTCGCCCGGGTAGGCGTCGGCCTTGTCGGTCAGCCG
>CAZQTL010000109.1:9021-11788 GCA_964595975.1 uncultured Thermoanaerobaculia bacterium | reverse complement strand
GCTGCTGGCCGCCCGAGAGCTCGCCCGGGTAGGCGTCGGCCTTGTCGGTCAGCCGGACCTTGGCGAGGAGGCGCCGGGCGCGCTCCTCGACCTCCCTGCGGTCCTGCTTCAGCACGACCAGCGGCGCCATCATGATGTTGTCGAGCGCGGTCTTGTGCGGGAACAGGTTGTATTGCTGGAACACCATGCCGACGTTTCGCCGCAGCGCAAGCACGTCGAGCTTCGGATCGTTCACCTCGCGACCCTCGACCTTGATCGAACCCGAGGTGATCGGCACCAGCCCGTTGATGCAGCGGAGCAGCGTCGACTTCCCCGACCCGGAGGGCCCGATGATGCAGACCGCCTCGCTGCGGGCGATGTCCATCGACAGGTGGCGCAGGACCTCGACCTCGCCGAAGCGCTTGACCAGGTCGCGGATGACGACGATCGGGCCGCCGGTCGGATGGTTCATCGGTTCAGCCCTTCACCGCGAACTTGGCCTCGAGCGCGCGGGTCGCCCGCGCGATCGGGTAGCAATAGAGGAAGAAGAGCACCAGCAGGAACAGGAAGAACGGCAGCATCAGGTCGGGCCGGTTGGTCGCGGTCAGCGCGGCGCGCGTCTGCGTCATCCCGTCCTGGACGCCGACGATCGAAATGAGCGGCGAAGCGGTGGTCAGGATCGCGTAGAGGTTCATCCACGGCGGCAGCATCCGCTTGACGCACTGGGGCAGGATGATCCGCCACAGCGTCTGGCGCCGGTTGAACGCGAGCGAGGCGGCGCTCTCCCACTGGCCGGTCGGGATCGACAGCACCGCGCCGCGCACGATCTCGGAGACGTTCGCCATCACCGGGAGCCCCAGCCCGATCACCGCCTTCATCCAGGCGGGGAACGGGATCGTCACCCCGAAGACCCGCACCTCGTAGGGAATGAGGAAGATGCAGTAGAACAGGAGCACCAGCCACGGCGCGTTGCGGAAGAACTGCGTCGTCCAGTCGCAGCCGACCGCGACCGCGCGCACGCGCGAGACCTGGCCCAGGCCCAGGAACGCGCCGGCGAGCGTGCCGAGAACCATCGCCAGCGTCGCCACCAGCAGGTTGAACAGGAAGCCGCGGAAGATCAGAGGGCCCCAGCGCACCAGCTCCTCGATCGCGGTCGATTCGGTCTTGGTCGCGGCGAGCGCCGAGTGCACGAGCGCCGCCCCGAGCAGCGCCGCGGCGAACCCGAGGCCCGCACCGGTCCAGTACCGGGTCGCCGCCGGCGTCGACGCGAGCGCGCTCATGTCTGTCCGAACCCCGGCAGCCGCATCGCCCGCTCCCAGCGGTTGAGCGCCCAGACCAGGAGCGCGATCAGCAGCAGGTAGACCAGCAGCACGACGTTCATCATCTCGCGGACGTTGAGCTGATCCGACCAGATGCCGGCGGCGACGTAGAGCGTCTCGGGCACCGCGATCGCGTAGGCGAGCGTCGTCGTCTTGACCAGGTTGACGAGGTTGTTGCCGAACGCCGGCAGCGAGATGCGGAAGGCGAGCGGCAGCACGACGCGGAAGAGCGCCTGGGTGCGGGTCATCCCGAGCGACTCGGCCGCCTCGACGGTCGACGTCGGCACCGCCTCGATGCCGGAGCGGAAGATCTCGACGTTGAAGGCGGCGGCGAACAGCGAGAAGGCGATGATCGCCCAGCCGGTGTTGGTCACCAGCGGCTCCGGATTGCCGGCCGCGTCGTGCGCGAGCGGCATCAGCCCGCCGATCGCGAAGAAGAAGAAATAGAGCTGGACCAGCGGCGGCGTGTTGCGGAAGAACTCGACGTAGCCGTCGACCGCGAGGCGGACCAGCCGCGAGCGCGACCCGCGCAGCCAGGCGCCGAGCACGCCGATCGCGGTCGACAGCACGATGCAGACCGCCGAAATCCAGGTGGTCGTCCAGATCCCGCGCAGCAGCCGCAAGCCGTCGGCGCGGTCGTAGAAGACCGAGAAGTTGACGCCGTGCGCGTCGGCCAACCAGCGGAAGAACTCGGCGACCGACATGGTTCGAGGGCGCTCGCTAGCCGCGCATCCGCTCGCCGCGCGGATCGTGCGGCGGCTGGGCGAGGACGCGCGCCGGACGCCGCTCGCCCAGCACCTCGATCTCGAAGCCGGCCGCCGCCGAGGCGAGCGCCGCCGGCACGTAGCCCAGCGCCAGCGAGCGGCGAACGAAGTGCCCGTAGCCGCCCGAGGTCACCCAGCCGACGACCTGGCCGTCGTGCCAGACCGGTTCGTCGCCCGAGGCGTCGACGCCGGCGTCGTCGACCTCGAAGGCGACCAGCCGCCGCTTCGGGCCGGCGTCCCGCTCGGCGATCGCCGCCGCGCGGCCGACGAAATCGCCCTTGTCGAGATCGAGGAAGCGCGCGAGCCCGGCCTCATAGGGGCCGTAGATCGGCCGGTAGTCGCGCGCCCAGTTGCCCCAGGATTTCTCGAGTCGCATCGAGTGCAGCGCCCGAGACCCGAAGAGCGTCAGCCCCAGGTCGGCGCCGGCCTCGCGCAGCAGGTCGAACAGCGCGAGCTGCAGGTCCGACGGCACCCACAGCTCGTAGCCCAGCTCGCCGGTGAACGAGAGCCGCGCGACCTGCGCGCCGATGCGGCCGACCTCGAGGCGCGCGTAGGACAGGAACGGCAGCGCCGCGCTCGACAGATCGTCGCGGACGAGCCGCGCGAGCAGCTCGCGCGAGCGCGGGCCGGCGATCGCGAGCCCGGTCCACTCGCGGCGCAGCGTGCGGATCGTCACGCCGGCCGGCGGCGACTGACGCTCCCACC
>CAZQTL010000109.1:0-8921 GCA_964595975.1 uncultured Thermoanaerobaculia bacterium | reverse complement strand
TCGCGGCGCAGCGTGCGGATCGTCACGCCGGCCGGCGGCGACTGACGCTCCCACCAGCGCGCGTGGTAGTCCTCGGCCGCGCCCGAGCCGAACAGCGCGAAGCGCTCGTCGGTGGCGGCGGCGATCGTGAAATCGCCGATCAGGCGGCCCTGCGCGTTCAGCATCGGGTTCAGCGCGATCCGGCCCGGCGCCGGGATGCGCCCGGCGAAGACGCGCGAGAGCCAGGCGCGCGCGCCGGCGCCGGCGACCTCGAAGCGCGAGTAGCTCGTCGTGTCCATCAGGCCGACGCGGTCGCGCACGCCGCGCACCTCGTCGCCGACCGGGTCGTGCGCGTTCGAGCGGCGGTAGGTGACCTCCTCCTGCGCCTTCGTGCCCTTCGGCGCGAACCACAGCGGCACCTCGAGGCCGTACGAGGCGCCGAAGACCGCGCCGGCGTCGCGCATCCGGTCGTGGACCGGCGAGGTGCGCAGCGGCCGTCCGGCGGGCAGCTCCTCGTTGGGGAAGCGCACGCGGAAGCGCCGGCCGTAGTTCTCGCGGACCTTGGCGTCGGTGTACGCCATCGTCGTCCAGTCGCCGAAGCGCGCGACGTCCATCGCCCAGATGTCGAAGCCCGGATCGCCCTCGCTCATCCAGTTGGCGAGCGCGAGCCCGACGCCGCCGCCCTGCGAGAGGCCCGCCATCACGCCGCAGGCGACCCAGAAATTCGGCAGCCCGCGGATCGGGCCGACCAGCGGGTTGCCGTCGGGCGCGAAGGTGAACGGACCGTTGACCGTCTTCTTGATGCCGACGGTCGCGAGCGCCGGATAGTGGGTGAACCCGACCGCGAGGTTGTCGGCGATCCGGTCCATGTCCGGGTTGAGCAGCGTGTAGGAGAAGTCCCACGGCGTGGTCCGCGGCGACCACGGCACGCCGTTCTTCTCGTAGGTGCCGATCAACATGCCCTTGCCTTCCTGGCGCATGTAGATCTCGCCGTCGAAGTCGACGACGTGCGGCATCTCGTAGCCGGCGTCGCGGACGACCGGGATCTCCTCGGTGACGAGGTAATGGTGCTCCATCGCCAGGATCGGCAGTTCGAGGCCGACCATCCGCCCGACCTCGCGCGCCCACAAGCCCCCGGCATTGACCACGTGCTCGGCGCGGATCGTGCCTTCGTCGGTGGCCAGGTCCCAGCGGCCGTCGGGCGCGCGCGAGATCGAGCGCACCCGCGAGCGCAACTTCACCCGCGCGCCCAGCTTCTTCGCCGCACCGGCGTAGGCGTGGGTCACGCCGTAGGGATCGACGTGGCCTTCGTACGGACTCCACAGCGCCGCGAGGAACGGCTTGGGATCGAGGATCGGCAGCCGCTTCGCCGCCTCGGCGAGCGTCACCATCTCGAAGTCGAGCCCCAGATACCGGCCGCGCGCGCAGGCGATCTTCAGGAACTCGACGCGCGCCGGCGTGCAGGCGAGGTCGAGGCCGCCGGTCAGGTGCATGCCGACCGACTGGCCGGAGGCGGCCTCGATCTCCTTGTACAGCTCGATCGTGTACTTCTGCAGCTTGGCGACGTTCGGGTCGCCGTTCAGCGGATGGAAGCCGCCGGCGGCGTGCCAGGTCGAGCCCGACGTGAGCTCGTCGCGCTCGAGGAGCAGCAGGTCCTTCCAGCCGGCGCGGGCGAGGTGGTAGAGGACGCTCGCGCCGACGACCCCGCCGCCGACGACGGCGACCCTGACGTGCGTGACCGACATGGATGCCCGCCTACTTGAGCTTGGTGTTCATCTCGCGCAGGAACGGGCTCTCCTTGATCCCCCATTTCTTCTCGAGCTCGAGGAGCTTGCCGGACTTGTGCCACTCGACCGACAGGTCCTTCATGAACTTGCCGAAGGGCGCGTCGAGGTCGGTGAGCCGCACGCCGATCGCCCACGGCGACGGATCCTCCGACTTGAGCGGCATCTCGTAGTCGGCCCAGCGCGCGTCGCCGGCCGAGAGCGTCGACTGGAACAGCGTGTCGTCGAAGATGAAGGCGACGCAGGCGCCCTGCTGCAGCGCGTTGAACGCTTCCGGCACCGCCGGGAACGTCACCAGTTCCATCGAGTAGAGGTCGGTCGCGCGCTTGTTGTAGTAGGCGCCCTGGACCGCGCAGACCTTGCGGCCCTTCAGGTCGGTCCAGTTCTTGAACCCGTACGACTTCTTCGCCATCACGTTGGTCGCGCCGGCGTAGTAGTTGGGCTCGACCATGCCGATCACCTTGCGCCGCGCCGCGTTGTCGCCCATCGTCGCGATCACCAGGTCGATGCGGCCCTGCTGCAGGAACTCCATCCGGTTCGCGGCGGTGACCGGGAGCATCTCGAGCTTGACGCCCAGCCGCTGCGCGACCTCCTTGGCCATGTCGATCTCGAGGCCGACGATCTGGCCGGACGGATCGACGTAACCCCACGGGCGGTAGTCGTTCTTGACGCCGACGACGATCACGCCCTTCTCCTTGATCTTGGCGATCGTGTCCTGCGCCCAGGCACCGCCGCTCGCCGCCAGCATCGTCGCCGCCACAACCCAACCCAGCACCCGTTTCATCGCTCGCTCGCGCAGCATCGCTTCCTCCGTGGATTCGACCTCGTCCAGGTCCCGGGGTCGGGACCCGCCTGCCTCATCGTATCGCGCCACCGGCGGAGCTCAGGCGCTCCGCTCCCGCGCTTCCAGCACCTCGATGGCGCCGCCCAGCCAGGGCACGTGCCGCAGGATCGCCGGCCGGCCGTGCTCGCGCAGGATGCTACGGGCCTCGCGCGCCAGATGCAATGCGATCGCTTCGAGCTCGCCCGAACGCGTGATCAGCGTGACCTCGCGCGTCGGCGCCTCGACGCCCGCCGGCCGCACGACCGTGCCGGTGAGATGCGCCTCGCCCTGCAACACGTGCAGCGGCGTGGTGACCGCCCAGCCGGCACCGGCGCCGACCAGCGCGCACATGACGGCGGCATTGTCGACCTCGATGCGGCGCGCCGAGTCGACGCCGCGGCGTCTCAAATACCGATCGACCAGCGCGCCGGTCGTCGATTTCGCCGAGTAGCGGATCAGCGGCAGCCGGCGGGCGATCTCGGCCAACTCGCCGGGGACGAGCGGCGTGCCGGCGCGCGACGCCGCGCCCGATGCGCCCGATGCGCCCGATGCGCCGGCTCCGCCGTCGCGCCCGGACACCGGCAGCAGCAGCACCAGCGGCTCGCGCAGCAGCGGATAGCGCGTCAGCCCGTCGACGTCGTCGAGCGAATCGGCGGCGACGACGATGTCGATGCGCCGCTCGGCGAGTTCGCGCACGTGCAGCGGCGTGAAGCCCTGCGACACGTACAGGTGGTTCGCGACGCCCGCGGCGGCGCGGATCAGCCACGGTCCGACGGTGTCGGCGAACGAATCGGAGAGCGCGAGGCGCAGCTCCGGCACGGTGCGCGCGCTGCGCAGCGTCGACGGCAGCACCTGCAGCTCGTGGAGCACGGTCTCGGCGCGCCGCCACAGCAGGTGGCCGGCCGAGGTCGGCCGGATCGGCCGGCGGTCGCGATCGAAGAGCGGGACGCCCAGCATCGTCTCGGCCTGCTTGACGAGCTGCGACACCGCCGACTGGGTCATGCCGAGCCGCAGGCCGGCCGCCGACATGCTGCCGGTCTCGCCGACCGCCGCGACCGCCTGCAGCACGTGGACCGGCAGGAGCTCGTGGCGCCGGGCGGCCGGCGCCGCGGCGGGCGCGGGCCGCGCGCTCCGCCGGCGCGGGCGTCGGGGTTTCGGGTTCCGGGCGGCGGCGGCGGAGGCCATCGGAGGCGCAGTATAAGCCAAGCTACTGATGACCAGACCGCCGGCTAATGCGCCTTGTCATCCGCACCAGCGGCTTCGCACAATGCGATCGATGAAATACTCGGTCGCCTCGATCGCCCGACAGGCGCTCGCCGGTCATCGCGGCTGGCCGCAGGCCTGGCGCACGCCGACGCCGAAGAAGCGCTACGACGTCGTCATCGTCGGCGGCGGCGGCCACGGCCTCGCGACCGCCTACTACCTCGCCAAGCTCCACGGCGTGCGCGACGTCGCCGTGGTCGAGAAGGGGTGGCTGGGCGGCGGCAACACCGGCCGCAACACGACGATCGTGCGCTCGAACTACCTGCTCGATCCGAACGCGCACTTCTACGAGCACTCGCTCAAGCTCTGGGAAGGGCTGTCGGCCGACCTCAATTACAACGTGATGTACAGCCCGCGCGGCGTGCTCAACCTCGCCCACTCCGACGCGCAGCGCGACCAGATGTTCCGGCGCGGCAACACGATGCGGCTGAACGGCATCGACGCCGAATGGCTCGACCGCAAGGAGGTCGGCGACTTCGCGCCCTACCTCGACACCTCGGACGGCGCCCGCTACCCGATCGTCGGCGGCCTCCTGCAGCGGCGCGGCGGCACCGCGCGCCACGACGCGGTCGCCTGGGGCTACGCGCGCGCGGCCGACAAGCTCGGCGTCGACATCCTGCAGAACTGCGAGGTCACCGGCTTTCGGATCGAGGGCGGCCGCGTGCTCGGCGTGCACACGACCCGGGGCGAGATCGGCGCCGGCAAGGTCGGCGTCGCGGTCGCCGGCAACACCGGCCGGCTGATGGGCATGGCCGGCCTCACCGTGCCGATCGAGACCCACGTGCTGCAGGCGTTCGTCTCCGAACCGCTCAAGCCGCTGATCGACTCGGTGGTCACCTACGGCGCCGGCCACTTCTACGTCAGCCAGTCGGACAAGGGCGAGCTCGTCATGGGCGGCGACCTCGACTTCTATCCGAGCTACGGCCAGAAGGGCAACTTCCCGATCCTGCAGGAAGCGATGACGCAGGGCCTGCAGATGTTCCCCTGCTTCTCGCGGCTGCGGCTGATGCGCCACTGGGGCGGCGTGATGGACATGTCGATGGACGGCAGCCCGATCATCGGCAAGACGCCGGTCGACCGCCTGTACCTGAACGGCGGCTGGTGCTACGGCGGCTTCAAGGCGACGCCGGGCTCCGGCTGGGTGTTCGCGCACACGATCGCGCACGGCGAACCGCACGAGCTCAACGCCGCGTTCACGCTCGAGCGCTTCAAGGCCGGGCAACTGATCGACGACAAGGGCGCCGGGCCGATGCCCAACGCGCACTGACGCCCGGGACCGACGATGTTCCGCATCCGCTGTCCGCACTGCGGCACCCGCGACTCGATCGAGTTCGCCTACGGCCGCGAGGTCGCGCCGCTGCCCTCGCTCGACGCGCCGTCGGAGGCCTGGCAGGCCTACGTCTACGACCGCGACAACCCGCGCGGCGCGCACGACGAGTGGTGGCACCACACCTACGGCTGCGGCCAGTGGATCCGCGTCGTGCGCGACACGATGACCCACGCGGTGTCCGAGACGCACGCGGCGCCGGGCTCCTGACCGGCGCCGGCGCGACCGACGACGAACCGACGAAACGAAGGAACGAGGCGAGCGATGCCCGGCGTCCAGCTCCACCGCGTCGACTCCGGCGGGCGGATCGACCGCAACCGCCCGCTCTCGTTCATCTTCGACGGGCGGCGCTACACCGGCTACGCCGGCGACACGCTCGCCTCGGCGCTGATGGCCAACGGCGTCAAGCTGGTCGCGCGCAGCTTCAAGTACCACCGTCCGCGCGGCATCTACTCCGCCGGCGCCGAGGAGCCCAACGCGCTGGTGCGGCTGCGCACCGGCGCGCGCGCCGAGCCGAACCTGCGCGCGACCCAGATCGAGCTCTACGACGGGCTGGTCGCCGCGAGCCAGAACCGCTGGCCGTCGCTCGGGTTCGACCTGCGCGCGGTCAACAACTGGTTCGGCAAGCTGATGCCGTCGGGCTTCTACTACAAGACGTTCATGTGGCCGGCGCGCGCCTGGATGGCCTACGAGCGCCAGATTCGCGCGGCCGCCGGCATGGGCGTCGCGCCGACCGAGACCGATCCCGATTTCTACGAGCCGCGCTACGCGCATTGCGACGTGCTGGTCGTCGGATCCGGCGCCGCCGGGCTCGCCGCCGCCTGCGAGGCGGCGCGCGACGGCGCGCGCGTGATCCTCGTCGACGAGCGCGCGCAGCTCGGCGGCTCGCTCCTCTGGGACACCAAGGCGCCGGACGGCACGCCGGCCGCCGACTACCTCGCGGCGCGGCTCGCCGAGCTCGCCCGCCATCCGCAAGCGACGCTCCTCGCCCGCACGACCGCCTTCGGCGTCTACGACGAGGGGATGGTGAACCTCCTCGAGCGCGTCAACGACCACCTGCCCGAGTGTCCGCCGCACCAGCCGCGCCAGCGCCTGTGGCAGGTGCGCGCCGGGCGGATCGTGCTCGCGACCGGCGCGATCGAGCGGCCGATCGTCTTCCCCGACAACGACCGGCCCGGCGTCATGCTCGCCGGCGCGTTGCGCACCTACATCGGCCAGTACGGCGTGCTGCCGGGCAAGCGGGTCGTCGTCTTCACCAACAACGACGACGCCTGGCGCAGCGCGCATCGCGCCCGCTCGCGCGGCGCCGAGGTCACGGTCGTCGACGTGCGCGAGACGCCGCCCGCGGCGCTGGTCGGCTCCGCCGAGTCGGTCGGCATCCGCGTGCACGCCGGCGCGGTCGTCGCCGCGGTCGACGGCGCCAAGGCGGTGCGCGGCGTGACCATCGCCGGACACGACGGCAAGACGCGCGCGATGATCGCCTGCGACATCGTCGCGACCTCCGGCGGCTGGAGCCCGACCGTCCACCTGTGGTCGCAGGCCGGCGGCAAGCTCCGCTGGGACACGACGCTCGCGGCCTTCGTGCCGGAGACCTGCGCGCAGGCGATCGACTGCGTCGGCGCCGCCGCCGGCCGGTTCAGCGGCGACTACGCGATCGAGGCCTACTGGGCGGTGCCGGCGCGCGCCGGCGCCGGCAAGCGCTTCGTCGACATCCAGGACGACGTCCGCGTCGAGGACGTCGAGCTCGCCCACCGCGAGAACTACGTCTCGGTCGAGCACCTGAAGCGCTACACGACGCTCGGCATGGGCACCGACCAGGGCAAGACGTCGAACGTCAACGGCCTCGCGCTGATGGCGGAGCTGCGCGGCGCGACGATCCCGGCGGTCGGCACGACGACCTTCCGGCCGCCGTACACGCCGATCGCGCTGGGCGCGATGGTCGGCTACGACATCGGCAAGCACAGCGCGCCGATCCGCCGCACGCCGCTTCACGACTGGCACCTGCGTCACGGCGCGATGATGTACGAGGTCGGCCAGTGGCTGCGTCCGCGCGCCTACTTCAAGGCCGGCGAGACCTTCCGCGACGCCTGGTGGCGCGAGAGCGTGCTGGTCCGCGAGAAGGCCGGGCTGATGGACGTCTCGACGCTGGGCAAGATCGAGGTCGCCGGCCCCGACGCCGCCGAGTTCCTGCAACGGCTCTACTGCAACAACATGAAGACGCTGGCGGTCGGCAAGGTCCGCTACGGCGTCATGCTGCGCGAAGACGGGATGGTCGCCGACGACGGCACGGTCGCGCGGCTTTCCGACGAGCGCTACTACGTCACGACGACCACCGCGAACGCCGCCAAGGTCATGCGGCTGATGGAGTTCCTGCTGCAGACCGCGTGGCCGGAGCTGCGGGTGCGGGCGACGTCGGTGACCGAGCAGTACGCGCAGATCGCGCTCGCCGGTCCGAAGTCGCGCGCGGTGCTCGCCGCGCTGCTGCCCGGCGTCGACGTCGGCGACGCGGCGCTGCCGGCGCAAGGGTTGCTCGCGGTCGACATCGGCGGCGCGCGGGTGACGATCTTCCGGATGAGCTTCTCCGGCGAGCGCGCCTACGAGATGTCGGTCGAGGCCGATGTCGCCGAGAGCGTCTGGGAGCGCATCCTCGAGGCCGGCCGGCCGTTCGGCATCGACGTCTACGGCACCGAGGCGATGGGCGTGCTGCGCATCGAGAAGGGCCACGTCGCCAGCGCCGAGCTCGACGGCCGCGTCACCGCCGGCGACCTCGGCCTGGGCAAGCTGGTGCGCAAGGACCGCCGCTTCATCGGCGGCGCGATGGTCGACCGGCCCGGCCTCGTCGATCCGAAGCGACCGACGCTGGTCGGCCTCGCGGCGATCGATCCGAAGGCGACGATCCGTCCGGGCAGCGTGCTGGTCGACGCCGGCGCGCCCGAGTCGCTGCCGGACAAGCGCGGCTGGGTCAGCTCGTCGACGCCCTCGCCGGCGCTGGGCCACCACATCGCGCTCGGCTTCCTCGAGAACGGACCGGCGCGCCACGGCGAGACGATCGAGGCGCGCTCGCCGATGACCAACGAGCGCGTCCCGGTGCGCGTCTGCTCGCCGCACTTCGTCGATCCCGACGGCGAGAAGATGAAGGCCTGAGCGGAGCGGCCATGCCGAACGTCACGATCGAACGTCGCTCCGCGCTCGCCGCGGTCTACCGCGCCGGCCGCCACGGCCATTCGCAGGGCGAGCCGGGCGTGCGGGTGCGCGAACGGCGCGCACTCGCGATCGCGCAGGTCGCGGCCTTCGCGCACGACACCGCGCTCGCCGCCGATCTGGCCTCGCGCGCCGGCGTCGACGCGATCCCGACCGTCGGCCACGTCGTCGGCGACGACGCCCGCTCGATCCGCCCGGCCGGCCCGCGCACCTGGATGGTCGTCTTCGGCCCCAAGGGCGGCCCGATGCCGGATCTCGCCGTCGCCTTCGCCGGCCGCGCGGTGGTCACCGACCTCTCGCAGGCGCGCACCGTGATCGAGTTGAAGGGCCGCGCCGCCGCCACCGTGCTCGCGCAGGGATGCAGCCTCGACCTGCACCCGGCGGAGTTCGGCCCCCGGGCCTGCGTGCAGACGCGTGTCGGCCACATCGGCGTGACGCTCACCCGGCTCGCCGGCGACGACGCCTTCGAGCTGATGGTCTACCGCGGCTACGCGGTGTCGCTGTGGGAGTGGCTGATGGCCGCCAGCCGCAGCGTCGGCGTCGA
>CAZQTL010000108.1:0-13652 GCA_964595975.1 uncultured Thermoanaerobaculia bacterium | reverse complement strand
ACGCGGATGGTGTAGCCGTCGCGCAGCGAGGGCAGGAGGCGAACGGCGAGGCGGGTCGGGAGAGAGAGGGCGCGCAGCTCGGCGGCGCGGCCGGGAATCGACTCGCTGGCTCGTTGCGCGAACCCTTCGTCGGCGAGGATCGCCTCGAGCGGGCGGTCGGGGAGGGTGAAGCTCGTGCCGAGGTCGCGGATGCGCGCGTGCAGGCGGCGGCCGTAGCGTTCGAAGAAGAGCCGCGTCGCCACGTCGCAGATGATCTCGAGATCGGGGAAGAGATCGCGCAACGTCGCGGCGAGGGTCCGGATCTGCGATTCGGAGAGGTACATCAGCACTCCTTCGATCACCGCCACCGCGGGGCTCTCGCGGTCCTGCACGGCGAACGGCGCGAGCTTCACGGCAAGCGACTCGCTGGCGAAGTCGATGGCGATGCGCTGCAGCGGGTTCGGGCACTCGGCGGCCGGCAGACGCGACTCTTTGAAAGCGAGGAGCGGCGCCTCGTCGACCTCCAGCCAGCGGCCGCCGCCGAGACGGAAGGCACGCGAGTCGAAACCGGCGCCGACCAGGACGACGCGAAGATGCGGATGGGCGGCCAGCCGGGCTCGCAGCAGATCGTCGATCATGCGGTGGCGCACGACGTTGCTGCCGTTGGGAGCATGGAATCGGCGGAACGGCGCGAAAAGGCGCCAGGCTTCGTCGTCCATGAAACGCTCGGCGTAGCGGTCGCCGCAGAACGGAGCGCGGCTCCGGGCGTCGAGGGCGCGCACGCCGGTGCAGTAGTACGCGGTGCGGGATACGGGATTCATCGCGGCCTCCCCGGAGTCGCGGCATTCTCTCCTCTTTCCCATGGGGCGGGTACGCGGGTGGCAGCGGGAACCGCGACAGGATTACGATGGCGCCATGAACAGCCGCGCGCAGCACCCGCTCTGGACCCGCCGCTCCCTCCGAGGCGCGATCGCCCTCCTGCTCGCCGCGACCGCGGTCGTTCTGCTGACGCGCAACGGTCGCCGGCTGGCGCTCGAGCTGGCGGCGGGTGGACCGGCGGGGGTGGCGGTCGGCGCCGAACGCGCGGCCGCCGCGGGCGGGAAGGCGACGGAACCGCCGCCGCTCGCCGACGCGCCCCGTCTCGAAGCGGTCGCCAGCGGTTTCGACCGGCCACTCCTGGTCACCCATGCCGGCGACGGCAGCGGCCGCCTGTTCGTCGTCGAGCAGGGCGGGAAGATCCGCGTCGTGCGCGACGGCAAGGTGCTGCGGCGGCCGTTCCTCGATCTCGGCTCGCGGCTCGACAGCAGCTCCGGCGAGCGCGGCCTGCTGGGCCTCGCCTTCGCCCCCGACTTCGCCACGTCGCGGCGGTTCTTCGTCGCGCACACGGCGAGCACCCCGGGCGGGCCGGTCGTGCGCATCGCCCGCTACCTGGCCGGGAGCGCCGACCCGGATCGTGCCGATCCGGGGTCCGAGAGCGTCGTTCTCGACATGGCCGATCCGGCCGGCAACCACAACGGCGGCATGCTCGCCTTCGGCCCCGACGGCAAGCTCTGGGCCGGCACCGGCGATGGCGGGCGGGGCGGCGATCCGTGGGACAACGCGCGCAATCCGAAGTCGCTCCTCGGCAAGATGCTGCGCCTCGACGTCGGCGGCGGAGGCACCGGCGCGCCGGCGCCGGTCGAGATCTGGGGGCTCGGCCTGCGCAATCCCTGGCGCTTCAGTTTCGATCGCGCCACGACGGAGATCTGGATCGGCGACGTCGGGCAGAACGCCTGGGAGGAGATCGACGTCGTCGACACGCGGCGCCCGGCGCCGGTCCATTTCGGCTGGAAGACGATGGAGGGCTTCCATTGCTACGACCCGCGCCAGGGCTGCGACTCCAGGGGCCTCGAGCTGCCGCTCTACGAGTACGGCCACGATGCCGGCTGCTCGGTGACCGGCGGCTACGTCTACCGCGGCAAGGCGCTTCCGGCGCTCGTCGGCAGGTACCTCTTCTCCGACTACTGCACTGGCGTCGTCCATTCGCTGATGCGCGATGCCGAAGGGCGGGCGGTGGCGAACACGGTCGTGCGGACCGGCTTCGCGGTGAGCTCGTTCGGCGAGGACGAAGCGGGGGAGCTCTATCTCTGCGACCACGGCGGCGGCAGGGTTCTGCGCTTCGTCCGCTGAAGGTGCCAGACGTGGCCCCGAATCTCCCGCCGCGTCGTATCCTTGGTTGAATGAAATCCCTCAAGTGCCCTTCGTGCGGAGCGCCCCTCGACGCGCCGGAAGGGGAAGCGGCGAGCGCCTTCTTCGCCTGCTCCTTCTGCGGGGCGACCGTGGCGCCGACGCAGCAGGTCCGCGCGGTCCGGCCGGTACCGCAGGTTTCGGTCGAGGTGGTCGAATTCCCGCGGCGTCGCCGCCTCACCCCTGCGCAGTCGCTGGGCTGCACTTTCGCAGTGCTCTCGCTCGTCGCCGCCATCGGCGGGTTCGTCTTCGTCCGCGCGCGCGGTATCGAGCGCTCGGTGCGGGAGTCGATTTCCGTCGCCACGCGCAACCTGCCGACCGCGACGACCTTTCGCCGGGAAGAGGCCGCGCTGCCGGTGGCGAGACTCGCCGAGCCGGGCTTCACGGGCAAGCACGAGCTCGCCGCGACGGCACCGCCGACGGGACTCGGCGCGTTCGAACCGGTCGCGAGCCTCCCCTGGGCGCTCGCGATCGCCCAGGTCTGGAGCCGCGACGCGAAGATCCAGCGCATCGACGTCGACCGCCTGCGCCCGGATGGAACCCTCAACGTCCAGGACGACCCCGAAGCGGAAGTGACCTACCGCTTCGTTTCGCCGGCACGCTTCGCGGCCCTGCGCGAACGGATGAATCTCGAGAAGAACCCGCGCGGCGACCAGGAGTTCTGGGTCGAAGTCAGCGGCGGCAAGGTCTACGGTTACGAGCTGCAGACCCTCTCGCAACTGGCGGACGACGACGACGCGCAGGAGATCGCCGCCCTCACCTGGCCGAAGAGCCTTCCCCTCACGCAGATCCTGCCGGCGCTCGCGAAGCGCAAAGGCTTTCCGGCCGTGCCGTTCTTCGAGGGTTACCTCATCCGGCTCGAGGACGAAGGCTGGTGCTGGTACCTCTCGACGCTCTCGGGTTCGCCGAACATCCCCCGTGTTCGCGCCCGCGACGGCCGCGTCTGGCCGTACTGACCCGAGAGAAGCGCCTGCAAATCGGAGCGACCGCGGAGCCACTCGGTCACGCTCCCCCCGGTGTCGGTGTCCCGTCCCGGGCGTGTTACCGTCAGAGGGTCGACGCCGTCTCCGCGGAGGACTCGATGACCTCTCGACGCCTCGTGCTGTTGTCCCTTACCGGTCTTTTGGCGGCGCTCACCTCCACCGGCCCGATGCACGGGCTCGACTGGACCGTCGACATCACCACCGACGAGAACGACGCCGTCTGCGCCGTCGGCGACTGCTCGCTGCGCGAGGCGATCGCCGCCGCCGGCGACGGCGACACGATCCTCTTCGCCCTGCCGGGAATCTCGCCCTGGACGATCACGCTCACCGGCGCTCTCGGGCAGCTTTCGGTCGCGAACGACATCACGATCACCGGTCCCGGGGCGGCGCAGCTTGCGATCTCAGGCGGCAATCTCGTGCGGGTGATCACTGTGCAGGCAGGTGCGTCCGTAATGATCTCCGGCCTCACGCTGCGCAACGGCGAGGCGAAATCGAGCGGCGACAAGCACGGCGGCTGCCTCAAGGTGCTCGGCACGGCGAACGTCAGCGCCAGCCGCTTCGAGAGCTGTCAGGCGTGGAACGGGGGCGTGAGCTCGAACACTCCTGGCGGGGACGGCGGAGGGATTTACGTCGCCGCGGGCGGCGTTCTCACCGGGGACCTGCTGGTCTTCTCGGCGGACATCGCCGGCGTCGGCGGCGGGGCGCTGTCGCCGCCGACCGTCTTCGCCGGCGGCCGCGGGGGCGCGCTCGCCAATGCCGGCACGGCGACGCTTCAAGCGACGACGGTGAGCGACTGTAGGGCCGGAGCCGGAGGCGGCCCGTACGGCCCCGGCGGCGACGGCGGCGGCATCGCCAACCTCACCGGCGGCGTGTTGCGTCTCGACGCCACGACGCTCTCCGGCAATCGCAGCGGCGACGGTGCGACGTTCATGGGAACGGACGGCGCCGACGGCCGCGGCGGCGGCCTCTACTGTGTCGGCGACTGCACGCTCAACAATGTCACCCTCTCGGGCAATGCGGTCGGTACCTCGGCGACCGGCGCCGTCGCCCAGGGGGGCGGCCTCTTCGTCGCCGGCGGGACGACCCGCCTGCGCAACGCTACCGTCGCCGGCAACACGGCCAACAGCACCGGCGGCGGTATTGCGCGCAGCGCGGGCACGATCCGCACCCGCAACTCCCTGTTCGCCGGCAACGCCGGCGGCAGCAGCCCCGACTGCGCGAGCGCCGCCGCCGGCGTGGTCTCCGAAGGGTACAACCTGATCCGGGTCAACAACGGCTGTGCGGCCTCCTTCTCGGGCACCGACCAGGAGGGCACCAGTGCCGCGCCGCTCGAACCTCTGCTCGCGGCGCTCGGCGCGAACGGCGGGCCCACCGAGACCCGCGCGCTCGGGGCGAGCAGCCCGGCGATCGATCACGGCGATTCGCTGGGTTGCGCGAGGTGGAACCCGGTGCTGGCGCAGGATGAGCCGCTGCTCGTCGACCAGCGCGGCGAGCCGCGCCCGACCGACGGCGACGGCGACGCGATCGCGACCTGCGACGCCGGAGCCTACGAGGCGCCGGGCGCACCGCCGGTGCAACATCTCCTCACGGTGTCGGTGACCGGCGCCGGCAGCGGCGACGTGACCAGCCTGCCGGCAGGGATCGCCTGTCCCGGCGACTGCAGCGAGTCGTGGGTCCTGACCCAGAACGTCGAGCTCACCGCGACTCCCGCCCCGGGCTCCTACTTCGTCGGCTGGAGCGGCGCCTGCTCCGGGAGCGGCGCCTGCGCCTTCACCATGGCCGTCGATCGCACGGTGACGGCGACGTTCGGTCTGCTGCGCAGCCTCAACGTGGCGGTCGCCGGCCCGGGCAGCGGTTCGGTCGCCAGCACTCCGGCCGGCATCTCGTGTCCTGGCGACTGCACGGAGGAGTACGCCGACGGCACCCCGGTGGCGCTCTCGGCCACGCCCTCTCCGGGCTCTTACTTCGTCGGCTGGAGCGGCGACTGCACGGGCATCGCGAGCTGCAATCTCGCGCTCACGGCCAACCGGGCGGTCGCTGCGACCTTCGGGCTGCTGCGCACGCTCGCCGTGAGTCTCGCCAGCGTCGAGGGAGGCGCCGGCAGCGTCG
This sequence comes from uncultured Thermoanaerobaculia bacterium, assembly GCA_964595975.1. GTDB lineage: Bacteria > Acidobacteriota > Thermoanaerobaculia > Multivoradales > JAGPDF01 > JAGPDF01. Next base: position 8,355 of record CAZQTL010000108.1, on the reverse strand, counting down.
CCAGCGTACCGGCGGGAATCTCCTGCCCGGGCGACTGCTCGCAGGCCTGGCCGGACGGCACACCCGTCACCCTCACCGCGACGGCGTCGCCGGGCTCGATCTTTGTCGGTTGGACCGGGGACTGCTCCGGCGCTGGCACCTGTCAGCCGGCGCTCGATGCCGACCGGGCCGTCACCGCTTCGTTCCTCAGTCTGACGGTCTTCGTCGACGGTTTCGGATCGGGCGATCCGTGCACCTGGTCGGCTGTCGTCGGCGGAGGAACCTGTCCGCCCTGAAGACCGAAGCTACGGCGTGATCGTCGGCCAGGTCGCGGGATCGGCGAGCAGCAGCTGCGGATCGACCTTCGCGCCGCGCCAGCGGGCGCCGAAGTGCAGATGCGGACCGGTGACGCGACCGGTGGCGCCGACCCTGCCGATCGCCTGGCCGCGTTTCACGGTGTCGCCGTTCTTCACCAGAATCGCGGACAGATGGAAGCTCATGGTCACGAGTCCGTCACCGTGATCGACATAGACGGCGTTGCCGGCGAAGTACTGCTCCTTGGCGAGCGCCACCGTGCCGTCATCGGCGGCGTAGACCTCGGTGCCCGGGGCCGCCTTGAAGTCGGTGCCGCCGTGCGGGCGGCGCGCCTCGCCGTTGAAGATCCGCCGCGAGCCGAAGCGGCCGCCCTCCGGCAGCACCGCGAGCGGCGCGCCGAGCGGCAAGGTGAAGTGGCGGGGGCTCGCGCGGGCGAAGACGGCCTCCGTTTCCCGCTGGTCGCGCTCGATCCTGCGGAGCTCGGCGGCAGGGGGGGAGACGTACTTCTCCTCGACTCCGGTGAGCGACTCGGTGGGATACGGATAGTTCGCCACCGCCAGCGTCCGGCGCTCGGTTCCCTTCGCCGTGCGCCGTTCCACTTCGAGCTTTCCGGTCGCCAGCAGATCGACGGGGTAGACGCAGGCGCCGTCGATCGGCGCGAACCGCGCTTCCCCCTGGCGGCACTCGACGATGCCGTCCCCGGGCCAGCGCACGAGCGCTCCCGGGCGCTCGCTGAGGGCCGCCGGGACCTTCGCCACGGAGGCCGGCGCGGCAGCGGGGGGGACGGCGAGCAGCAGGAGGAGAGCGAGATTCAGGATCACCCGGCGACTCTATCGCCTCGGCGCGGGGGCCGGGCCCGCGCGCCGCGTCGGATAGAGTTCGGGCGTGTCCGCGAGCCGCCCAGCGCCCGTGCCGCAGCTCTCCGGATGGGGGCGTCTGCCGGTACCGGGGCGCGAGATCCGCTCGGAGGATCTCGCCCAGGTGGCGCGCACCCGGCCCCTCACCCGCGGCCTGGGAAGGTCCTACGGCGACGCTTCGCTGCCGCCGCCCGGCGCGCTCGAGGTCGCCGGCTCGGCGCTCGCCGATCGCCTGCTGGCTTTCGATCCCGCGAGCGGCATCCTGCGCGCCGAAGCCGGCCTCTCGCTGCGCGAGATCCTGCGTCTCTTTCTGCCCCGCGGTTTCTGGCCGCCGGCGAGCCCGGGGACGGCGTTCGTGACCCTCGGCGGCATGGTCGCCGCCGACGTGCACGGCAAGAGTCACCACCGCGACGGCACCTTCGGGAAGCACGTGCGGTCCCTGCGCCTGCTGCTCGCCGACGGGCGCATCGTCGATTGCGATCGCGAGACGCATCCCGGGCTCTTTCTCGCCACTCTTGGCGGCATGGGCCTCACCGGCCATATCCTCGAAGTCGAGCTCACCCTCCAGCGCGTCCCCTCGGCCTGGATCGTCGAGGAGCGCCGCCGCTTCGACGGACTCGACTCCCTGCTCGCGGCGCTGCGCGCGGCGGCCGCTGACTGGCCCTACACCGTCGCCTGGATCGACACCCTGAGCTCGGGACGCGCGCTCGGGCGCGGCATTCTCTTCGCCGGACGCTGGGCGGAGGCCGCGGAGGCGCCGCCCCTGCCGCCGCCGCCGCGCCGGCGCCGGCGATTCCCGATCGACCTCCCGGCGTGGTGTCTGTCGCCGGTCGCCGTGCGGGCGTTCAACGCGCTGCTCTTCGGCACCGCTCCCGCGCGGGCGAAGCGCCGCCTGCTCTCGCCGGAGCAGTTCTTCTATCCGCTCGACGCCATCGAAGACTGGAACCGGATGTACGGCCGGCGCGGATTCACCCAATATCAGTGCGTGCTGCCCGAGAGCGAGCGGCCCGGGGCGACGCGGCGCTTTCTCGAACGGATGATCGCGGAAGGGGGGTCGTCCTTCCTCTCCGTGCTCAAGGACATGGGCGCCGAAGGGGAGGGGATGTTGAGTTTCCCGCGTCCCGGTGTCACCGTCGCCGTCGACCTGCCGATCCGTCGCGGTACCGCCGGCCTGGTGGCGCGCCTGAACCGCTTCGTCGCCGACGAAGGGGGGCGGATCTATCTCGCCAAGGATGCGCTGTCGACGGCGGCCGACTTTTCCCGCCTCGAGCCGCGCCTGCCGGGCTTCCTCGCCGAGCGCGCGCGCTGGGATCCGCAAGGCCGGCTCGGCAGTGCACTCTCCGATCGCCTTTTTCCGCCGCTCGCGAGAGGATCGCAGCCGTCATGAGAGGCGCGCGATGAAGATCGTCCTGCTCGGGGCGACGAAGGGGATGGGCCGGGCGCTCGCGCGGCGCCTTGCCGAACGCGGCGACGCGATCTACCTGCTGGGTCGCGACGAGGCCGAGCTGCGCGCGGCGGCGCACGATCTCGCGACGCGCCGGCGGGCGGACCGAGCCGGAGTCGGTCACGGCAGGTGCGATCTCGAGGCGCCGGACGGCTTCGGCGCGGCGCTCGACGCGGCGATCGCGGCCCTCGGCGGGCTCGACGCGGTCGTGGTCACCGCCGGTCTCTTCGCGACCCAGGACCGGCTCGAGGCCGACCCGGTACTTCGCCGCCGCCTGCTCGAAGTCGACTTCGTGCGCACCATCGAGTTCTGCGAGGCGGCCCGCGAGCGCCTCCTCGCCGGCGGCGGCGGAACCCTGTGCGTCTTTGGCTCGGTCGCCGGCGACCGCGGCAGGAAGCCGGTGGTGCTCTACGGCGCGGCCAAGGCCGGACTCGCTGCCTACCTCGAGGGGCTCGACCATCGCTTCCACTCCCGCGGTCTTCGCGTGGTCACGGTGAAGCCCGGCTTCGTCCGCACCGGCATGACGACCGGTCTCCCGGAGCCGCCGTTCGCCGGCGAGCCGGACGAGGTTGCCGCGCGCGTCGTTCGCGCCATCGACCGGGGCTGGCCGGTGGTCTACGCGCCGCCGATCTGGGCTATGGTGATGTTGGCGGTCCGCCACCTGCCGCGCGCCGTGATGCGCCGGCTGGGTTTCTAGCGGGTCGCGAGCGACGCACCCTCCGCCATGCGCTTCCGCCTTCTCCCCGCCGTTCTCCTGTTCCTGGGCTCGTCCGTTCCGGTCGCGGCGGCGACGATCGTGCGCGGTCCGTATCTGCAGCGCACATCGGCAACGGCGGCGGTGCTGCGCTGGCGCACCGACGTCGCGACCGACACCTGGAGCGGCTGGGGCGAGGTGGCTGGGGTCTACGACCAGACGGCGAGCTCCTCGGCTCCGGTCACCGAGCACGTCGTCGCGATCTCGGGCCTGGCGGCGAAGACGCTCTACTACTACGCCGTCGGAACGACCACGACGGTGCTCGCCGGCGGCGACGGCGCCCACCGCTTCCGCACGGTTCCGCTCGCCGGCGATCCCGACGCGCAGCATCTCTGGGTGATCGGCGATTGCGGCGCGACCAGCCTGCCGCTCTGCGCTCCGCCGGGCCCGGCGACCGCCAATGCCGCCCTGGTGCGCGACGGCTACTTCGCCTGGATGAACGACGCCACCCCCGATCTCTGGCTGATGCTCGGCGACAACGCCTACTGCTCGGGCACCGACGCCGAATTCCAGATGGCTGTCTTCGACGTCTATCCGCAGGAGCTGGCGACGGTCGCGCCGTGGCCGGTGATCGGCAACCACGACGCCATCTCGTCGGATTCGCCGACCCAGACCGGTCCGTTCTTCGACATGTTCTCGTTGCCGTCCGCCGGCGAGGCGGGCGGGATCGGCAGCGGCACGGAGGCCTACTTCTCCTACAACAGCGGCGACCTGCACGTCGTGCAGCTCGACTCGGCCGACTCGGATCTCACGCCGGGAAGCCTGATGCTCACCTGGCTCGCCGCCGACCTGACGGCGAACACCAAGGCCTGGACGATCGTCGTCTTCCACCATCCGCCCTACACCAAGGGGACGCACGACAGCGACAACCCGGGCGACTCCGGCGGCATCATGAAGCGCATGCGCGAGAACGTCGTGCCGATCCTCGAAGCGCACGGCGTCGATCTGGTGCTCACCGGGCACAGCCACGGCTACGAGCGCACCTTTCTCATCGACGGCCACTACGGCACGACGGACACCTTCGCACCGGCGTCGATGCTCAAGCAGGGGGGCGACGGCGATCCCGACGGAGACGGGGCCTACAACAAGACGCGCGGAGCGCACCGCGGCACGGTCTACGTCGTCTCGGGGACCGGCAGCCGCTTCGAGGGCACGATCACCCCCTGGCCGGCGCTCGCCGTCGGCCTGTCGGAGCTCGGTTCGCTGGCGATCGATGTCGACGGGCAGGATCTCGACGTACGGATGATCCGTCCGGAGATTGGCCCGCCAGTTGGATTCTCGGTCGCCGACCACTTCCGCATCCATCATCTGACCGATCTGTTCAGCGATGGCTTCGACCGCGGCGACACCGGAAACTGGTCCTTCACCTCGCCCTAGCGGCGGTCGCCGGGCGCCGCCGGCGCCTGTCTCTCAGACTTCGGGCTCGCGATCGCGCTCGTCCCCGGTGGCGTCGTCGTCGGAGTGATGCGCCGCGGCGTCCTCTTCGAGGCCGTCGAGCAGCTGCCGCACCTCCGCCTCGCTGGCGCGCTCGACCAGAATGTGAACCGGCCCGGTGAGGATGTTGAAGCCGGTTCCGAGTCGCCCCACGCCGAAGAGATCCTGGATCCCCTCGCCCTGGGTGAGGTAAGGAACCTGGGCCTCGTCGAGGATCGAGTGCGCCATCGCCAGCAGCCCCGGATCGCCGGTCTCGAACACCGTGACCAGATCGCGCTCCGACGGATCCCCCGCCTCCGGCGGCAGCACCGCGACCAGCGGCACGTCACAACTCTCGCAGCGCGTGAATCCCTCGCGGTACTCCGACCTGCACTGTGGACAGAACATGAGGTCCTCTCTCCCGGCGTTCCCGGGCTCGAGCCCATTGTAGTGCCGATGGATTTTCCGGTGTGCCTAAGGCAACGGCCGGCGAGCCAGCAATTTGATCCCCGTCGCCTCGGCGCGGCTCTCGGGCACGCCCTCGCGCAGGTCGAGCTCGGCGACCGCGAGAAAGGTCCGCCAGTGTGCGGCGACTGCGCTCGAGTCGAAGCTCTTCTGCGCCAGCCACACCATGGGCTGAACAGGGAACCAGAACGAGCCGCCGATACGGACGTCGACGAGACCGTGCTCGCGTGCCATTTCGGCAAGTCGCGCGGCAGGGTATCCGGGACGTACGTGCTCGTGCGCCTCGAGCTCCCGCCTGCGAACGGCCTCATCGGCGCACTCCGCTTCGCTCGCGAACGGCACCTCGACGTAGATCGAACCCCCAGGACGAACCAGGTCCACCATCTTTGCGAAGACGGATCGATCGTTCTCGATGTGCTCCAGACACTCTATGGAGCAGACGAAATCGGAGATCGGAAGGGTTGCGGAGAAGGCCTCGTCGAGCAGGTTCCCCTGGAGGTAGCGGAGGTTCGGCAAGTCGAGTTCGACCTGCTGTCTTCGTAGATCGACGCCGCAAACTTCGGTGGACGGGAAGCGTCGGGCGAGAAGCGCTTCATGAAGCCCCTCGCCGCTCCCGATCGACACGACGGTGCGCGGTGGTCCGGCGCGCCGAAATGCGTCCAGCAGGTGCACCCATCTGAAGAGGCCCAGTCCGCCGTCGAGGCCCAGCAGGCGGCGACCGAGATCTTCTTCCACCCAGTCCGAAACGGCAGCCGGGACGGGGGCGGGCCGGCGGTGCCGGCGAAAGAGTCGGGTGGAAACGATCTTGTGGAGCCAGCTGGATGGGGGCAAGGCGGACTCCGGGTGAATTCTGAGCGGTCGCTCGAGAGTGGCGGCGCGGCTCAGGATCGATAGGGATTCGGAATGCGGATGGCACTCCGGCAGATGACGGGGTTCAAGCGAAGCTCATAGAGCACGCCCCGCGCATGCAGGGCTTCGAAGAAGGAACGGCGCGGAAATGCCTCATCCTCCGAGCGGAGGATCTCGGAGAAGTATCGCGCGAGCAAGTCGTAGAGACTGGCCGTCGAGTACTCGATGCGGTGATGTTCCCAAGCGGGCTCGAGGATGTTCACGTCGGAGGCGCACGGCGTCGAGAAGAAGAGCGTTCCGCCTGGCGAGAGGTGCTGCGCGATCGCTTCGAGCATCAGCTCGCGATGCTGCACGTGCTCGATGACGTCGAAGCAGGTGATCACGTCGAACGACGCTCCGCCGATGGTCGCGTTCCAGTCGGTCGGGTCGCCGACCGCAAAGCAAAGGTTATCGCTCCGGTGCCGCTGGCGAGCGCTCTCGACAGCCTGGGCGTCGTAGTCGATTCCGGTCACATGTGCCGCGGGACGGGCCTCGGCCATCAGGAAGCTCCCATACCCGCTGCCGCAGCCCAGATCGAGCACTCGCGTTTCGCCCTGCGGCAGGAGCTCTCGCGCCCAGAGGTACCGCGCCAGGTGATGAATCGCCGTGAGGTCTCCGGCCTCGATGTAGGTGTCGAGGTCGAGCGCAGCCTCGGGGGTGAAGTGCTCGTCGACCACCCGGTGACCCGTCGGCGTTTCGAGAGGCAGGATGGGGGGCGCCGAGGGCGCGCCTTTCGTGGGGCGGTGGAATCTGTCGAAGAAGCGCATTCGGGGTCGGCTGGCCTCGCTTTCGTCGGCCGAGGATACACGACAGTGCTCAGCGGCGACTCGCTGGCGCGGGAACCGGGACTCCCTCCGGCCGATGCCGCACCTTGCGGCGATGCTTGCTCGACTTCACGCCGCTCTGGGAGAGGTCGAAGAGCTCCCAGGGGCCGATGGTGGGCAGGGCGCGCGGATCGGGGGCCTGAAGCCAGCGAACGAGAAGTCTCGTCCGGTCGGGCTTCACGACGGGGCGCTCGAGGGCAATGGTCAGGCGGTTGGTGTCGGTCCAGTACGAGGTCGAATCCCCGCCCCGGCCCGCCAGGGCGATCGGCTCGCCGCGATCAAGGCGCGCATCGACGAGGCTGCGGAGGGCCCCTTGCGCCGCGAACTCCCGCGGGGAAGCGCAGGTCGCTCGTCGACGTTGGAAGGAGAGAAAACCGTCGGTGGCGAAGAGGCTGAGCGACCACGCGTCGGAGACGGACCGCAGCTTGGCAGTGGAGAGGCCCTGCGCCGCATCCCAGAAGTCGCGCGGCGAGAGGGCCAGGAGGGTGTGGGAGGTCGCGGGGTAGGGAATCCGGTTCCACAACAATGCAACTGCGAGAAACAGCGTCGCCAGGGCGGCTTTCAGGCGTCCGCCTCCGGCGAAGACGACGACGAGCGCGATGCCTTCGGCGGCGACGGCGACGGCGAAGGGGAAGAGGTAGTAGAGAAACCGCTTGTCGGCCCAGCTGTAGGCAAGCGTGAAGAAGAGCGCCAGCGCGACGAGCGGGAAGAGCACTCCCTGCGCCCAGGGCGAGGACGGGCGGCCCTTGCGAGGGACGAGCCGGACGAACCCGGCGATGTAGACAGGAAGAGCGGCCAGACCAGCGAGCGCCACGGCCACGACCGCGTAGTACCAGAGGTTGGCCATCGACGGGCGGACGAGGTCGACGATGACGTGGACGTTCTCGCTCGACCGGTTGTGCAGCGCGCGGATCAGCAGCCACGCGGCGGGGAGAGGCGCGCCGACCGCCAGGGCCAGCCAGGGCCAGGGCGTGGCGAAGAGGCTGCGGCGATGGAGCAGCATCGCCAGCGCCAAACCCGCTCCGACGACCGCGCCGGCATAGTGGAAGAGGAAGCTCAGAGAAAGGAGCGCCGCGCAGAGCAGGTAGAGGCGCGGGCGTTGCTCGGCGCGAATGAAGGCGATCGCCGCCCCGACGAGGAACGGCAGCGTCCACACCTCGGCCATGAGGTAACGCGTGTAGCCGAAGAGCGAGCCGTTCGAGACGAAGAGCAGCGTGGCCAGCGCGGCGACCAAGGGCGTGTGTTTGAGGCGAATGAGGCGATGGAGGAGCAAGGCCGTCAGGCCCAGCAGCGCGAAGTTGAGGTAGGGCACGAGCGGGAGCAGCTGCAGGCGGTGGAGGAGCGCGAGCACCAGCGGCAGGCCCGGAGGACGGAAGCTCGCGGCGATCGGCGCGCCGCTCCAGAAGATGCCGTTCG
>CAZQTL010000107.1:0-13683 GCA_964595975.1 uncultured Thermoanaerobaculia bacterium | reverse complement strand
CGGCAAGATCGTCGACTTCAAGGTCCTGTTGCGGCCGCTCAAGGCGCTGCTGGGCATCCAGGAGAGGATGGCCGCGCAGCTCAAGGCGCGGCCTTAGTCTCATCGACGGATTCGAGCCGGCAGCCGCAGGGAGCCCAAGACATGAACGACAAGGTCAACCTCGCCGAGAAGCTCGCCACCTTCACCGGTCACTGGCAGCCGCGGGTCGTCGCGCAGTACAACGGCAACGACCTCATGGTGGCAAAGCTCCAGGGCGAGTTCGTCTGGCACAAGCACGACGAGACCGACGACTGCTTCCTGGTGCTCTCCGGCCAGTTGACGATCCAGCTGCGCGACCGCGACGTCCACCTCGGCCCGGGGGAGCTGTTCATCGTGCCGCGCGGCGTCGAGCACCGCCCGGTCGCGGAAGAGGAGGTCCACATCCTGCTCATCGAGCCGACCGGCACGCCCAATACCGGCGACCCGGCGACGGCGGCACCACGGCGAGTGATCGCGTGAGCCGCGCGCGGAGAGCCGCTCGCGGGCTCCTCATGGTCGTCACTCTGACAGGGATGCCCGCTGTCGCCACGGCCGACCGGCTCGTGCTGCGCGACGGCCAGACGATCGAGACTCGAGGCGCGGTGAAGCTCGACAGCCGGCGTGCTGTCTACACCGACCTCACCGGTCGGCTGGTCGCCCTGCGCATCGAAGAGGTCGACGTCGCCCGCACGACCGCCAAGCCCGCGACCGCGACCCTCCCCCAGCCGGCGGGGCGGACCGCAGTTGCGGAAGTCTCGCCGACGACGCCGGCGAAACCGAAGGCGCCGGTGCTTCGCCTGACCGACGCCGACGTCCAACATGTCGCCGACGAAGTCTCCGCGACCGGCGCCGGTGACGAAGCGGCCCCGGTCGTGACGCTCTACTCGACTTCCTGGTGCGGCTGGTGCCGCAAGAGTCGCGAGCTCATGCAGTCTCTGGGGATCGCTTTCGTCGAGCGCGACGTCGAACGCGACGCGCAAGCCGCCGCCGACAAGGCCCGCCTCGCCCCCGGCTCCGGCGTCCCCGTCCTGGTCCGCGGCGGCGAGATCGTGCGCGGATTCAGCGAAGCGGCCATCCGCGCCTGGGCCCCCGCAGCGAAGGGCTGACGCGACCGACGCGATATGATCGTCCGTCCATGACGACGGGGACTTCCGAGGGCTCGCAGGGGTCGCGCATACTCGAATCGTTTCGCCGCTGGGGGTACCTCGCGGCCGATCTCGATCCGCTCGGCCGGCTGCCGCCGGCGGGGCCGCCGGAGCTCGCGGTCGGCGGCGAGGAGGCCGCGGCGGCGCGGCGCATCTACTGCGGCACGCTCGCCGTCGAGTTCATGCACATCCCCGAGGGCGACCGGCGGAGCTGGATCGCCGAGCGCATGGAGGCCCCGGCCCCGGCCGTCGACCAGAGGCGGATCCTCGATCAGCTGGTGCGCTCCGAGGTCTTCGAGGAGACCATCCAGACGCGCTACATCGGCTCGAAGCGCTTCTCGATCGAGGGCGTCGCCGCGCTCATTCCGCTGCTCATCACGGCGATCGAGGAGTGCGCCGAAGACGGCGCCGACCAGGCGATGATCGCCATGAGTCACCGCGGGCGGCTGAACGTCATGACCCAGGTCGTCGGCCGGACGCCGGTCGAGATCTTCGCCGGCTTCGAGGACGTCGATCCGCGCAGTGTCCTCGGCTCCGGCGACGTCAAGTACCACCTCGGCGCGACCGGCACGCTGACGACGCCCTCCGGCAAGAAGGTGCGCCTCCACCTCAACTCCAACCCGAGCCACCTCGAAGTGGTGAGCTCGGTGGCCATGGGGCGGATGCGCGCCAAACTCACGCGCGAGGGCGACTTCTCCGGGCGCAAGATCGTGCCGCTCCTGCTGCACGGCGACTCCGCCTTCGCCGGCCAGGGGATCGCCGCCGAGACGCTCAACTTCGCGGCGCTCGACGGCTTCGAGGTCGGCGGCGCACTGCAGATCGTGGTCAACAACCTGATCGGCTTCACCACCGAGCCCGCGGCCTACAATTCGACGCGCTACGCCACCGACGTCGCCCGCCGCCTGCCGGTGCCGATCTTCCATGTCAACGCCGAGGATCCGGAGGCGGTCGTGCGCGCCGCCAACCTCGCCGTCGACTACCGCTTCGCCTTCGGCAGCGACGTGGTGATCGACCTCATCGGCTATCGCCGCTACGGCCACAGCGAGGTGGACGATCCGACGGTCACCCAGCCGCGCCTCTACCGGCGGATCAAGGAGCGCCCGCAACTCTGGAAGAGCTACGCCCAGCGCATCGGTGTGGCGCCGGAGGAGGCCCAGGCGGCGGCCGAGAGCTACAAGCAGAGTCTCATCGCGGCGCAGAAGGAGGCCATGGGCCTCACCAAGGCTCCGGTGTTGCGCGAGCTCCCGGGTTACTGGGCGGGTTTCCACGGTGGGCCCTACTCGTCCGGCCTCGAGGTGGACACGGGCCTGCCGGCCGGCGACATCGACCGGCTCGGCCTCGGCGTCACGGCCGTGCCGCACGGCTTCCACCTCCATCCCAAGGTGGAGAAGCTCCTCGAGGAGCGCCGCCGCATGGCGGCCGGCGAGAAGCCGGTCGACTACGGGATGGCGGAAGCGCTCGCCTTCGCCTCGCTGGTCGAGAACGGCATTCCGGTGCGCCTCTCCGGGCAGGACAGCCGCCGCGGCACCTTCAACCATCGCCACGCGGCCCTGATCGACGTCGAGAACGAGAGCGTGCACCTGCCGCTCGCCGGGATGGCGCACGCCGGGGCGTTCTTCGAGGTCTACGACTCGATGCTGTCGGAAGCCGCGGTGATGGGCTTCGAGTACGGCTTCTCGCGCGACTACCCGGAGGCGTTGGTGCTCTGGGAGGCGCAGTTCGGCGACTTCGCCAACGGCGCCCAGATCGTCATCGACCAGTTCCTCGCCGCCGCCGAAGACAAGTGGCAGCTGCTCTCGGGCCTGGTGCTGCTGCTGCCGCACGGCTACGAGGGCCAGGGGCCGGAGCACTCCTCGGCGCGCATCGAGCGCTACCTGCAGCTGTGCGGCGAAGACAACCTGCAGATCTGTCAGCCGTCGACCGCGGCGCAGTACTTCCACCTGCTGCGCCGGCAGGCGCTGCGCAAGTGGCGGAAACCCCTCGTCGTCTTCACGCCCAAGTCGATGCTGCGCAGCGCCGATGCGGCGTCGCCGGTCGAGGCGTTCGCGCGCCCGCGCTTCGAGACCTTGCTGCGCGACCGCGAGGTGACCGAAGCCCGCCGCCTGCTCCTCGCCTCGGGCAAGATCCTGCACGAGCTGCGGGCCGAGCGGAAGCGGCGTCACATCTCCGACGTCGCCATCCTCGGCCTCGAGCAGCTCTACCCGTTCCCCGCCGCCGAGCTCGAAGCCGAGCTCGCCCGCTACGCCTCGGCGCGCGAAGTGCTCTGGGTGCAGGAGGAACCGGCCAACATGGGCGCGTTCTCCTTCGTCGACCCCCAGCTCGACCACATCGCCCGCGGCCGCAGCGTCCGCTCGGTCAAGCGCTCCGCCTCCGCCTCCCCCGCGACCGGTTCGGGCAAGGCGCACGCCCTGGAACAGAAGACCCTGATCCAGCTCGCCTTCGCCTGAAACAGGTCCGACAACCAGAGTAGTTTCCAGCGCTGGCACCGGGGAGCGCCGTTCCTCCGCGGAGCGACCGGCCTGCGATGCAACGCCAGGCACCTCCGGGGGTCGAAGCCAAGCACGTCAGCCAGACACCGAGGATCTGAAGGCCATGAGCGCAGCGGAGGAACGGCGCTCCCCGGTGCCGGCGCCGTCACGAGCGCCACAGTGGCGGGCTTCACAGGGCAGCCAAGCCGAGATCGGAGAGCATTCCCCTGTGATCCGCCCTGGCCACGCCGCCGCCCTCGCCCTCGCCGCCCTCCTCCCCGCGACCCTCGCCGCCACCACCTACCACGTCGGTCCGACCGCGACCTACCCCGAGCTCACCGATGTGGCGCCGCTCGTCGGCCCCGGCGATCTCGTCCTGGTCGACGGCGGAGAGACCTACAACCCGGTGGTCTTCAGCAACGACGGCGCCGCCGGCAACCCGATCGTCGTTCGCGGCCTGCGCGTCGGCGGCGTCCGGCCCGTCCTTTTCGGCGGCACGAACACGATCGAGATCCAGTCCGACCACTTCGTGCTCGAGAGCTTCGAGATCACCGGCGGCAGCTTCCGCTGCGTCTACCACCACTCCGACGACGTCGTGATGCGCGACCTCTACGTCCACGACTGCCCGGCGCACGGTCTCCTCGGCGCCGACGAGGACTCAGGGAGCCTCACCCTCGAGTACAGCGAGTTCGCCCGCGCCGGCAACGGCGGCTCGCAGCACATGATCTACATGACGACCGACCAGAACGCGCACCCCGGCTCGGTCTTCCGCATGCGCCACTGCTGGCTGCACGAGACCACCGGCGGCAACGCCGTGAAGAGCCGCGCCGAGCGGAACGAGATCGACTTCAACTGGATCGAGGGGGCGCAGTACCACCTGCTCGAGCTCATCGGCCCCGACGAGGGGGCGGTGACGCCGCCGCCCGGCATCCGCGAAGACTCGGACGTCGTCGGCAACGTCCTGGTGCACAAGGCGTACGATCCGATCGGCACTCCGGGACCGTTCGACGGCAACTTCTACTTCGTCCGGGTCGGCAGCGACATGCGCTGCGACGACGGCGGCACCAACTCGACCCGCGGCCGCTACCGCTTCGTCAACAACACCTTCGTCCGGCGCGACGGCGGCACCGGCTCGCACGTCTTCCGGCCGTTCGGCTACCTGCAGTCGATCGAGATGTCGAACAACGTCTTCTGGAGCGCGCCCGCCGGAGCGCTCGCCATGGTGCGCAGCGACGCCGGCGAGCGCTGCTGGACCGACGGCGAACAGATCTCGGGACAGAAGAACTGGGTGGAGACCGGAACGAGCGCACTCCCCGCCCTCTGGACCGGCACCGTCACCGGCACTTCGCCCTTGTTCGTCGATGCCCCGAACTTCGACTACCGTCCGACGGCGGGCAGCCCCCTGCTCGAGCAGGGAACGGCGACCTCGTCCTCTCCACCCGGCTTCCCCTTTCCGAATCCGCTCGCCCTGCCGACCCACGAGCCGCCGCAGCAGAGCGTCCTGCCCGGATCACCCGCGCCGGCGCGAATCGTCCACGGGACGATCGACATCGGTGCCTACGAGTTCCCGGGCTCGATCTTCGTCGACGGCTGGGAAATCCAGAGCAGCAGCCGCTGGAGCGCCGTGGCTCCCTAGTCAGACGGACGAAGTGGGGAGGCCTGGCTCGAACGGCTCCATGTGCACGAGCACGCCGATGACCGTCGGTTCGGCGGCGCGGATCGCCGACTTCACCTGCCCCGAGAGGATGTGCGCCGCGTGCAGCGAGAGCGCGGGCTCGGCCTGGACGTGGAGGTCGACGTAGAGCGAGAGCCCCGCCCGGCGCACGCGGAGCTTCTCGATCTCCAGCACGCCGGGGACGGCTCTCGCCACCAGCTCCAGCTTGCCGACGACCGCGCCGTCGGGTGCCCGATCCATGAGGTCCTCGATCGCCGGCCGCAGGATCAGCACGCCGTTGATGGCGATGACCGCCGCCGCGACGAGCGCCGCCCAGTCGTCCGCCTCGGGGATCCTGGTCCACAGCGCCACCGTGATGCCGATCGCCGCCGCCGCCGAGGTGATGGCGTCCGAGCGATGGTGCCAGGCGTCGGCGCGCACCGCGCCGCTCGCGACCTCCGTCCCGACGGCGAGCACCGAACGGAAGAGGGTCTCCTTCACCACCACGACCCCCAGCAGCACGAGGAGGGTGAACGGCTCCGGCAGGTGGTGCGGCGTGCGGATTTCCTGGATCGACTCGACGGTAATGACGACCGAGGCGACGATCAGCATCAGGCCGACCGCCGCCGCGGCCATCGGCTCGGCCTTGCCGTAGCCGAACGGGTAGCGCTCGTCGACCGGGCGCGCCGAGACGCGCAGGCCGCGCCAGACGAGAATCGACGAGAAGACGTCGCCGGACGACTCGATGGCGTCCGCGATCAGGGCGTAGGAGTGGCCGAAGATGCCGGCGAGGAGCTTGATGACCGCGAGAAGGGTGTTGACCAGGAGGCCGAGCTTGGCCGTGCGCGTGCCGCGCTCGAGCCGCTGCGTGAGCCCGTCCGGAGTCCCCGGCGGACTCGGGACCGGCCCGGTCATTCGCGGCTCAACTTGTGCGGGGTCAAGAGGTTACTTCCGGCAGAAGGATGGTTGGGACGCAGGGATTCGAACCCCGATTCTGCGGTTCAGAGCCGCATGTCCTACCGTTGAACGACGTCCCAAACGCCGGAAGAGATTAGCCTGCGGGGGTGAGTCGGGTCAAGCTGGAGGCCGTGGCTACAGCTGTCCGGAGGCGAACTCGCCGCGCGCGAGACGCGCCTGGTAGGCCGGGTCGGAATAGCGGTCGAGCCGGAACTCGGCGGCGTATTCGGGCAGGGCGGCGTCCGTAACGGTTGCCCCCAGGAGCTCGGCAGCGGCAGCGGCCGCCATGATGCCGTAGCCGGAGAGGCCGCACATGAGGTGAAGGCCGGCGACCGGTGTCGGACCCGCCAGCAGGCGGTTCTCGGCGGTCTTGCAGTAGTAGCCGCCGTCGACGAACGAGCGCCGCATCCGGTCGCCGAGATAGGTCTCGAAACCGGGGACCATACGAGCCGCGGCGCGCAGCGCGACCTCCGGATACCAGGGGTCGAACTTCGGCGGCCAGACCGGGGCCAGGGCGTCGAGGTGGTAGGTGAAGAGCAGCAGGAGCATCCGGCTGTCGCGCCCGCCCTCCGGCCGGAAGTGGACGCCGCCCGGGAGCGGCCGGGTGAGGTAGGCGAGCTCGGGATCGGCGGCGAGCTCCGCCCGCTCCTCCTCCCCCCAGTCGAGGATGACCGGGTCGCACCAGATCATCAGCGGCAGCTCGCGCGGCACGACCTGCTCGGTGTCTTCGAGGTAGACCTTGCCGTGGAGCTCGTTGAAGAGGGGCAGCTCGAGGCCGGCGAGACGGCCCACTTCGGGGGCGAGCGGCCCGGCGGCGTTGACCAGGGTGCCGGTCGCGATCCGCTCGAGCGCGCCCGAGGGCCCCACGATCTCGACGCCGGTGACCCGGCCCGACTCGACGGTGACCGCGGTGAGCCGCCCGGTGGCGAGCTCGACGCCGGCGTCGCGCGCCTGCTCGAGCATCCACATGCCGAGCTGCTGCGCCGCGAGCCAGCCGCAGCGCCGCGGCAGGAGCGCGGCGATCGTCGCCGGATTCAGGAACGGATAGCGGCAGCGGATCGTCTGCGGATCGAGGATCAGGTCGGCGCCGCCGATCGACGGGTCGAGCTTGTCGTACGGCGCCTCGGGGAAGAGCGGGTCGGACATCGCGCCGCGATGCAGGCGCAGGTCGCCGGCGCCGAGCGCCGAGATCTCGCGCGCCGTGCGTTCGAGCGCGCTGGCGCGTTCCGCGTCGGCGGTGAAGTAGGCGTAGCCGTTGCGGTTCATGGCGAAGCGGTCGCCGCTCGCCGCGGCCATCTCCTCGAGCAGATCGATGCTCCGGTCCATGAAGCGGACCATGGTGGTGCCCGGCCCTGGCCACCAGTTGCGGTAGCACTCGGTCGATTTGTCGCTGGTGAGGGTGAGCGGCGGCAGCGGGTCGACGAGGAGGATCTTCTGCGACCGCCCGAGACCGCGGCGCACCGCGAGCTCGTAGGCCGCCGCGACGCCGCCGATGCCGGCGCCGCAGATCACGATATCGGCGCTGCGCGAAGCGCTCATGCCGCGGAAGATCTTAAGGCAGTTCCTGCGGAAACGCCTCGATGTCGCCGCCGCTGGCGAAGGTGCCGGAAGGGTTCGCGCGCGTCCAGGTTTCCCCGCTATCGGTGTCGACGACGGTGAGCTCGAACTCGACGTTCGACAGCGAGCCGTAGAAGACCCACCAGGCGTGGTTGGTGCCGCGGCCGTCGATCACCTTCACCGCCAGCTCGTGGATCCCGGCGTCGAAGAACCAGAACGAGCCGGTGTCCGGCGTCAGCACGATCGGCGTCCCCACCCCGCTCCGCCCGGCGAAGTCGTGCCAGGTGACCGAGGCCGCGAAGCGGCCGTCCGCGAGACAGAGCGTCGTCGCATTGGGGACGCAGGCGTTGACCGAGCGCAACGGCGCCGCGCGCGGGCGCAACCGCGTGCCCGATGGCGCCGGCGCACTCGCCGGCAGCGCGAGACTCTCCTCCTGCGGGAACGACTCGATGTCCCCGCGACTCGCGAACTGCGCGCTGCGGTTGAAGTACCCGTGCTGCGCCCCGGTCGCCGTATCCGTCGCGAGCAGCGTGAACTCGACGTTCGACAGCGCGCCGTAGAACGTCCAGAAGGCGTTGTTGAACGAGACGCCGTCGATCTCCTTGACGAACAGCTCGAGGTTGTCCGGATCGAAGAACCAGAAGCTCCCCGTGTCGCTCGCGAGCTGCACCGCGTGCCCGACGCCGGAATGCCCGGCGAAATCGCGCCAGAGGCTCTCGATCTTGAAACGGCCGTCGGTAATGCACAGCGCCGTCGCCGAGGGCACGCATGCCTCAGGCTCCTGGATGTCGAAGGCGAGGACGCCGCCGCCCTCGGCCGAGACGTAGAGGCGATTGGGCGTCACCGGGTCGATGGTCAGGTTGCTGAGGACCCATCCGAGGAGCCCCGACGAAATGTCCACCCATGTCCGCCCGCCATCGTGACTCAACACAACCTCGTTCGGGAAGGAGGCTCCGGAGGGCTTGGAAAGAGCGGCCACCGTCAGCGGGTGAAAGGGGTCGACGACAACGCCAGCTAGCCAGGGCCGCTGCGGAACAGCTGGGGGGGGTGGATCGGGTGCCCACGTCCAGCCCCCGTCGTGACTCACGAAGATCGACGAACCGACAACCGACCCATAACCCCCGCTGGTGGCGTAGGCGGTGTCCGCACTGGCCCAGCGAAGATCCGAGTCGTAATAGGGAAAGAACTCCGCGATTCCGGCGACTTCTGTCCAATCCTGGCCGGCATTGGCGCTTCGATAGAGGGCGCCATAGGTCACGCCGAGAACGGCATCGTGTTCAAACGGACTGGGTTCGAGGCGCAAGAAGTGGCTCGGAGCGCCCAGGCACTGCCAGCTTTCGCCCCCGTCGTCGGACCGCCAGGCCGCGCATGAAGAATGGCAGTAGGGACTCTCCGTCGTGCCCGTCAGAAAGAGCCGGTTCGGTGCCAGAGGGTCCATCTTCAACTCCCTGAAGCGGAGACAGGTCTCGGGGCTGGCGTGAAACTCCCAAGTCGCGCCGCCATCGAAGCTGGCGGCAATTCCCTTCGTTGAGCTCTCTGTCGAGGCAGCCACGACGAGATGACGGGGCTCGTTCGGATCCACCACAACGTGGCTGGCGAAGGATGGCGGGGCTGTCACTAGGGGAATGCTCTGCCAGCTCGCCCCACTGTCAGAACTCTGCAGTATTCCCGAGGGGTTCTGCGGCTGCGCCGCGATGCCGAAAAAGCGCTGCGGATTCTCGCGATCCAGGGCGAAGGAGAACATCGACGTCGCCCGGAGACCTGAATTCGAAGCGTGCCAGCTCTGGCCACTGTCGTCGCTCTTCATGACTCCCGAAGAGCTTGCCCCCAAGAGCCGGTCCGGCGCAGCCACGAAATCCGGTAGCCAGACTTCCGGAAAGAGCGGAAAAGGGCTCCCGAGATCCTGCCAGGTCTCACCCCCATCCAGCGAACGCACGAGAAACGAGCGGCCCTCGGCATACAGCTGCGCGAACAGCGCCGAGTCCGAGCGAACCACGAGGCGACGAAACACACCCTCGCCTGCGGCGAGAATCAGCGACCAGGCGCCGCTGTTCTGCCTGCGGAAGATCCCGGTGCGAGTGAGCAAGAACTGGCGAGTCGAATCGTTCGGGTCGAAGACGAGCGTCTCCAGTTCGAGCTCAGCTGGCAAGTTGCCGGTCGAAGGGGACCAGGTGTCGCCGTAGTCGTCGCTTACGAAAAGCCCGTCAAGACGGGTGACAGCAAAGACCCGCCCACCTTCCGAGGGGTGCATCGCAATTGATTGCAGGGCGACGGTCGGCCAGGGCCAGATCTGCTGCCAGCTGTCGCCGCGATCGCGACTGCGCATGAGCTGGCTGCCATCCGCGAACATCAGGAAATCGGCATCTGCCCTCGAGACCGCGATCGGATAGCGCGCCAACCCCGAGCCCCCGCCGACCATGACCTCCCAGGTGGAGCCGCCGTCCAGGCTACGCCGGGCGCCCGGGATGCCGACGGAATAGACCCGCAGCGGATCGATGGCGTCCACAGAGACGAGGCATGAGAATGGACCGACCGGGCTTCCGGTCGGTTCCCAAGTCGAGCCACCGTCGGCACTGCGAAAAAGGCCTGCCGCCTCGTACTCTCTCGCACCGGGACTCCCCACAACCGCATAGACCGTCGCCGGATCGGCCGGCGCCATTGCCAGCGCGCAAAGGCCACCCCCTTCGGGACCCACCTGAGTCCAGCTATTGGCACCAGCAAGAGTCTGAGCAGGCTGAATGAGCGCTATGCAAGCGCATAGCGCCACCACGATGGGTGCGAATCTCGGAGTCGGATTCGAAGAAGGGTCGAGCATGGGACCGCCTTTCCCCTGCAGTCGAGCAACTGCTGCTCAGTCATCCTACGTTCTCCCGCGGCAAGGCGTCGGAGGGCTCGCTGTAGCCCCGGAAGCCGGCGGCTCTGAATTCGCGAGCGAAGGCGACCGCACCCACGTCGACGGGTTCG
Source organism: uncultured Thermoanaerobaculia bacterium (assembly GCA_964595975.1). Taxonomy (GTDB): domain Bacteria; phylum Acidobacteriota; class Thermoanaerobaculia; order Multivoradales; family JAGPDF01; genus JAGPDF01. The sequence goes on along the minus strand of CAZQTL010000107.1, from coordinate 2,920 downwards.
CACTCGCTACGGCAGCTGCGGAAACGCCTCGATGTCGCCGCCGCTGGCGAAAGTCCCGGACGGATTGGACCGGATCCAGGTATCACCCGTTTCCGTGTCGACCACCGTGAGCTCGAACTCGACGTTCGACAGCGAGCCGTAGAAGACCCACCAGGCGTGGTTGGTGCCGCGGCCGTCGATCACCTTCACCGCCAGCTCGTGGATCCCGGCGTCGAAGAACCAGAACGAGCCGGTGTCCGGCGTCAGCACGATCGGCGTCCCCACCCCGCTCCGCCCGGCGAAGTCGTGCCAGGTGACCGAGGCCGCGAAGCGGCCGTCCGCGAGACAGAGCGTCGTCGCATTGGGGACGCAGGCGTTGACCGAGCGCAACGGCGCCGCGCGCGGGCGCAACCGCGTGCCCGATGGCGCCGGCGCACTCGCCGGCAGCGCGAGACTCTCCTCCTGCGGGAACGACTCGATGTCCCCGCGACTCGCGAACTGCGCGCTGCGGTTGAAGTACCCGTGCTGCGCCCCGGTCGCCGTATCCGTCGCGAGCAGCGTGAACTCGACGTTCGACAGCGCGCCGTAGAACGTCCAGAAGGCGTTGTTGAACGAGACGCCGTCGATCTCCTTGACGAACAGCTCGAGGTTGTCCGGATCGAAGAACCAGAAGCTCCCCGTGTCGCTCGCGAGCTGCACCGCGTGCCCGACGCCGGATCGGCCCGCAAAATCGCGCCAGGTACTCTCCATCCTGAAGCGGCCGCCGGTGATGCAAAGCGCCGTCGAAGAGGGCACACAGGGCTCTGGAATCTGCACGTCGAACGCGAGGATGCCGCCGCCCACTGCCGAGACATAGAGGCGGTTCGGCGTCACCGGGTCGATCGAAAGCTCGCTGAGCTGCCAACCAGCGAGGCCTGCGGCGAGCGCTTCCCACGTCGACCCGCCATCGAAGCTGCGCACGACTTCGGTGAAATCCGAGGCGAAGATCGTCGCCTTGGCGAGCGCGAAGACAATTTGCGGATGAAATCGGTCGACGACGAGGTCTCCCAGCCAGGGATAGGCGAGCGCTTCGGGAGAGACGACGGGAGCCCAGGTTTCGCCGGCGTCTTGACTGCGATAGAGCCCGCCACCCTCGTTGGTGGCGTAGACCGTCGTCGGCGACACCCACTCGATGTCGTTGTAGCGCGCGAATGCGTTTTCCGGTGCTCCGGGAATCGTCGGAACCTCCGCCACCCGAATCCAGCTGTCTCCGGAATCGGTGCTGCGGTAGATCCCGTAGTCACCCACCGCCAGAATCGGTCTTTCGGCGAATGGGTTGAAGATCGCGCGAGAAAACTGATCATCCTGAGCCTCGCTACACCGCCAGGTCTCCCCTCCGTCCTCCGAAATCTGCAAGGAACAGTAGGTCCAGCAGGGAGGCGCGACGGCTCCTCTCAGGAGCAGTAGGCGATTCGAATCCAAGGGGTCGAACTCCAGCTCTGCGTTGGAAATACACATGTTCGGCGCAGGCTTCAGGATCCAGTTCACCCCACCGTCCCGGCTCTCGAGGAGACCACTCGGCTCACCCGTGTAGGCAGCCTGCTTGACGACCAGGAGATGTCGAGAATCCTGCGGATCGACCGCTACATCCGCAAGGATCGAGTGGCCGTCTTGCGGCACGATGTCGAATCTGTCCCAGCTGTTTCCGCGATCCTCCGAGCGCTGCAGGCCCTGCGCGCGGCTCCCTTCCTCATCGATCGCATAGAGGATCCCGGGATCTTGCCGATCGATCTCGAAACTGCGTACGAAAGTTGCGGTCAATCCCGACGTCGCGTCTTGCCAGCTGTCACCGTCATCGAGGCTTCGCCTGAGGCTGAGCGTGCCGCCTGCGAAGAGGGCGTCCTCTGTCGCGAAGAGCCAGAGCCCGCCGTATCGAGGAATGTAGGAGAACGGGCTGGAGGGGAGCTGCTGCCAGGTGTCGCCGCGATCCTCGGACCGATAGACCAGGGGACGGAAGTAGATCCCGCCGGTCTCGAACCCATGGAGGATCGAATCCGCGCCGACCGTCAGATTCTGATTCCCCGGGACCGGAATCGGCACCCAGTGCGTTCCGCCGTCGCGACTGCGAAACGCCCCGAGATAGAGCAGCAAATGGTCGTTCGGATCGAACTCGAGCCTGGCGAAGCGAAGCCCTGAAGGAAGATCGGAGTCCAACAGTGCCCATGTGTCGCCAGCGTTGAAGCTGCGATAGACCGTACCTTCGGCCGTCATCAGCCAGAGAGAGCCTGCCGCCCAGGGATCGATTTCGATCCACTGAGCGGTGACGTCCGGAGGTCCGGCGATTTCGAGCCACGAGCCGGAGCGATCCAGGGTCCGATAGATCTTCCCGCCGTCGACGAAGAGCAGGAGATTGGGGTCATGGCGATCCACCGAGACTCGCGCCCCCGATTCGAGAACGGGAAGGCCAGCACTGCTGGAGCTCCAGCTCTCGCCCCCGTCGAGACTGCGCACGAACTGCCCGGAGTCGATTCCATACAGGCGCTCGGGGTCCTCAGCGTCCACCGCAAGGTAGCAGGGGAGCAACTCGACAGGGCCCACTCGGGGGGACCAGGTCGCTCCGCCATCGAGGCTGCGAAAGAGGTTCGCGCCGCGGGCATAGAGAATGGAGGGGTTCGACGGCGCGGCAGTCAAACTGCAAAGCGAGCCGCCTTCCGGGCCGATCTGCGTCCATTCGTTGACGCCGGCGCGAGCATCGTCGGGAAGCCCCGCCAACAAGGCGGCAGCAATCAGTGTCGTCGCCAGAAGCCTTCGTTCTCGTACACTGCGCGCGCAGGCTGGTCGCATGACTTCCTCGTAGAACATACGTCCGTCGAGGCCGATCCGTCGCAGCCGCCCGCGCTCGCGGAGCCTACCCCGCCTTCGGCTCGTTCTTCTGCACCTTGGCCCAGGTGTCGCGCAGGGT
>CAZQTL010000106.1:0-13900 GCA_964595975.1 uncultured Thermoanaerobaculia bacterium | reverse complement strand
TTCGACGGCGTCAGGGTGTACATCGGCAGCCACATCGACACCACGCCGTCGTCGCTCAGGCGCTGCGAGAGCAGCCGGAAGTACTCCTCGCTGTAGAGCGAGCCGTTCCCGGCGTAGCGCGGGTGGATCGAGTCCGAAAGCACCGCGTCGAAGACCTCGGGCGTCGCCAGCAGGAAGTTGCGGCCGTCGTTGATCTCGACGCGCACGCGCGGGTCGGCGAGGACGCCGTGATTGATCGCGCCGAAGTAGTGGTCGGAGGCCGCGAGCACCGCGGGAGAGAGCTCGACGATGCGGATCTCGGAGACCGGATGGCGGGAGACGGCGTGCGCCGTGCCGCCGCTGCCGAAGCCGATGTGCACCACACGCGCGCCGCGGCTCTTGCCGAGGAGCAGCGGCAGGTGCCCCTGCATCTTCTGCACGGCGTAGAGATCGGGGCTCGTTCCGGCGACGTTGACGCCGTTCAGCTCGAGCGACAGGTAGTCGCCCGCCGGCGAGCTCATGCGGCGGATCGCCACCGCCGCGCTCGCGTCCTCGTGGAAGTGGACGAGGTCGCCCGGGCGATCGCGACCGAAGATGCCGGCGGCGAGGATCACCCGGTCGGCGGGCAGGATCTGGGCGAGCACGGCGAAGAGCAGCGGGGTCGCGAGAGCGGCGCCGCCGAGCCACCGGAGCAAGGGTTGAGGATCCTGGCGTCCGGCGCGGCGCGCGAACAACAGGGCGATCGCGGCGCAGATCGCGCCGACCAGGAGCAGCGAGCTCTGCGTGCCGAAAAGCGGGATCAGCGCGAAGCCGGCGCCGAGCGAGCCGACGATGCAGCCCAGGGTGTTGGCGCCGTAGAGCTCGCCGAGGTCGCGGCCGATCCGCCCGCCGGCGGCGCCATTGGCGCCGCCGCGGTCCGAATAGACCCGCACCAGGATGGGGAAACTCACTCCCATGAGGAGGGTCGGCGGCAGCAGGATGGGCAGCACGGCGAGCAGCTGCGCGACGATGGCGAGACCGAAGCCCTGCGGACGCAGCGCTTCGGAGAGCGCGATCTGACGGCCGTTGAGCGTCGTGAGCAGCCAGATCGCGAGCGGCGCGGTGGCGGCGATGCCGAGCTCGACCGCGGCGAGCAGGGCGAGCGGCCTTTCCAGGCGATCGACGACGCGGCCGATGGCGAGGCTGCCGGCAGCGACGCCGAGCAGGAAGCCGAGCAGCATCAGGCTGAAGGCGTAGACGCTCGAACCCAGGTAGAAGACCAGGATCCGCGTCCACAGCACCTCGAAGGCGAGGCTGGTCGCGCCCATGAGGACGGCGGCGAGCAGCAGCATGCGGTCGTTCGGCGCGACCTCTCCCGCCGCCGGGCCGGCCGGCGCCGTGCTGGTCCTCTGCGCGCGGGAGAGGGCCACGGCGCCCAGCGCGGCGGCGAGATTGAGCGCCGCCGAGAGCAGCAGGCTGGCGTGCAGCCCGACGAGGGGAATGGCGAGAAAGCCGGCGCCGGCGACGCCGCAGACCGCCCCCAGGGTGTTGGCGCCGTAGAGCAGCGCGGTGTCCCTGCCGAGGGTGCGGTCCGATTCCGCCGTCGCCGCGCCCGGGGACCGGAGGTCGCGCAGTCCGCGCACGATGAGCGGCAGCGTGCCGCCCATGAGCAGGGTGGGCGGCAGGAGGCAGAGAGCGGCGAGGCCGACCCGCAGCAGGGCGAAGCCCCAGGGCGCGCCGCTGGCGCCGCCGGCAGCGTGATCGACCGCGACGTAGACCGTGGTCATGAAGTCGAAGAATCGCGGCGAGAAGATCGCGAACAGGCCGATGCCGACCTCGAGCAGCGCGTAGACCGTGAGCGGACGCGCGGTGCGATCGCTCATCCGGCCGAAGAGCACCGCTCCCAGCCCGAGACCGGCCATGAAGACCGCGAGCAGCGTCGCCGTGGCGAGGGTCGTGTTGCCGAAGACCAGGGAGAGGTAGCGCAGCCAGGCTACCTGGTCGACGAGTCCGGCGGCTCCCGAGGCGAAGAAGAGCCACGCCAGGATGCGGCGCCGCCGGCGCTGCCGGCGGTCGTCGCGCTCGCCGGAGGGGGAGCGCTCAGGAGCCATAGATCAACGCGAGCACGGTCGCCCCCCAGAGAACGAGATTCACCAGGAACGGAGGATCGTGCAGGATGGCGTCGGTCGGGCTCGAGAGATCGGACTTCTGGTAGAGCAGAAAGAGGAAGCGGAAGATGCCGAACAGCGCGAGAGGCACGGTCGCGACCAGATAGGGCGTGCCGAGACGGGCGGCGGTGGCCGGGTCGACGGTATAGAGAGCGTAGGAGACGACCGTCGACGCGGTGACGACGTTGATCATCTGGTCGACGAACGTGAGGTTGTAGTGCTCCAGCACAGCGCGCGTGCCGGCGGTGGCCGTCGGCTGAAGGGCGAGCTCGTGCCGCCGCTTGGCGAATCCCAGGAAGAGCGCGACGAAGATCGTGCACAGCAGCAGCCATGACGAGACTTCCACCGCGATCGCCAGAGCCCCCGCCTCGACCCGGAGGACGAAGCCGAGGGCGATCGTCATGACGTCGAGAATGACGATGCGTTTGAGTCCGAGCGAGTAGAGTACGTTGAGCGCCAGGTAGATGCCGAGGCAGACGGAGAAGCCGGGTCCGAGCCGCCAGGCGAGCAGCAGGGCTCCGGCGGCGAGCGTGGCGGCGGCGGCGGTTGCCGCGCCGGCGCCGAGCTCGCCGGCGGCGATGGGCCGGCGTCGCTTGATCGGGTGCAGGCGATCGGCTTCCCGGTCGCGCAGGTCGTTGAGCAGGTAGACCGCGCTCGCCGCGGCGCAGAAGGCGGCGAAGGCCGCCGCCGAGCGCCAGGCGAGCCCGGCGTGATCGAGGCGGTGCGCGAAGACGAGTGGCACGACGACGAAGAGGTTCTTCACCCACTGCGCCGGGCGCAGGGAGCGAAGGAGAGCGGAGAGCATGGCGGGTATTCTAAGCGCGCCCGGAGCAAGTCCACGCGGAGAGCGGCTGCTGCTCGCCGGCCTGGCCGCGTTCTGGCTGATTCTCTCGCTTCCCCTGCTGCTCGGGCAGAAGACCCTCCTCCAACGCGACGTCTTCACCACCCATCTGGCGATGAAGGCCTACGGTGCGGCGGCCCTCGCCCACGGCCATGTCCCGGCGTTCAATCCGACCTGGGCCCTCGGTCAGCCGTTCGCCGGGAACCCGAATGCCCTGCCCTACTATCCGGGCAATCTCCTCTATCTCGTGTTGCCTTTCTGGAGCGCCTTCAACGCCCACTACGTCCTGCACTGGCTCCTCGCCTTCGTCGGTTTTCGCGCTCTGGCGCGCGAGGTCGGCCAGAGCGCTCTCGGCGCGACGATGGCGGCGCTCACCTATGCCGGCTCCGGCTATGTCCTGTCCTGCCTCACCTTCTACAACCTGATTGCCGTCTCCGCCTGGCTGCCGTTCGTCCTCTGGGGGCTCGCGCGCGCCGGCCGCCGCGGGACGCTCTGGGGGGGCATCGCCTGCGGCATGATGCTGCTGTCGGGAGAGCCGGTGACCGCGGCCCTCGCCGTGGCGCTGATGGCGGTCGTCGCCGTCGAGCGGCACGGCTGGAGGAAGGGGCTCCTCGTCGCCCTCGCCGTCGGTGGCCTCGGTCTGGCGATCGCCTTGCCGCAGGTCGTCGCCGCGGCCCGGACGTTCGGTTTTACCTATCGTGGCGCGCACGGCCTGCTCGCGGAGCAGGCAGAGAACCACGCCCTCCATCCGTTGCGCCTGCTCGAGCTCTTCCTGCCGCTGCCCTGGGGCTGGCCGGCGGAGCTCGGGCGCTTCGCCTTCTGGTCGAACGTGACGCCGATCACGCCCTATATCTACTCCCTCCACTTCGGCATTCTCGCGCTGGCCGCCGGCCTCTTCGGAGTGCGGCGCCACCGGCGCTGGGCCCTGGTCGCCGTCGGCGCCCTGGCGCTGGCCTACGTCGGCGGGTTTTCGGGCTCCGCGCTGCTCGCCATGACCGGCGGGCTGTTCCGCTATCCGCAGAAGCTCCTGCTCTGGACGACGGTCGGCGCGGCGCTTCTCGCCGGCTGGGGCCTCGATGTCCTGGTGAGCCCTGCGGCGACGGGGGCCGGGCAACCTCCGGGGCAGCGGCCGCGGGGGTCGCGCGGGCTGGCGATCGGTGCGGGCCTCATGGCGGTGGCAGCGCTGGCGATGATCCTGTTCCGCGCGCAGGTGCGCAGGCTCTTTCTCGAGCAGCTCGACGCGCGTCGCGACTTCGTCGCGGCGACGCAGCAGACGCAGTGGTTCCTCGGCCTCTGCGTGGCGGCGCTCCTCCTGGCCGGCGCCGCATGGGCGGTGCGGCGGCAGAACGGCGCGGCGTTCGTGCTGCTGGCGGCCCTCTCTCTCGCGCAGTTCGCGCCGATGATCGCGACGGACGACGTCGAGGCGCTGGCGCCGCCGGCCCCGTGGATCTCCCTGCTGGGCGCGAACCGCTCGATCGTGCAGGTGGCCAACACGTTCCCCAAGTGGGAGCCCGAGGTGCCGGTGCAAGGGGTCGAGAGCGTCGTCGAAGGCTGGCGTGACGCGCGGCTCGACCTCGAGCCGGCGACCGCCGCCCTGTACGGCGTGACCTACCCCCTGGCGCCCGACCTCGACGGGATCTACTCTCCGCTGCACGCCTTGCTGCTGCAGAACCTCGCGGCGCTCGACTGGTCGGCGCGCATCCTCTGGCTGCGGGTTCTCGGCGCCGGCTGGGTCGTGGCGCGCGTCGATCCGGCCTCTCCGGTTCCCCTCGACAAGGTCGCCGAAAGTCCCCGATTGCGGGGGGCGACCGGGCTCTATCGCGTCCCCGATCCGGCGCCGAGCGCCTTCTGGCCGCCCGAGGTCGTGGTGGCGGAGTCCCCCCTCGTGGCGCTGGCGATGACGACCCGGCTCCGCGACCCGCTGGCGGCCGCCGCCGCGAGCCGCGCGGTCGAGCATCACGCCGGCGGCCGGGTGGAACTGCTCGCCGCCGAGGACGACCGGCTGCGTTTCGCGGTCGACAGCGCCGGCGGCCTGTTGGTCGTGCAGCGCGCCTACTTTCCGCTCATCGAGGCCCGTCTCGAGGACGGGAGCCGTCTCGCCACCCAGCCGGTCGATCTCGTTCTGCTGGGCGTCGAAGTGCCGGCCGGCCGCCACGAGGTGCGCATCGGCAGCTCGCAGCGCCCCGAGGCGCTCGCCGGTGGCCTGAGCCTCCTCGTGCTCCTCGTCTGCGGCGTCGTGGGGTGGAGACGCCCGTGAAGCGCCGCGCTGCGGTCTTTGGCGTGCCCGCGCTCCTGCTCCTCGCCGGACTGGCGGCGCCGCTGGCAACCGGCGAGAAGACGCTCATCCTGCGCGACGTTCTGCAGACCCATTTCGTCGACCGCATCGCCCTCGGCGAAGCGCTTCGCCATTTCGCGCTGCCGCTCGTCGATCCGCAGCGCGCCGGAGGACAGGCGCTGGCCGGGAACCTGAACGCCCTGCCGTTCTACCCCGACAACCTGCTGCTCCTCGGCGGCGGCGCCGGCTCGGCCGCCCCGCGGACCCTGTGGGCGCTCAACGCCCACTTCTGGCTGCACTGGTTCGTCGCCCTGGGCGCGGCCTTCTGGATGGGGCGCGCCTTCGGACTCGCGCCGCCGGCCGCCTGGATGGGGGCGACGGTCTACGCTTTCTCGGGCTATTTCGTCAGCCAGCTGAATCTCTACAACACGGTGGCCGCAGCGGCGCTCGCGCCGGCACTGGTGGCGGCGTTCCTCGAGACGGCGCCCGGCAAGTCGCCGGCCACCGCCCGGCGCGGCCTCCTCGCCACTGGGCTGCTCTGGGCCCTGCTCCTGCTGGGGGGCGAGCCGCTCCTCGCCCTGCTCGCGCTGCTCGCCGCCGCGGGCGCCCTCGCGGTGGTCGCCGGTTTGCGGGCGTTCGCCCCGCGGCTCGGTCTCGCTCTGGCGGCAGGAACTCTTCTCGCCGCGCCGCAGATCGTCGAGATGGCCCGCATCCTGCCCCTCTCGTTCCGCAACTACTCCGGCTCCGGCGAAGCGAACGCGATCGTCGGCAGCTTCCGCCCGGCGCACCTGGTCGATCTGCTGTGGCCGTTCTTCTTCGGCCGGCCGAGTCTCGTCGAGGTCTTCGCGCCGCAGCAATTCGACGGCTTTCCGCCGCTGCATTTCACGCTCTACCCCGGCCTGCTGGCGCTGGCTCTGGCGGGTTGCGGAATCTTGACGGGGATCGCCGGCCTGCGCCGGCGGGCCGACGGAACGTCCGGGCAAGCGGCCGGCGACGCGCCGCGGCGGGCCGCTCTCTGGGGCATGGCGGCGCTCGGCTTCGCGCTGTTCTTCGCCCTCGGCAGCCTCAATCCGGTCGTCGAGGGGCTCTGGCACCTGCCGTGGGGGAGGCTGCTGCGATTCCCGGCCAAGTTCTGGCTGCCCGGCGCCCTCGGCGGGAGTCTGCTCTGCGGTGTCGGGTTCGAGGCGGCGCTCTCCCATCGGCGGCGCACCCTCGCTCGTCTGCTCGGTCTGCTCGCCGGCCTCTTCGCCGCCCTGCTCGCCGCTTCGATCCTCGCGCCGGCAGCGGTGTCGGGCTGGGTGGCGGCCCTGCTGTCGCCGGATCTCCCTCCAGCGGTGCTGCACGGCGATATGGTGCGGCTGCAAGGGCTGTCCCTGCTCTCGCTCGGACTGCTGCTCGCCGGCCTCGCCGCGGTGCAGCTGGGCCGCCGGGCGCCGCTCGCTGCCGGCTTCGCGCTCGTCCTCCTGCACGCCACGACGCAGGCCTGGGCAATGCTGCCAGCGGTGCCGACGGACGCCGCCGCGCCTTATCTCGCCGCGCCGCCGCTGCTCGCGGCGATCCCGCCCGGCAGCGTCGTCGTCCACGGCGGTAACCACGATCTCTTCCGGCCGGGGACGATGTACCGCGGCGCGTATCCGGACGGCCGGCTCCTCTGGCTCACCCGGCGCGCGGCGCGCGAGCTCTATCCCTTCGCGGCGCTGCAGCACGGTTTGCGGGCGGAGCTCGCGATCTCTCCCGAGGGGCTCGACAGTTTCCTCACCCAGGCGATCACCGTCGGGCTGAAGGGCTTTCCGGATCGGCGCCGGCTCGACCTGCTGGCGGCACTCGGGGTCGACTACCTGCTGCTCGATCGCGAGCTTGCGCCCGACGCGCTGCCGCAGGTGCGCGAGGTGGCGAGCGAAGAGAACTACGGCCAGACCGTGCGCCTCTACGAGCTCGTCGACCGGGCGGCGGAGGTCGAGCTCGCGACCCGGATCGTCGCCGCGCCGCAGATGAACGCAGCCCTCGCGGCCCTCTTCGACCCGGCCTTCGATCCGCATCGCACGGCGGTGGTGCCGGGCGACGGTCCGCTGCGCGAGCCGCCGCCGGCCGCCAACGGCGCAGAGCCGCCGTTGGCGAGCGCGCAGCTCGTCACCAACGCGCGCGAAGAGGTCGTCGTCGACTGCGATTCGCCCGCGGCCGGAGTCCTCTACCTGCGCCGTGCCTACCTCTCTCTCTGGCGGGCGTCGATCGACGGCCAGCCGGCACCGACCGTGATCGCCCAGGTCGCCCGGCTCGGGGTCGCCGTCCCCGCCGGGCGGCATCGCGTCCGATTCTGGATCGACCGCCGGCCGCTCGCCGGCGGACTGGCCCTGGCGCTCGCCGGCCTGGCGCTGCTCGGGTTCGTCGCGCGCCGCCCGGCGCCGCCGGCAGCGCCGCGGGCCGCCGTGGACGAGCGCTCCGTCGCGTGAGCCGGGTGGTAGCATTCGAGGCCTGAAGTCCGTCCCTTGAAAGCGTCGAACGCGTCGCACGCCGCCGGGAAAACCGGGGAAAGCGCGAGATCCGATTGGCCCCTTTCCGCAAAGTCCTGATCGCCAACCGTGGCGAGATCGCCGTCCGCATCCTGCGCGCGCTGCGCGAGAAGGGGATCCTCGGCGCCGTCGCCTATTCCGACGCCGACCGCGAGTCGCTCGCGGTGCTGGCGGCCGACGAGGCCTATCGCATCGGCCCGGCATCGTCGCGGGAGAGCTACCTCAAGGCCGAGGCGCTGGTCGACCTGGCGGTCGAGATCGGCGCCGATGCGATCCATCCCGGCTACGGATTCCTCTCCGAGCGCGCCGAGTTCTCGCGCCTCTGCCGCGAGCGCGGCGTCGTCTTCATCGGCCCGTCGCCGGAGGCAATCGCGGCGATGGGCGGCAAGGTCGAGGCACGGCGCCGGATGATCGCGGCGGGGGTGCCGGTCGTCCCCGGTTCGCCCGGCGCGCTGGCTGACTTCGCGGCGGCGCGAGCCTGCGCGGCGGAGATCGGCTATCCGGTCATCGTCAAGGCCTCGGCCGGGGGCGGCGGCAAGGGCATGCGGGTGGCGCACGACGACAGCGAGCTCGCCGAGGGATTCCGTCTGGCGAAGACCGAAGCCGGAGCGTCGTTCGGAGACGACTCCGTCTTCCTCGAGAAGTTCGTCGAGCGCCCGCGCCACATCGAGATCCAGATTCTCGGCGACCAGCACGGCAAGGTCGTATCGCTCGGCGAGCGCGAGTGCTCTCTGCAGCGGCGCCACCAGAAGGTCGTCGAGGAGGCGCCCTCGACCGTGGTCTCGCCGGAGCTGCGGCGGCGGATGGGGGCGGCGGCGGTGGCGGCGGCGCGGGCGGTCGGCTACACCAACGCCGGCACTTGCGAGTTCCTGCTCGACGCGGCGGGGAATTTCTACTTCCTCGAGATGAACACCCGCCTGCAGGTCGAGCACCCGGTCACCGAGATGGTGACGCAAAAGGATCTGGTGCACCTCCAGATCGCCGTCGCCAACGGCGAGCCGTTGCCGTTCCGCCAGGAGGATCTCGTGCTGCACGGCGCGGCGATCGAGTGCCGCGTCTACGCCGAAGACTCGCTGCGCTTCCTGCCGTCGCCGGGCAAGATCACGCTGCTGCGCACGCCGAGCGGGCCGTACGTCCGCGACGACAGCGGCGTCACCGAGGGCTCGGAGATCTCGGTCTACTACGATCCGATGATCAGCAAGCTCATCGTCTGGGCGCCGACCCGCAAGGAGGCGATCGGGCGGATGGCGCGGGCGCTCGCCGAGTACCGCGTCGGCGGCATCAAGACCAACCTCACCTTCCACCGCCGCGTCATGCAGAACGCGGTGTTCGCGGGGGGCGACTACTCGACGGCGTTCATCGAGGAGAACAAGGCCGAGCTGCTGCGCCCGATCGAGATCGCCGAGTCCGACGAGGCGCTCGATGCGGCGCTCGCCGCCGCGGCGCTCGAGACGCTGCACGCCGGCAAGAGCGAGGCGCCGAGCGCGCAAGCGGGCGGCAACGAGCGCTCCTCCTGGCAACGTTCGTAAGCCAGCTCGCCGCTTGCCACCGACGAGAAGTCTCGTCGGTGAGGACAGTCGTCACCCCCGCGGTCTAGCGACCCCGCCCGCTCCCATCCCAGCGAATTCCAACTCCGCGACACGCAAGGAGCGGCAACGCCCCACGACGCCCCGCAACGGGTGTAGCGACCGGCACATCCGTTGCTGGTTGGACCAGTTCATGTGGAAGCGACTCGCCTTGATTCTGCCCCTCGCACTGGCCGCGTGCTCCTCCCCGGACGGAGGCGGCGCAGAGGCTCCGCACTGCGCCGGGAAGTGTGATGGCGCCGAGGCAACGCCGCTGTTCGTCTGCGCACCGAGCGCAGGTGCGGTCGAGTGCCGATCGGCGCTGCCCGCCGATCTCCCCGTCGAGGCCGAGATCAACGTGATGACCTTCGATGGCGCCAAGCTCGCCAACCTGACCAAGGGCGAGGTGCTGAGCGTGCCCGTCGGCACCCAAGTGTTGGCGACGGTGGCGCTCTCGTCCAAGCAGGCGGGTCTGTTCCGCTCGCGCGACGACAGCGAGGCGCTCGACATGATCAACCAGACCTTCGTGACCACCAGCAGCGCGCAGCGCTTCGACCTGCCCTTCGATCTGTGGCGCCTCACGATCACGTCGGAGGTCTTCCTCGCCAACGCGACCCTCGAGGCCCAGAAGCTGCCCATCGCGCCGTGGCAGACGTTCCTCCACAGCCTCTCCGCGGTCACGCGCCCGAGCCCCGAGCTGCCGCTGGTTGAGAAGGGCACGAGCGAGCTCGTCCTCCTCGTGCCGCGCGGCGCGACCAGCGCCAAGGGCCACGGCCAGATCTGCGACAGCGAAGGCTGCCTCGACAACGTGGCGCTCTCCTGGAGCGGGCCAGGCGCCTACGTGCTGACGAGGAGCGGCTTCGCTCGTGCCTCGACCCCGCCCGCGACCGATCCGCCCGCGACCGATCCGCCCGCGACCGATCCGCCCGCGACCGACAATCCCGATCTGCTGCCGCCGACGACCAGCGACCCCGATCCCAGCTGCGGCGGTGATCTGCAGAAGCGCTGCAACGTCGGCGGCGACTACCTCTGCGACGAGGGTTTCGTCTATTCGTCGAGCGACGCGCTCTGCCACGCCTGCGGCAAGGACGGAGAGCTGCGCTGCCTCGTGGACGGCAACTACGTCTGCAGCGACGGCTTCGTCTACAGCTCGAGCGACGCGCGCTGCCACGTCTGCGGCAAGGACGGAGAGCTGCGCTGCCTCGTCGATGGCAACTACGTCTGCAGCGACGGCTTCGTCTACAGCTCAAGCGACGCACGCTGCCACACCTGCGGCGCCGACAACCAGCCTCGCTGCCTCGTCGACAGCAACTACGTCTGCAGCGACGGCTTCGTCTATACGTCCCTCGACAACCGCTGCCACGCCTGCGGCGCCGAGAGCCAGCCGCGCTGCTTCGTCGACGGCAACTATGTCTGCAACGACGGGTTCGCCTACGCTTCGTCCGATGGCCACTGCCACGCCAAGTAGCCTCTCGCTCGACGAAGTGCGCGCGGCGCTCGCGGGCGCGCTGCGACCCACCCAGCTGAACGCGCTCGCGAGCGGTCCCCACGCCGGTCCGCTGCTCCTCGCCTCCGAGCTCGGCCAACACACCGGCAGCTTCAAGGCGCGTGGCGCGCTCGGCGCGGCGCGCTTCTCGACGGCGTCGCACCTGCTGACCGCGTCATCTGGCAACTTCGGTGCGGCGCTCGCCTGGGCCGCCGCCGGAGCGGGGCGCCGCTGCACCGTCGTGATGCCGGACAACTCCGTCGAGCGCAAGGTCGCCGCGGTGCGCGCGCACGGCGCCGCGGTGGAGCTCATCGACACGGCGCGGATCTCGCGCGTCGATCGCCTGCGGCAGCTCGCCGCCGAGACGCCCGACAGCGAGGCGATCAGCCCATTTGACGACGAGCGGGTCATCTTCGGCAACGCGACGCTCGGCTTCGAGATCCTCGCGGCGATGCCGACGCTCGACGCGATCCTGGTGCCGATCGGCGGTGGCGGGATCGCCGCGGGGCTGTGCGTGGCGCGCGACGCGCTCGGCCTACCGACCCAGATCTACGGCTGCGAGCCGGCGCTCGGTGACGACGCGGCGCGCTCGCTCGCCGCGGGGCGGATCATCGCCAACCCCGCCGAACCGGCGACGATCTGCGACGGCGCGCGGACGATCAGCCTCGGGGTACGCAACTTCGCCATCCTGCAGCGCGGCCTCGCCGGGATCTTCGTCGTCGACGATGCCGCGATCCATCGGGCGCTGCCGGACCTCGCCGCGCTGGGGCTCGCGGCCGAGCCGACCGGCGCGCTCGGCTTCGCTGCGCTGCAACAAAATTCGACGGTGCTGCATCGTCGGTCGGTGGCCTGTGTGGTGTCGGGCGGGAATCGGGCGGGAATCGCGCCGCTCCCCCTTTCCCCGGCGTGAATTTCCGCTACATAGCTACAGTAGGAAACGAGAGATGGACCTCTGGTTCGGCATCGCCACCTTCGTCGGCGCCTTTGCGATCGGCATCGCGCTGCAGAACCGGCGCGGCCGCAGCCAGGAGGAGTTCGCCGCCGAGGAGCAGACCGGCCTCGGCCACGTCGCGCGCGGTGACTTCGAGTCGGCGCTGCAGCACTTCGACGCGATCTGCGCCGAGCAGTGGATCAGCCCGTCGGCCCAGCTCATCGCCGGGCGTCACCGCGCCTGGGCGCTGCTGCGCCTCGGACGGATCGCCGACGCCCAGCTCCAGCTCGACGAGCTGATCGGCCGCACCGACGACGTCGTGTTCAACGGCCACGTCCGCGTGCTGCGCGCGCTGTGCGAGCAGTGCAGCGCCGCCCCGACGGGCAGCGAGCTCGGCATGGTCGGCGATCCCGGCTCGGCGCCCGAGGGGCTGCTCGAGCTGGCGCAGGCGATCGCCGCGATCCGCTCTGGCCGGAGCGAAGCGGCGGCCGAGCTGCTGCAGCGCACCTGGCGCGAGCTCGAGGGGCGCGTCACCGGCGACGTGTTTCGCCTGCTCCGACTCGTGCGCGCCTACGCCGAGCACGCCACGGCGACGACGCGCGAAGCCGGCTCGCTCGACCACCTGCTGGCGCCGCTGCGCTCCGCCCCACCGGGCTTTGCGCGCTTGGTGACCGCGCAGTGGCCCGAGATGCGCCTGTTCTGCGAGGCGCAATCGCTGCCCTGACGCCTTCGCCGAGTTCTCGCCCTCGGCGCAACCTGCCGCCGTCGGTCCCCGTCCGCTCGAGGGCCGGCCACCGTCCTCCCGCCGCGAGCCGCCGCAGCCTTCCCAGTGCCGCGTGCGCTTGCTATCCTTTCAAATATGAACCGTCTACCACGGCGACCGCCTGTTGGACCGAGGACCAAGGTCGGGAGAGCCCTTGCAGGCGTCATCGCCCTGCTGTGCGCGCCGGGAGTAGCACGCGCAGCGTGCCCGGGTAGTCTCGGCAACCCGGTCGGTTCCTATGAGGGCGCTTGCGACCAGTTTCTACCTCAGGGCTGCTGCCGCAAGCTTTCCGACAAGCAAGTCTGTCGTTTGGCCTACATTACGACTTGTAGCGACGGTGGGACCACTCAGTACTGCTGCCCTGTGAACGGCATCTGCGCCGGAGGTGGCGGAGAGTGCTCGACGACACCAACGACGTTAAGTTGCTCGACGGGTTTCGCCAATTGCTCCGGCGGCCAAGTCGACGGGTGCGAGGCAGACCTGGCTTCGCTGAGCGATTGCGGGGGCTGCGGAATGGCGTGCAGCACGGCAAACATAACGCCAGCCTGCGTTGACGGGGCTTGCGAGGGCGGCGTTTGCGCGGTCGGATACGCCGACTGCAACGCCAACAAGAGAGACGACGGATGCGAGACGGAGACGACCGCCAACCCGGATCACTGCGGCGGGTGTGGCATGGTGTGCAGTGGGTTCGGCATAGCTCGCGCCTGCGTTGGATCGAGCTGCGAAGAGGGTATTTGCGATACGGGCTTCGCAGACTGCAACAACAACAAGCGCACTGACGGATGCGAAGTTGACCTCAACACGGACGCTGTGAACTGCGGAGCTTGTGGCGCCGACTGCGCCCAACTCCAGAAGTGTACGGTTTCGCCTTCGTGCGTCGATGGCGCCTGCGTCGGCACGGCGAAGGCTTGTCCACCATCGGGGCCGTGCAAGGTGGCAAGCTGCCGACCGGACGACGGCGCTTGCGTCGAGGTGGACGCTACCGTGGGAGCCGCGTGCTCGACGGCAAACCCATGCCTCCAGAACGAAACGTGTACGAGCACGAATGAGTGTGTCGGAACGCCCGTTGCCAACGGAACGCCCTGCGCCGAAAGCAATTGCGCGTTTCAGGCGACGTGCCAGGCGGGAGCATGTACTTGCCCAGCGATCACCGACGCGGGCGCAACAAAGGATCAGGGATCGGCCGGCCAAGACCAAGACTTGGGAGCCTCCGGCTCGGACTTGGGCGGTGGGTCGGCGGGCGGCGCCGACAAGGCCGGTTGCAGGGCCGCTCAAGGGGGGGCGGGGGATTCGCCGTGGGTCGCCGGCTTGCTGCTGTGGATCGCCCGCCGACGTCGCGCGGCGGCCTAGCCGGATCCCGACGTGAAACGCGTCGGCAAGATCTTGCTCGCGATCTTCGGTGG
>CAZQTL010000105.1:0-13913 GCA_964595975.1 uncultured Thermoanaerobaculia bacterium | reverse complement strand
GCTCGTAGACCGCGGCGATGCGGGCGAAGAGCTTCTCGTTCTGGGTGATCTGGTCCGAGAGGGCGGCGAGCTTCGGCGCCATCTCGCGCTCCACCGCCTGCACCTCCGGCGTGCTCATCGTGCCGGCGAAGATCTCGAAGATGGTGTTGACGCGGTCGAGCGTCCGGCCGGCCCCTTCGAGAGCGGCGATCGTGTTGGCGAAGGTCGCGGGCTCGGGATTCTCGGCGATCGCCACGATCTCGGCGAGCTGCTCCGCCATGGCCTTCTCGAGCGCCGGCTGAAAGAGCTCGACCTTCGCGAGGTCGAACGGCGGCACGCCGCCGTACGGGCCGGTCCAGGGAGCGAGGAGCGGATTGGCGGCTGGATCGCCGGCCGCCGGCGGTGCACCGGCGGCACCGGCGCCGGCACTGCCGGCAAGCAAGGTAGCGAGACCGAGTCCGGTCAGCAGGGGATGGGCCATGTCATCTGTCTCCATAGTCTTCGTCGGTTCCATCGGAAGGGCCGCGAACGGCGGGAGTGGGAATCTTAGGACAGCTGGCGGTTCCAGATCACCGTCCGGAAGGGCTGGACGGCCCGGACACCGGTCGTCTCAGGCGAGCTTCGCCTCGAGCTCGGCCCAGCGGGCGTAGAGACGTTCGACCTCGCCCTGCGCCGCCGCCAGGGCGGCGAAACGCTCGTGCAGCCGCGCGGCGTCGGAGGCGATGGCGGGGTCCTCGGCGGCCTTGCGGCACTGTTCGAGGTTCGCCTCGGCGGCGAAGATCGCCGCCTCCATGCCATCCCATTCGCGTTGCTCCTTGTACGACAGACGCTTCGCCGCGGGCTTCGCGCTGCCGGTCCGGCCGGCAGGTCCGAGGCCGGGGCGATTGCCGCCGGCGGCGCTCGCCGCGCGCGCGGCGCTCTCCTTGTTGCGGATCGCCGGCGGACCGCCGCCGAGCTCGGCGAGATGCTTCGCCCGCCGCGCCTCTTCCCACTGGCCGCTGTCGGTGTAGTGCTGGGCGCGGCCGTCCTCGATCGCCAGGATGCCGGTCGAGACGCGGTCGAGGAGATAGCGGTCGTGGGTGACCAGAACGAGGGCGCCGGGGAACTCGAGCAGGCTCTCCTCGAGGACTTCGAGGGTGGCGATGTCGAGGTCGTTGGTCGGTTCGTCGAGGATCAGCAGGTCGGCGGGCTGCAGCATGAGCCGCGCCACGAGAATGCGCGCCTGCTCGCCGCCCGAGAGGCTGCCGACCGGCGTGTCGAGCTGCTCGGTGCGGAAGAGAAAGCGCTTTGCCCAGGCGGCGACGTGCACGACCTCGCCGAGGTGGATGACCGAGTCGCTGTCGGGTGCCAATGCCCGGCGCAGCGTCAGCTTCTTGTCGAGCGTCTCGCGCCCCTGCTCGAAGCGGACGATCTTCAGGAACGGCGCGCGCTCGATCTCACCAGCGTCGGGGGCGAGCGTGCCGTCGAGCAGCGAGAGCAGCGTCGTCTTGCCGCTACCGTTCAGGCCGAGAAGACCCAGGCGCGTGCCCGGGCCGAGCAGCAGGTCGACCCCCGAGAATATGGTCCGCCCGTCGAACGACTTGGCGATCCCTTTGGCCTCGAGCAGACGCTTCGTGCCCCGGCCCGAAGCCTTGAAGTCGATCCCGGCCCGGGCGCCGCCGGCCCGCCCGCGCACCTCCGCGAGCTCGCCCAGGAGGTCGTTGGCGCGGTCGATGCGGGCCTTGGACTTCGTCGTCCGCGCCTTGGGTCCGCGGCGCAGCCAGTCGACCTCGATGCGCGCCCGGTTGGCCAGCGCCTCTTCGTAGTCCTTCTGGTTCTTGAGCACCTCGTCGCGCTTGACCAGCAGGTCGCTGTAGGTGCCGTCGACGGAGAGGATCCCCTCCGGGTAGACGCGGTCGAGCTCGAGCATCCGGCGGGCGACATTCTCGAGGAAGTAGCGGTCGTGGGAGACGACGACGAACGCCTGCGCGGCCTCGACCAGGAGCTCCTCGAGCTCGAGGATGCCTTCGAGGTCGAGGTGGTTGGTCGGCTCGTCGAGCAGCAGCAGGTCGGGCTCGCGGGCGACCTCGCAGGCGATGGCGAGGCGCTTCTTCCAGCCCCCCGAGAGCGCACCCACCGGCAGCTCACGCTCGCTGCGGTCGCGGAAACCGAGCCGGCCGAGCGTGCGCGCGGCGCGCGCCTCCTTCTCGTACTCCTCGAGCGGCTCGCCGGCGAGCGCCTGGATCACCACCTCCTCGGCGGTCGCCTCGGCCGGAAAGCGGGCGTCCTGCTCGACGTAGCCCACCCGTACGCCCTTGCGCAGCGAGAGCTGCCCGTGGTCGGGCTCCATGCGCCCGGCGAGAATGCGCAGGAGGGTCGACTTGCCGGAGCCGTTGGGGCCGATGAGCCCCACCCGGTCGCCCTGGAAGAGGCCGAAAGAGAGATCCTTGAACAGCGGGCGGGCGCCGAACTGGTGCGACACCCCCTCGCAGGAGAGCAGCAGCGGGCGGGACGAGGAAGCGACGGTCACGGACCATTCTCTCGCGAAACGTCCCGCGGGCGCGACCCGGCTGCTACGCTTGGCGGATGGCGCACGTCGGCCTGCTGAGGCTCCTCGCCTCGCATGTGGGCGATTTCGGGAGATATCCGCGCTTCCTTTGGCGGCTCTGGCGGCGGCCAGACCGGGTCCGTCTGCGCGGCGTCACCTTCGAGCTCGACGCCAGCACCAGCCCGACGCTCCGTCGGCTCCTCTACTCGGAGCGCTACGAACGCAGCGAGAGCCGCTGTGCCGCGGTCGCACTCGCGCCGGACGACGTGGTGCTCGAAGTGGGCGCCGGCCTCGGCTACCTCTCGACGATCTGCGCCCTGCGGCTCGGGTCGGAACGCGTCCACACCTATGAGGCCGACCCGGCCCTCATCCCGCGCATCCGCCGCCACCACGCCCTCAATGGCGTCGCACCGCAGGTTCACAACGCGATGCTCGCCGAGCGCACCGGCAGCGCGCCGTTCTTCGTCGCGGCGCACTTCTTCTCCTCGTCGGCGACGGCGCCGCACCCCGAAACTCCCGGCCTCGAGGTGCCGACGCTCGACGTCCGCGCCGAGTTCGCGCGCATCCGGCCGACCTTCGTGCTGATGGACATCGAGGGCGGCGAGGGCGAGCTGGTGCCGCTCATCGACTGGAGCGGCGTCCTAAAGCTGGCGATCGAGCTCCATCCCGAGCTCCTGGGGCCGGAGGGGATGCGATCGCTCCTCGCCACCCTGGCCGCCGCCGGATTCCACGAGAGCCGCCTGCTCTCCGGCAAGCGCAAGCGGTACTTCTGCAAGGACCGCAGGCGGCGGCGCGGCGCGGCGGGCTGACCTCCCGGGCGCGCTAGAGGTCGCGGGCGAGTCGCTCGGCGACGCGCCGGTAGGCCTCACGGAACGGAATCCCTTCCTCGACGACCAGGCGGTTCGCCTCTTCCGCCGCAAAGAGCTCCGGCGGGAGGACCCCGGCAGCGGGCAGGAACCGCAGACGCGGCAGGGTCGCGGCGAGCAGTTCGGCCGTCGCGCGCGCGAGGTCGCAGGCCTTGAACAGCGGCGCCTTGAGGAGCTGCAGGTCGCGGTGGTAGCCGGAGGGGAGCTTGGCGGGGATCGCCAGGGCCTCGATGAGGAGACCCAGCGTCGTCGCCCCGCGCCCGCGCACCAGCTCGAAGAGGTCGGGGTTGCGCTTCTGCGGCATGATCGAGCTGCCGGTGGTCATCTCTTCGGGCAACGCGACGAAGCCGAACTCGCGGGTCGCGAAGAGCACCAGATCCGAGGCGAGGCGGCCGCAGTCGGTCATCAACAGGTGGATCTCGAACAGCACCTGCGCCTCGGCCTTGCCGCGCGATAACTGCACCGCGGTCACCGGTTCCTGCACCGTCGCGAAGTCGAGGCTGCGGCGCGTCGCCTCGCGATCGGCGGCGATCCCCGGCGTGCCGTACCCGGCGGCCGAGCCGAGCGGGTTCTGGTCGATGCGGCGCAGGCACCCTTCGAGCCCCTGCGCGTCATCCTCGAGCGCGGCGGCGAAGCCCCCGACCCACAGCGCCACCGACGACGGCATCGCCGGCTGCAAGTGAGTGTAGCCGGGGAGCGCGAGCCCGGGATGCGCCGCAGCGACCTCATCGAGCGCAGCGGCGACGGCGCGCGCGCCTGCGGCGAGCGCCGTCACCTCGTCCTTCAGCCACAGCCGCAGCGCCGCCAGCACCTGGTCGTTCCTCGAGCGCCCGAGATGCACGCGGCCTCCAGCCGCGCCGATGCGCTCAGTGAGCCGGCGCTCGAGCGCGGTGTGCACGTCCTCGTCGGCGAGCTCGACTTGCCAGAGGCCCTGCGCGTGCTCCGCCGCCAGGGCGGTCAGGCCGGCTTCGATGGCGGCGAAATCGGCGGCCGCCAGGAGCCCCTGATCCCGCAGCATGGCGGCATGGGCGATCGAGGCCCGCACGTCGTGCACCACCAGGCGGTTGTCGAAGACCGCGTCCTCGCCGGCGGTGTAGGCGAGCACCTGTTCGTCGAGCGGCTTGCCCTTGTCCCACAGTCGGCTCATGTCGCACCCCCTCGATCGACGGCAAGGCCGTGCGCCAGCTCGAGCAGCAGACGCTCGTAGAACGCCGCCCCATCGACGATCTCCTGTTCGAAGACGAATTCGTCCGGGCGGTGCGAACGCTCGCTCTCGCCCGGTCCGACCTTCAGCGCCGGAATGCCGCGGAAGAAGGTGAGGTCCGAGAGCGTCGCCGAGCCGTAGAGCCGCGCCGCGGGACGCGCGCGCAGCGCGGCGGCGACGAGCGCCGACGAGGCGTCGGTCGCCACCGGCACCAGGCGGTCCGAGAGCACGACGAGCTCGCTCGCGACCGCGGCGCGCAACCGTTCGAGCAGCGCCGCGGGCGGCTCGGCCGGCACCGTGCGGCAGTCCAGCACGACGCGCGCTTCGGCGGGCACGACGTTCCTCGCCGAGCCGCCCGACACAACCGTCGGCTCGACCGTGGCGCGACCGAGGTAGGGGTCGAGCGGACCTGGCGGCAGGTCGGCGATGGCGGCCACGTCGCGCGCCAGCGCGATGATGGCGTTGGGTGCGCCCAACGCCCGCGCATGCGCCGCATGCGCCGCCTCGCCGCGCGCCACCAGCTCGAGGACGAGCAGCCCCTTCTGCGCCACCGCGAGGTCGAGCCCGGTCGGCTCGCCGACGATCGCCATCGCCGGCACCAGACCGCGGCGGGCGAAGTCGGCCACGACCTCCGCCGTCCCGACGCTCTTCGTCTCTTCGCCGCGCACCAGCATGAGCGCCAGAGCGAACGGCAGGTCGAGCTCCGAGACCGCGAGGAAGGCCCCCACCATCGCCGCTATGGAAGCCTTGGCATCATTTGCACCCAGGCCGAAGACTCTGCCCGCTTCGCTGACGGCCTGGAAAGGTCCGCGCGTCCACCCCGGCGCTGCCGGAACGGTATCGACATGCGTGTTCAACACCACCAGCGGCACGCCCCCCACGTCTCCCTTTACCGGAGCTTTTCCTGCCCAAGCCACCACGCTGCCACCTACAGGCTCGACCGACGCGCCGTGGGCCTGAAGAAAAGATGACAACAACGCAACGATCGCGACCTCGTCGCCGGAGACCGACGGCGTCGCCACCAGATCGCGATGCAGGGCGAGGAGCTCCTCCCGGCTCAGACGACGGCTCAGGCGCACGCCGGTCTCACGCCAGCGCGGCGACGGAAGGGACCACCAGGGTGCCGATCCCCTCGTTGGTGAACAGCTCGACGAGCAGCGCGTCGGGGGTCGCGAACGGCACCAGATGGACCCGCGGCACGCCGCCTTCGAGGGCGCGCACGATCGCCCGCGACTTGGGGAGCATGCCGCCGGTGAGCGCCCCCTTGCTCTCGAGTCCCGCCAGCCCGGCGAGATCGACCAGCGACACCAGCGACGCCGGGTCGTCCGCCCGCTCGAGGATCCCGGGGACCGCCACCGCGAAGAGAAGCTTCTCCGCCCCGAGCGCCACCGCGAGCTCGGCGGCGATCGTGTCGGCGTTGACGTTGAGCAGCGCGCCGGCGTCGTCCGCCGCGAGCGGTGCCACCACCGGAACGTAGCCGTCGTCGAGCAGCTTCTGGACGACGCGCGGATGGACCGCCACGACGTCGCCGACGAAGCCGAAGTCGACCGCTTGCGCGAGCGGATCCGCTGCGGGAACCGGCGGCCGCTTGCGCGCGTCGATGAGGCTGGCGTCGACCCCGGAGAGACCGACCGCCGCCACCCCCGCGCGCCGGCAGGCCGCGAGCAGCGCCGTGTTGACCTTGCCGGCCATCGCCATCACCGCCGCTTCGAGGGTCGCCGCGTCGGTCACCCGGCGGCCGTCGATCTTCTGCGTCGCGAGGCCCAGGCGATCGGCGAGCGCCGTCGTCTGCGGCCCGCCGCCGTGCACCAGCACGACGCGGATGCCGAGGCGATGCAGGACCTCGATCTGTTCGAGGAAGAGCACCAGCCGGCTCTCCTCCTCGATCGCCTCCCCCGAGAGCTTGATGACGAAAGTCTTGCCCTGGAAGAGCCGGAGGTAGGGCAGGGCGTGCTTCAGGCCCGCCACCTCGGTCATCCGGTCGCTCCGCTGTCCGACGTCTTTCATCGCTTCTCCTCGAT
Organism: uncultured Thermoanaerobaculia bacterium; assembly: GCA_964595975.1. Classification (GTDB taxonomy): domain Bacteria; phylum Acidobacteriota; class Thermoanaerobaculia; order Multivoradales; family JAGPDF01; genus JAGPDF01. The sequence continues at coordinate 7,316 of CAZQTL010000105.1, read as the reverse complement.
CGTTGCCACGGTCTCGTGCCGGTCCCGTCCGCCAGCCGTCGCGCCGTTGCCGGCCAGCAGGCGATGCAGGACGGCCATCTGTGCCCAGAGGCGATTGTGCGCCTGCCGCACCACCACGCTGCGCGGCGAATCGAGCACGGCGTCGGTGACGACGACGTTGCGTCGCACCGGCAGGCAGTGCATGAAGCGCGCGCCCGGGGCGCGCTCGAACCAGCTCTCGTCGACGCACCAGGAGGCGAGACCGGAGCGCAGCTCGGCCTCGCTCGCGGCGTCGCCGTAGTGCGCCGCCGAGGCCCACGACTTGGCGTACACGACCGCCGCGCCGGCGAGCGCCGCCGCGCGGTCGTCGGTCTCGACGACGCTGCCGCCGTTCGCGGCCGCAAGCATTCGCGCCTGGGCGGCGAGCGCCGGCGGCAGGGCGTAGGCGTCCGGCCGCAGGACGGTCACTTCCATGCCGCGCTGCGCCGCCATGCGCAGGACGGCTGCCGGCACAGCGAGCGGCAGCGCCTTGGGATGGTTCGCCCAGGTGAGGACGAGCTTGCCGTCCCGCGGCACGGCGAGCTCGTCGAGCGTCTTCCAGTCGGCGAGCGCCTGGCAGGGGTGGTCGATCGCCGACTCGAGGTTGACGAGCGGCGTCACCGCGAGCGCGGCGAGCGCGCGGAAGCTCGTATCCGCCAGGTCGGCGGCGAGATCGGTTCCGGAGGCGAAGGCGCGCACGCCGAGCACGTCGGCGTAGCCGGCGAGGACCGGGATCGCCTCGCGCACGTGCTCGGAGGCCTCGCCGTCCATCACCACGCCGGTGCGCGTCTCGAGCTTCCAGCTCGAGCCCCCCGGGGTCACCACGAAGCTCGTGCCGCCGAGCTTCGCCATCGCCGCCTGCATCGAAGCCAGAGTGCGCAGCGACGGGTTGAAGAACAGCAGACCGAGAATCCTGCCGGCGAGCGCCCGGGGATCGCCCTCGCGCTCGAGACGAGCTGCCAGCGCGAGCAGGGCCTCGACTTCCTCGCGCGGCAGCTCGGCGAGGCTCAGGAACGACTTCATGGCGCGAGCCGGCCGAGGGCCGCGGCGAGCTCCGCGACGTGCTCGAGGCCCAGGGTGAGCGGCGGCAGCAGGCGTGCGACGAACGGATCGTCGCTGGTGCCGACGAGGATGTCGCGCGCCAGGAGCTCTGCCTGGATCTCCTTCGCCGGGCGCCGGGTGCGCAGGCCGAGGAGCAGCCCCTCGCCCTGCACGTCGACGACCGGCCCGCGCCCGGCGAGGGCGAAGAGCGCCCGCGAGACGACCCGGACTCGCGGCATGAGTCCCTCCTCGACGATCGCGCCAAGCGTGGCCTCGATCGCCGCGCAGACCAGCGGCCCGCCGCCGAAGGTCGTGCCGAGGTCGCCGGCGGCGAGCGCCGGCAGCGCCTCCGGGCGCGCGACGAGCGCTGCCGCCGGAAGGCCGCCGGCGAGTCCCTTGCCGACGGTGAGGATGTCGGGCGTCACGCCGTGCAGCCGCGCCGAGAACGGCGCGCCGCTACGGCCGAGGCCGCACTGCACCTCGTCGAAGATGAGCAGCGCGCCGGCACGCGTCGTCGCCTCGCGCGCCGCGAGGAGGAAGTCGCGGCTGAGGGGGTAGGCGCCGGCGAGACCCTGCACCGGTTCGAGAATGACCGCGGCGGTCTGCGCATCGACCGCCTGGGCCAGCATCCCGAAGTCGCCGCGCGGCACGAACTCGACCTCGAACGGCTTGTAAGGAAAACCGTACCAGCGCTCCGAGCGCCAGGAGACGGCGGCGGCCGCCGCTGTGCGGCCGTGGAAGGCCCCCTCGATGGCGACGATCTTCGTCCGCCCGGTCTTGCGCAGGGCGAGACGCAGTGCGTTCTCGTTCGCTTCGGCGCCGCTGTTGACGAAGAACGCCTGCTCGAGGCCGTCGGGGGCGAAGCCGACCAGCGCCTCGGCGGCCCGTCCGCGGACGAGATTCGGCACCGCGTTCGACTGGAACTGGAGCTGGCCGGCCTGCTGCGCGAGGGCCGCGAGGAGTCGGGGATGCCCGTATCCCAGGAGCGCCACCGCATGCCCGCCGTAGAGATCGAGGACCCTGCGACCTTCCGCGGTCTCGAGCCAGACGCCTTCACCCCGCACCGGTTCGAGCGCAAGGTGCTTGTAGACCGGCAGCAGGTAGCGCGCTTCGAGCTCCGCCGCCGAAGCCTCCGTTCCCGGCTCCCGCCCTGCCAAGGGACTGGCGATCATCTCTACCTCCTCCACTTCAGAACCATCCCAGACCCGCTGCGGCGAGGCCGGCGGCCTCGTCGTAACCGTAGATCCGGTTGAGCCACTGCACGCCGCCGCCCGCCGCCCCCTTGACCAGGTTGTCGATCGCCACCGTGACGGCGAGCGATCCGGCGGCGCAGGCGACGCCGAGGCGCGCCCGGTTCGTGCCGACGACTTCGGTGAGCGCCGGCGGCGTCGCGGCGACGGCGACGAACGGGCAGCCGGCATAGAAGTCCGCGAGCTCAGCCACGACCTCGGCGGTCGTCACCCCGCCGCCGCGCGGCGCCAGCCGTCCCTGTACCGTGGCGTAGATGCCGCGTGCCTGCGGGCCGGAGAGCGGAACGAAGGCGATCTCGGGCCGCGCCGATCCGGCTGCCGCAGCGGCGAGCGCCGCCATCTCGGGAGCGTGACGATGGGCGAGCGGTGAGTAGGCGGCGACGTTGCTGCGCCGCGCGGGGTGGTGGGTCTTGTCGCTGAGGGTCCGGCCGCTGCCCGTCGAGCCGGTGATCGCGGTGATCGCGAAGCGCGGCTCGGCCAGGCCGCGGGCGAGGAGCGGAACGACGGCGAGGAGCACCGACGTGGTGAAGCAGCCGGGATGCGCGACACAGAGGCCGGGCTCGGCGTCCGCCTTCCGGGCGACGTGTTCGGGCAGCGCGCGCACGAAGCGCCCCAGCAACTCCGGCGCCGGGTGCGGATGGCCGTAGACATCGGCGTACTCCGCGCCGGCGGCGAAACGGAAGTCGGCCGAGAGGTCGACCACCGAGAGAGCGACTCCGGAGGCTTCGGCGAGCGCGAGCGTACGCGCCACCAGGGCGGCCGAGGCTCCGTGCGGCGCTGCAGAGACGAGCGCGCAGCGCTTCGCGCCGGCGGCGATGCCGGCGAAGAGCCCCGCAAGCGATTCCCAGGCGACGAAAGCGAGTCCGTCGACGGACCCGGCGAGGTGCGGAAAGGCCTCCGCCACCGGCGAGCCGACGCGGCTTTCCGAGACCACGGCGGCGAGCTCGAAGCCGGGATGCGCGGCGAGCAGGCGCACCGCCTCGCCGGCCACGTAGCCCGAGCCGCCGAGCACGACGACCGGAACCGGCTCGGTCAACGCGCCCCCTCCAGCACCGACTCCGGGTCTCCTACGGCGGCGGCGAGCGCGCGCGGCGCGATGCCGAGCCGCGCGAAAACGGTCGCGGCGAGCGTCTCCGGCGCGGTGCGGGCGTTGGCCGCCGGCACGCCCATGCGATCCTCGATCAGGCGCACGCCGACGGCGTTGTCGGTCGCCGGACCGGTGACCGCGACCGGTTCGATCCCATAGTCGCGCCGCAGGAGCTCGATGCCTCCCCAGGCCGCCACTGGATCGTTCGCCGCCAGCACGACGGCGGTGAAAGCTCCGCGGAGCTCGGGGTCGGCGAGGATGGCGTCGACGCCGTAGGCGCCGAGAAGGCCATCGCCGAGCTCGAGGACGATGAGGTCCGCCTTGTCCTGAGCCTGGGCGGCGAGGCGGGTGAGCAGGGTGCGCGTCGCCTGAGCCGAGTTCTTCGCCGTCGTCGAGACCACGCCGAGCTCGGTGAAGATCGCCGTGGCGCGCGCGCCGGCGTCCTCGAGCGCCAGGATGTCGCGGCGCAGCGAGACGCCGGTGGCCTTGAGACCGTCCACCCGCAGGCCCTGGTGGGCGAACTCGCGCACCAGGGCGCAGGCCGCGGCGGTCTTGCCGCAGTTCATGCAGCTGCCCACCATGGCGATGACCGGGATCCCCCGCAGATCGAGGAGCGGCTTCTCGGGCAGCGGCTCGCCGCCGATGCGCGCCGGGCGGCCGATGCGCTCACCGAGCACCGGGAAGGTGAGCACGGCACCGAGAACCTCACATTCGAACGGCTTGCCGAGATCCGGATTGACCGAGTCGCAGATGCCCAGCACGCCGCCGAGATTGAGCAGGTGGACGACGTCGCCCGGGGCGAGGCGTTCGGGGATCTTTCCGGAGTAGCCGAACAGGGCGTGTCGGTGACCCAGGCAGCCGGCGACGATGTCGCCGCGCTTGATCTGCGCCATCCGGCCCGAGGGCAGCTCGAGCTGGTTGTAGACGCTCTTGTCGGTGAGGACCCGCACCGCGATGACCACGCCCTCCTCGCACGGAATGGTCGCCGTCAGGCGGACTTCGCGCTTCAGCCCGACGCTCTTGGTCACCGAGGCGATCTTGTCGAGGACGAGGGTCTTCATGCCGGGACTCCTTTTTCGGCTGCGAGCTGCGTGGGTGCGGCTGCCGTCGCGGCCCCCGCCCGCGCGTGCAGCTCGCCCGGGAGCGCCACCAGGCGTGCGAAGCCGCGGGCGTCGGCGGCGCTCCATTCCCCCGCCGCCTCGCCGTAGGCACCGCGCGAAGCGGCGAGCAGCGAGAAGGGCGATTCGACCCCTTCGACGAAGAGCGCGCCGGGGCGAAGCAGGAGATGCACCGTTCCGCTCACCCGCGCCTGTGACGAGGCGAGGAACGCCTCCAGGTCGCGGCAGACCGGCTCGAGGTGCTGGCCCTCGTGGACGAGGTCGCCATACTGCGCGGCGATCCCCTCCTTGACGCGCAGCTGGCGGCCGGTGAGCACGAGCTTCTCGAGCTCGCGATGCGCCGAGAGGATCACCTCCGCTGCCGGCGCCTCGAAGGCGACCCGTCCCTTGATGCCGAGGATGGTCTCGCCGAGATGGATGCCGCGGCCGATGCCGTAGGGCGCCGCTGCCTGCTCCACCGCTTCGATGAGCGCCACCGGATCGAGCGCCACGCCGTCGAAGGCGACGGGCACGCCGTGGTCGAACGCCAGGCGATGGCGCGCCGGCGCGAGCGGCTGCTCGAAGGCACCGCGCGTCGCCACCCAGGCGGCCTCCGGCAGGGGGAGCTCGCTCGACTTGGTCTCGCTGCCACCGATCGTCGTCCCCCAGAGTCCGCGATTGACCGAGTAGGCAGCGCCGTGCGCCGGAACCGGCAGGCCGCGCTCGGTGAGGAAGGCGACCTGCGCCGGCCGCGAGACCAGGGAGTCGCGCACCGGGGCGAGGATCTCGAAAGCAGGCTCGAGGGTGCGCAGGGCGACCTCGAAGCGCACCTGGTCGTTGCCGGCCGCGGTCGAACCGTGCGCCACGGTGGCGCTGCCGAGCTCGCGGGCGGCGGTCGCGACACCGCGCGCCTGGATGCTCCGTTCGGCCCCGACGGAGAGCGGGTACGTCCCGCCGCGGCGGACGTTGCCGTAGACGAGGAAGCGCAGCACGCGCTCGAAGTACTCGCTGCGGGCGTCGAGCAGACGGTGATGCACGGCGCCGAGGGCCGCGGCGCGCGCCGCCAGGTCCGCCCGCGCGGCGGCGTCGAAGCCGCCCGTGTCGACGGTGACCGTCGCCACCGGACGCCCGGTGGTCTCGGCGAGGTAGGGGATCGCCCAGCTGGTGTCCAGGCCGCCGGAAAATGCCAACACAATGGGCTTCATCGTCACGTTTCTCCGCAGGTCGAGTGGAAGTCGGGCGCGGGGCTGGAGTCAGCCCGCGCGTCGTCGGGAGACGCCGGAGGAGCCGGCGGACCCGGAGACGTCGGCAAGCAGGTGGCGCAGCCGCTCGAGAAAGCGACGCTGCGCCGCCGCCGAGGCGGTGGCGGCGAAGATCGTGTCGTCCCCGGCGACGGTGCCCGCGAGCTCGGGGAAGCCCGCGTGATCGAGCGCGATCGCCACCGTCTGCGCCGCGCCGACCGTGGTCGCGATCACCGCCAAATAGGGCCCCGCGGGGCGCACGTCGCGCACGAAGTGCACCACCTCGGCGAGCGCGTCACGGGTCTCCGGACCGAGCTCGTCGGCGAGGACGTAGCGTCCGCCGGCCTTGCCCACCCCGAGATCGCGCAGGTCGCGGGAGACCGAAGGCTGTGTCGCCTCGAAGCCGCGCGCCGCGAGCTTCGCCCGCAGCTCCTCCTGGCTGGCGATGCGCGAACGGCGCACCAGGTCGACGATGGCCTGGCGGCGGCGGTCTCTCTGTTCGATATCGGTCGGCATCGTCGTTACCAGAAGATGCGCATATTCATGCATTGCCGGCCGGATGTCAACAAGTTTTTTCGCCGCGAGCGAAGGAGGTCGTAGACTGCCGGCGATCCGACCGGAGGAAACATGGACGAGGACGCCGCTCCGCAGCCGCCCGCGAGGGCGCTTCACCTGCCCACGCTGATCGCCATCGCCGTCGTCGCCTTCGCGCTGACCAACGTCGCTCACGAGGGCCTCGGACACGGCGGGATGTGCCTCGCGGTCGGCGGCCAGCCGCGGGTGCTGAACGCCGTCTACTTCGACTGCGGCGAAGACGGGCTCGCACCGGCGGCGAGCCGCTGGATCTCGGCCGGCGGGACGCTCACGAATCTCGCCCTCGCCGCCCTGACGCTGCTCCTCCTGCGGACGAACCTGGTTCGGGCCGCTTCCGGGCGCTACTTTCTCTGGCTCTTCCTGGCGCTGAATCTGATGCAGGCTTTCGGCTACTGGATGTTCTCGGGGCTGGGCGGCATCGGCGACTGGAACGCGGTCGTCGCCGGCTCGCCGCACTACGTTCTCTGGCGAATCGCCCTTGCCGCCGTCGGCACCGCTGCTTACATGTTCGTTGCCGTACCGGTCGCCTTGCGGGGTCTCGAGCCTTTCCTGGGCGCCGCCGAGCCTCCGCGCCTCGCGCGGGCGCGGCGGCTCACGCTGCCCGCCTATCTCGCCGGCGGGACGCTCTACGTCACCGCCGGGCTGCTCAATCCCGAGAGTCCGATGCTGGTGCTGATCTCCGCCGCCGCGGCGTCGTTCGGCGGCGCCTCGGCGCTCGCCTGGATGACCCAACTGCTGCGCGACCGCAGGCGCTTCCCCCCGGCAGCGGGCGCGCCTCTGGGGATCGACTCCAGCGTCGCCTGGCTGGTCGCGGCGGGGCTCGTCGCGGCTTTCTTCATCTGTGTACTGGGGCCCGGCATCGCCCTCTCTGCTGTTCGCTGAGTCTTCTGCCGGGTGGCAGGCGGGTCGGGGCGCTCGTGGTACGGCCGGGGTCGTCGCCGCTGCGCGAAGGGGGCGCTCGGTTCGCCACGCTTGGCCTCACGGTCGC
>CAZQTL010000104.1:0-14007 GCA_964595975.1 uncultured Thermoanaerobaculia bacterium | reverse complement strand
TGCAGGCTGATCGGTCGGTCCATCTTGTCGTAGGTGTAGATCGCCTGGAGGTTTCCGGGATAAGTGATCGTCAGCGGATTGCCGTTGCCGTCATAGGTGTAGCTCAGGGCGCCGTCACTGAGTGTACGCCCGAAGCGATCGTAGCCGTACACGATCGTCGAAGCGTTCCGGGTGACCCCGATGAGCCGCCCGACGTCGAAGTTGGCGGGGGTCGAGCCGTAGCCGTAGGTCGTGTCGAGCGCTGTCCCGGGCAGGTCCACCAGCGTCACCCGATCGGCCTCGTCCACCGTCCGGACGGTGGTCACTCCCCGCCCGTCCGTTTCGCTCACCAGCTCGCCGTGGTCGTTGTAGGCGTACGTCGCCGTGCCGGAAACCTCCGACACCGGTTCCGTCATCAAGTCCCGATCCGAGTAGGTGTAGCTCGTCGCCGTGCCGTTGCCGTCCACCACCTCGACCAGATGGTCCTGTACGTCGTAGGAGTAGCTCGTCGTCACCGTCCCGCCCCCGGCGCCGCCCCAGGGCTGCGTGACGTCGGTCAGGCGATTCAGCGCGTCGTAGGCGTAGGAAGTCGAAGGCTGTAGCGGATAGCTCGTCCGCAGGTGGTTGGGGTCCCAGACATCCGAGAGATTCCCGGCGCAGTCGTACTCGTACTCCGTGATCGACTCCTCGGCCTTCCCCGGCGCCTGGATCGTCTTGTCGAGATGGCACATCGACGAGTAAACGTAGCTCGTCTCCGAATGCGTCGTCCAGGTCGTCGCCGCCGTCCCGCGGTCGCGCTTCTCGTTCGTGCGATGCCCGCCACCGTCGAGCGTGTAGAGCAGCCGGTCGGCCGTCGTCGTCGTCGAGATCGAGAGGCACGAGGTCGCGCTCGGCGTGGCGACTGCCGTGCCGCGGCGGACCTCCGTCAGTCGGCCGGCGGCGTCGTAGCCGTACTGGGTGCCACCGCCGGCGGGATTCTTGACGCAGAAGAGATCCCCCTTGTCGTTGTACTTGTAGAGCGTGATCAGGTCGTCGGTCTCCACCGCATCGTTCGCACCGCGCCGGAGGACCCGGTTGACCCGGTCGAGCACGTCGTACTCCGTGTCGGTCTTCACTCCGTTGGCGTCGGTCACCCGCGTCCGCCGGTTGTAGGGGTCGTAGGCAAAATTCGTCGTGCCGGCGAGCGGATCGGTCCGGCTGTCCGGGATCTGGCCGTTCGTGCCGGCGACGGCGTAGGTGAAGGTCGTCTGGTCCGCTGTGCCGTAACCCGGCGGATCGACCGTCAGCGGGCGCCCGGCGGCGTTGTACAACGGGTAGCCCGTCGTGAGCGAGAAGCTGCCCCCGGAATAGGTCGCCTCGCTGCCGAGGCTCGTCCGGGAGACGAGATCCCCCGTCCCGGAGTCGTAGACCATCGTCACCGAACGCGTCCCGGAGGCACCGCTGAACGGTCCGTCGATGGCGGTCGCGAAGGCCGGGAAATTCGTGTCGTAGGTCCACTCGGTGGTCCGCGGCAGATCGGGGTCCGACGCCGGGTTGTTGGCGGCGTCGATGCGCATCGTCATCTGGCCGTTCGCGTCCCAGACGTAGTCGGTGTAGACGCCGCGCCCGTCGATGACCCGCGTCGGCCGCAAGGGATTCGCCGGATCGTTGAACAGCCATTGGCTGTTCGGCCCGGCACCACAGGTCGGGCAGCCGCCGGTGACCGAGAGGATGCGCGGCTTGCCGCTCCCCGACGGGTCGCGGTCGAAGACGTAGGTCGATGCGACACCCAGCGGGTCGGTCACCGTCGTCGTCGTGGGATCGTCCGGATCGTCGAAGGCGAGCGACCACTTCTCGACCGCCGCCGTGTCACCGTAGTTGGGAGCGCCGGTCCAGGTCTGGACGGCATTGCCGTGTGTGTCGTAGCTCCAGGCGCGCAGAACCCGCGTCGCGGTGCCCATCGCCGGCGTCGCCGCGTTGCCGTCGTTGTCGGGCACCAGCGTCATGCGGGTCAGCTGGCCGAGGACGGTGCCGTACTTGAGTACCGTTGAACGCCCGTCGGGCTGGTCGATGCGCGCCAGATCCTTGCCCGCCCAGGTGTAGGTCCAGGTGCGCGTCGAGGTGCCGTCCACGCCCCGCCGGATGATCTTGCGCAGCTTGCCGTTGAGGTAGGTGAACTCGTCGCGCTGGCCGTCCGGCATCGAGACTGCTGTGATCTGCGATCCGGAGTACGAGACCGCCTGCCAGGTGTTGCCGTTGCGGTCGACGGTGCGCTGCCAGAGGCCGGCGGCGTCGAACGTGATCACCGTCCCGGCGAGGTCGTGCAGCTCCCAGCCGCCGCTCGTCGTGTCGTAGTAGAGCGTGCGGTACTCGTCGGACGGTTTCCGCGTCTGGTAGGCCCGCAGGCCCACGCCCGGATCGAGTGCATCGAACTCGCGGAAGGTGGCGCCGCGGGTCACCAGCCAGACGTGCGATTCGTCCGGGTCCTTGAAGATCCGTTCGGCGAACTCGTGCGACCAGCCGCGGCCCTGCGTGCTGCGCCAGGTGGCGTAGGAGGGAGTTCCCCAGAAGCCGGCGCCGCCAGCCTGGTAGTTCAAGACCGCGCCTGCCTGGCCCGGCGGCGTCGCTGCGGAACCACTGCCGCCGACATTGAGAGACCCGCCTCCCGTTCCGCCGGCGGACTTCGGCGGCGGATTTCCGCCGCCGGTGGGGGGCGCGCCTCCGCCGACCGGGCAGGAGAGACAGCCGCAATCCGGGGGCAGCGGCGGCGGCGAGCAGAACTGTTGCTCGAGCACGGTCTGGCTGAGCTCGAAGGTCGTGGACTCGGCGAAGTAGGCCGAGGAGCTGCTGCACTTGGTGATGCGCGCTTCGACGGTATAGGTGCCGGCGAGCGCACCGAGCGAGCCGCCGCAGGTGAAGCCGCCGATCTGCATCGTGGCGTCGAACTCGTCGGCGCCGATCGGCGCGCCGATGTTGCCGCAGGTGCCGACCGTGCCGCCGCCGGAGTTGAACCACAGGACCTTGACGATGGAGTCGAACGTCTGGTTGTTCTGCGAGTTGCCCGGCGTCGAGACGCCGACGCGAGCGATCACTGTGCAGCTCTGCGTCGAGGGATCGCAGTTCGACGGCGAGAGCTCATAGGACACCGCCCCAGTGAGCGGCGAATAGACGCGCGTGCGGATGCCATCCGTACAGTTGGCAGCGGGAACGTTCGCAGCGCCCCAGCCGATCAGGTTGGTCACCGTCTGCGGAAGTTGGCCGGGAATCTCGCAGTTGTAGGTGGTCGCGAAGCCCGAGGTGGGGCTCCACAGCGAGAGTGTGAGGAACGCCGCGAGAATCGAGAGGACACGTGGGTAAAGTCGCGCGAGTCGAACGCACTGGGACATGAATGAGACCTCCCTATACCCGTACAGACCCTCGGGAGCGGAAAAATGCGATACGGCTTCGAGTGGGGTCCGGGGGAGCGACTGCGCCCCATTACCGCCCGAGAGACAAGATGCGACCTCGTCATGGAGGAAGATGGGATGCCTGAGGCTGACTCGGGGGGCTCGTCGGCATTGAGAGTTTTGCTCGAAGCGCTGGAACCGCAATTTCGAAACATCGCTCGTGGCTACCGCATTGCTCCCAGCGATGCCGAGGATGTTCTGCAGAACACCCTGCTGCGTTTCTCTCGTTTTCGCGAAGTGATCCACAGCCCAGGCGCGTGGCTCGCGGTGACCTTTCGCCGCGAGTGCCTGCGGCACCTGGGAAGACGGAACGAGCTGGGCGGAGGGCGAGTCGAGCTGGGGTCAATCGATGATCTGGAGTCAGCCCAGCCGCCTCTCGGTCCCGAGGCGAGGATCCACCTCGCCGCAGCGATCGAGCGCTTGCCGCGGCGGGAGCGCCGGGTACTTTGGCAGAGATTCGGACTCGGACTCAGTTTGAAAGAGCTGGCCGAGGCGATGGGCTGGCAGGTCGTGACCGCGAGGAAGGCGGTGGCGAGAGCGTTGGAGATCCTGCGTGGGATCTACGCTGGGGAGGAGTCGAAGTGACGCCGGCCCCAGGCCGGCGAGGGGCCGGGCCAGGGGCTGGATGGGCGAGTCCTACCAGACGATGCAGCGCTCCTTGGGGTTCATCTTGGAACCGGCGGGGCAGGAGAAGGCTTTCGCGAACTCCGGCAGGTTGACGAGCGGCAGGATGGCGCGGACCTGGCCGGGGGAGTGCGAGTCGGTGGTCACCTGGTTGCGCAGGAACTCCGGCGTCGCGAGCGAGCACCAGACCTGCGAGAAGGCGACGAAGAAGAGCTGGTCGTCGCTCATGCCCGGAATCAGCGGTTCTTTCGCCTCCCCCGGCGCCGGCATCTTGTGGCGGCTCTTCCAGCCCTGGAAGGCGACGTAGGCCTCCTTCACGCCGCCGATGTCGCCGATGTTCTCGCCCAGCGTCAGCTTGCCGTTGACGTGCACCCCCGGCTCGACCTCTACGCCCGAGTACTGCGCCTCGACGCAGGCTGCCTGCTTCTCGAACTTGGCCGCCACCTCCGGCGCCCACCACTCGCGCAGCACGCCGTCGCCGTCGGACTTGCGGCCCTGGTCGTCGAAGCCGTGGGTGAGCTCGTGGCCCATCACCGTGCCGATCGCGCCGTAGTTCATCGCCGCCGGGTAGTCCTTGTGGAAGAACGGCGGCTGCAGGATGCCGGCCGGGAAGGCGATCTCGTTCGCGGTGGACATGTAATAGGCGTTCACCTGGTGCGGCACCATCCGCCACTCGCTGCGGTCCACCGGCTGGCCCACCTTCTTCATGTCGCGATCGAACTCGAAGCGCGTCGCGGAGAGCGCGCTCGCGAAGTAGTCGTCGCGCTTCACCACCACCGAGGAGTAGTCGCGCCAGACGTCGGGATAGCCGATCTTGTTGGTCACCTTCTTCGCCTTCTCGACCGCGCGCTGGCGCGTCGCGTCGTCCATCCAAGCGAGCGCCGGCAGGTTCGACTCGAAGGCGTTCTCGATGTCGCGGATCATCTCGACAGCCACCGCCTTGCTGTTGCCGGCGAACTCCTGCGCGACGTAGATCTTGCCGATCGCCTCGCCGAGCGCGGCGGTCGTCGCTGTCACGCAGCGCTTCCAGCGCGGCTGGATCTCCTGCTGGCCGGAGAGCGTCTTGCCGAAGAAGTCGAAGTTGGCCTCGACGAACGCCTGCGGCAGGCGGTCGGCGTGGCTGTCGAGGACGTTCCAGCGCAGGTACTCGCGCAGCGTCTCGACCGGCGTCGTGGTGGCGAGCTTCTCGAGCGCCTGGAAGAACTCCGGCACCGCGACGTTGATCGACTGCACGTCGGGATAACCCAGGGTGGCGAAGTAGCGCGGCCAGGCGAGCTGCGGCGCGAGCTTCTCGAGGCCGGCGCGATCGACCTTGTTGTAGATCTTGTCGCGGTCGCGCATCTCGGCGCGCGGGCGCGAAGCCTTGGCGAGCTCGGTCTCGAAGGCGACGATCGCCTGGGCGTGCCGCGCGGCGTCGGCGGCGCTCTCGCCCGCGAGCCCGAGCATGCGCGCGACGTGCGTCTCGTACTTCGCCAGAATCTCCTTCTTCTTCGGGTCGTCGCTCACGTAGTAGTCGCGGTCGGGGAGTCCGAGGCCGCCCTGGCTCATGAAGAGGAGGTTCATCGTCGGGTTCTTGAAGTCGGGGGCGGCGCCGCCGCCGAAGAGGGTGCCGACGCCGCTCTTGGCGAGCCCGGCGGCGACCGACATCAGCGAGCTCGCGTCGGTCACCTGGTCGATGGCGGTGAACATGCCGGTGAGCGGCGCGGTGCCGGCTCGCTCGACCGCCGCCTCGTCCATGCAGGCGGCGTAGAAGTCGCCGATCTGGCGGCGTTCCGGGTCGGCCGACGGCGTCTTGCCGGCGCTCTCGAGGAGCTCCTTCACCAGCTCGCGGTTGCGCTCGGTGATGGTCGAGAAGCTGCGCACCCAGCGCGCCTGGTCGGACGGCATCTTCGTCGTGTCGAGCCAGCCGCCGCAGGCGTAGCGGTAGAAGTCGTTGCACGGATCGGCGGTGCGGTCCATCGACGAGGTCACCGTGGCGGCGATCTGCTGCCGCGACATGTCGCTCACGGACGGGGCATCCGCGCCGCGAAGCGGCGCAACGGCAACGGCGAGCAACAGCGTGGCGAAGGTTCCGGCGAGCGGCAGGCGATATCGATTCATCTTCTTGAACTCCTTGGGGTGCGAGTCGAAAGAGAGGGTTGCGAAGGAATACGGACGAAGAAGCGGTCAGTTCTCGGCTGCCGTCTCCGCTAGCTGGACCGGCACGATGTTCTCCGGCCCCTCGTTGGCCGGGCTGTTGACGCGCTTGCTGACCGGGAAGGCTTCCATCTGTGCCGCCGGAAAGGCAAGAAAAAGATCGGTAAAGGGGGTGCCCGACGGGGCGTCGTCGAGCCAGAGGCTCCAGGTGGTGGGGGGGAGGATCACGGGCATGCGATCGTGGACCCTGGCGGTGAGCTCGTTCGGCGTGGTCGTCAGGATGGCGCAGGTCTCGAGCTTCGCTCCGCTCTCCGGGTTCTTCCACTGCGACCAGAGCCCGGCGAAGGCGAACGTTTCGTTGCTCTTCAGGCGCAGCAGCCAGGGCTGTTTTCCTTTACCGAGCTTTTGCCATTCGTAAAACCCATTCGCTGGAATCAGGCAGCGCCGGCGCTTCAGGGCGTCGCGGAAGGACGGCTTCTCGGCGGCGGTCTCGGCGCGGGCGTTGATCAGGCTGTTGCCGATCGCCGGGTCTTTCGCCCAGTGCGGGACGAGGCCCCACTGGACGAGGGTGAGCTCACGATTGGCCGCCGGCGCGGCGGCGCGGCGGACGATGGGAACGGTCTGCGTCGGCGAGATGTTGTAGCGCGGCACGATCGCTTCGAGGATCTCCTCCGGCGGCGGCACGGTGTCGAAGATCTGCGCCAGGACCTCGCCGGGGGTCGTCAGGACGTAGCGGCCGCACACAGCGGGACGATATGGGGCCGGGATCGGTGGCACAAGAGGCGGCTGGCGTGCGTTTCTCCCTGTGTGCAGCAGTCCATTGGCCCGGCTCGGCGGTGAAGCCGAGAATCCGGCTTCGATCTGTACCCTTTGGAGGACGCTTCGATGCGCAAGTCGATCTTCGCACTGCTCTTTTTCTGCAGTGGCTTCGCCGCCCAGGCCCAGCGCCTCTATCCGATCCTCTTCGTCACCCAGACGCCGATCCCGTACGACTTCACGGCGATCGGCTCGGTCTTCGGCAACCATCGCGCCGACGTCGAGAGCACCGGCCGCGGCGGCGACCTCTATGTTCTCTATCCCAACGGCACGCTCAAGAACCTGACCCAGCTCGGCGGGTACGGTGTCGCCTCCGGCTTCCAGGGGGCGACCGCGATCGCGGTACGCGAGCCGGCCGTGCACTGGAGCGGCACCAAGGCGGTCTTCTCCATGGTCATCGGCGCCCCGACGCAGCAGTACGTCTGGGGCACCTACTACTGGCAGCTCTACGAGGTGACGGGCCTCGGCGCCGCCGATCCGGTGACGATCACCAAGGTGCCGAACCAGCCCCTGAACGCCAACAACGTCAGTCCGGTCTACGCCCCCGACGGCAAGATTCTCTTCACCTCCGACCGGCCGCGCGACGGCCGCGCGCATCTCTATCCGCAGCTCGACGAGTACGAAGAGGCGCCGGTCGTCACCGGTCTGTGGAGCCTCGATCCGGCGACGGGGGCGTTGAAGCTCCTCGACCACGCGCCGTCGGGCGACTTCAAACCGACCGTGGACAGCTTCGGCCGCGTCGTCTTCACCCGCTGGGACCACCTGCAGCGCGACCAGCAGGCCGACAGCGACTACTACGACGAGGTCGCCGGCAACCCGCCGACCTACGGCACCTTCAACTGGTCGAGCGAGCGCGCCGACGCGACGGCGCTCGCCACCCGCGTCGAGCAGTTCCCCGAGCCGCGCGCCGGCAGGAGCGACCTCCTGCTGCCGCACGAGGAGGGGCACAGCTTCAACCACTTCTTTCCCTGGATGGTGAACCCGGACGGCACCGGCCTCGAGACGCTGAACCACATCGGCCGCCACGAGCTGCACAGCTATTTCAACCGCAGCTTCAACAACGACAACAATCTCGACGAGTTCATCTGCGGCGGCAACTCCTGCGGCCGTTTCAACGACTTCGAGATCGAGAACATGCTGGAGATCCGCGAAAGCGCCATGGTCCCGGGGCTCTACTACGCGGTCGACGCGCCGGAGTTCTACACCCACGCCGCCGGCATGCTGTTCTCGCTCAACGGCGCGCCCTCCGATCCGGCGGACGAGATGGGCGTGACCTGGATCACCCACCCCGACACCGGCAGCTTCACCGACACGCCGGGGCCGTGTCACTCGGGTTTCTACCGCAACCCGCTGCCGCTCTCGGCGGCCTCCGGACCGGGGACGCTCATCGCCGTGCACGCCGGCGAGCGCAGCGCCGGGGTGCCGGAGACCCGGCAGGCGGCGAACGACGGCTCGACCGCCTCGCCGGTGGCGCGCTACAAGTTCCGCCTGCGCAATCTCGTCGCCGCGGGCGCGCCGTGCGCCGGCTACCAGAAGTACGGGACGACGCTCACCTCCGGCATCACCAAGACGCTGTCGTACTGGAATCCCGACGTCATGGTGAGCTACACCAACGTCACGATGTGGGAGCTCGATCCGGTCGAGGTGCGCTCGCGCACCCCTCCGATACCGCCCGCTCCGCCGCTCGAGACCCCGGAGGCGTCGGTGTTCAGCGACGAGCAGGTGAACGTCGCCGCTTTCCGCGACTACCTCGAGAGCCAGAAGCTGGCGCTGATCGTGAGCCGCGACGTCACCACGCGCGACCGCGCCGACAAGCAGCAGCCGTACAACCTGCGCGTGCCGGGCGGCACGGCGCAGACGATCGGCGCTTCCGGAACGATCTACGACGTCTCGCACATGCAGATCTTTCAGGCCGACCTGATCCGCGGCCTGGGCGGCGCCGCGACCCCGCGCGCCGGCCGCCGGGTGCTGGCGCAGAAGCTGCACGATCCGCGGGCGATCAATCCGCCGCTCCCTGCGGGAGCGCCCCCGGCGAGCGTCGAGCTCGGCGGCGACGGCTCGATGGCGGCGCTGGTGCCGGCCGAGCGCGCGCTCACCTGGCATCTCACCAACGGCGCCGGCACGCCGGTGGTGCGCGAGCGCTACTGGCTCACCTTCCAGCCGGGCGAGATCCGCGTCTGCACCTCGTGCCACGGCCTCAACAGCCTCGACCAGTCGAACCCCGGCAGCGCCGCGCCGCAGAATCCGCCCGAGGCGCTGCGCACCCTGCTGCAGTGGTGGAAGAGCCAGATCTTCGTCGCCCACTTCGAAGACGGCAACACCGCCGAGTGGTCGGCGGCCGCGCCGTAGTCGGCCCGAGGAGTAGAGTCGAAGGGCGATGAGAGACCGGGCCGCCGCGCTGCTCCTCGGGTTCGCGGCCGGAGCGACCGTGGTCGGCGGCGGCGCGACGCCGGCCAGCGCCCAGACATCCGCGACCCTCGTGAGCATCTCCGGTTACGGCAACTTCCACGCCGCCGGCGTCGTCGCCACGGTGGCCGGCGACACGAATCAGAACGCGACCCTGGCACTCGCATGGAGAAGGGCAGGCGCGCCGACCTTTCGCGCCGCCCAGCCGCTCGTCCGGATCTCCACGACCACCTTTACTGGAAGCCTTTTTTCTCTCTCGCCCGGTGCCACCTGGGAGGCGAGAGTCACCCTGAGCGACCCCGACGGGACGAGCGGGACACCGATCCAGACGACGACGTTCACGACGCGTTCGGCGGTTCTCGCCGAGCCGACAGGGCAGACGCTT
Organism: uncultured Thermoanaerobaculia bacterium; assembly: GCA_964595975.1. Taxonomy (GTDB): domain Bacteria; phylum Acidobacteriota; class Thermoanaerobaculia; order Multivoradales; family JAGPDF01; genus JAGPDF01. Next base: position 4,236 of record CAZQTL010000104.1, on the reverse strand, counting down.
TACGTCGCCCCCGGCGGCGACGACGGCGGACCGGGGACGCAAGGCCAGCCGCTGGCGACGATCCAGGAGGGGGCGAACCGCGCCGCGCCCGGGACGCTCGTTCTCGTCGCCCCGGGCGTCTACCGCGAGCGGGTCGACGTCCCCGTCTCCGGCACCGCGGCGCAGCCGATCGTCTTCCGCGGCAGCGCGCCGGGGGCGATCCTCGACGGCGCGGATGCCGCCATCGCGCAAGGCGTGATCTGGACGGCGCAGGGGGGCGGCGTCTACGCGCGCACGCTCGGTTTCGCCACCGGACACGTGGTCAGCGAGATCGGCCGGCTCTTCCGCTACGACTCGCTGGCCGACCTCCAGGCGCTGCCCACCGGGGCCCCAGGCGGCTTCTTCTTCGACGGCACGACGCTGCGTGTCCGCTTCAGTGACAACTCCTCGCCGGCGGCGCACACGATGCAGGTCGGCCGGCTCGAGGAGGGCTTCGTCCTCGACGGACGGAGCTTCGTCCGCATCGAGAACCTGGAGCTCCGCCACTACGGCGCCGGCGACTACGGCAAGGGGGTCTACCTGCGCTACTGCTCCGACTGTGCCGTGCGCCTCTGCCGCATCCACGAGGTCGGCGCGGCGGGGGTGTGGGTCAAGGGCGGCGAGCGCAACCTCATCGAGCAGAACGAGATCTGGGACACATCGATCTTCGCCTGGCCGTGGGACTGGACGAAGGGGAGCTCGGCGGAGAACAACGGCGTGCTCTTCACCGACGAGATCGGGCGCGGCAACGTCGTGCGCCGGAACCTCATCCACGACACCTTCAACGGCGTCGGGCCGTGCGGCGGGAGCGCTCCGCCGACCGGGCTCACCAACGAGACCGACCTCTACGAGAACGTCCTCTACCGCCACACCGACGACGCCTTCGAGCCCGAGGGCTACTGCTCGAACGTCCGCCTGTGGGGCAACGCGATCGAGGACGTCCACATGGCCTTCGCTGTCGCGCCGGCCTCGCCCGGACCGACCTGGATCGTGCGCAACATCGCCTACGACTTCGGCAACACCCGCACCAGCCAGGTGGACGGCTACCTCGCCAGCGCGCTGAAGATCAACAGCGGCTACCCCGAGCCGGTCGGGCCGGTGCTGCTGCTGCACAACACCTTTCTCAGCACCGCGCCGGGGACGGCGGCGCTCACCCTGCTCAATCCCGGCGCGAGCACCTTCCTGCGCGCCCGCAACAACCTCTTCGCCGGGCCGGCCGAGGCGATCTACAAGGTGAATCCGGTCGCCCTCGACTTCGACCGCGACGATCTCCACCGCTCGACCGCCGGGCGGCTCGCCTACTGGATGGGCGCCTCCTACGCCGATCTCGCCGCGCTGCAGAGCGCCACCGGCCAGGAGCCGACGGGACTTTCGCTTGGCCCCGCCCTGACGAACCCGGCGGCGGGCGACTTCACGCCGCTCGCCGGCAGCCCGCTCGTCGGAGCGGCCCTGGTGCTCGCCGGTATCAACGATGGCGCCGCCGGGGCTCCGCCCGATCCGCCAGATATCGGCGCCGTCGAGCGTTCGTTCCTGTTCGCCGACGACTTCGAAGAGGCGACGGCCGGCCGCTGGTCGGCCGTCGTTCCCTGACCCGTCAGACCGGCTGCGGCTCAGCTTCCCCGGGCTGCTCCTGGTGCTTGCGCCCGATCCTGCGGGTCAGCCACATGGCCAGGGTGAGCAGTGCGAAGAGCGCGAACGAGCCGACGAGGAGCGCCGTCTCCTCGAGCCCGATGAGCACGAAGAGAGCGCCGTAGAGCGCCGTCACGATGCCGCCGAGGATCGCCGCGCGAGCCCAGCCGTCGAGCAGGGCGCGGCCGTAGAAGGTGATCTGGAGCGTCGTCGCCGCAGCCGCGGCGAGGTAGGCCGGGGCGAAACCGGTGCGCTCGGAGAGCGACAGGAGAAGCAGGTAGAAAATGCACAGGGCGGCGCCGACCATGCCGTATTGGACGGGATGCACGCGGCGGTCGCTGCTGAGCTCGAAGACGAAGAAGACCGCGAAGGTGAGCACGACGAAAAGGAAGCCGTACTTGAGGGAGCGCTCGGTCTGCAGGTAGGCGTCGGCGGGCTGGAACCAGGTGAAGCCGAAGGCCGACGCTTCGAGCTCGGTCGGCGGATCGCCGGCGAAGATCGACGGCAGGGGGCGGGCGAGCTCGGAGACCGTCCAGTCGGCAGCGAAGCCGTCGGGCCGCAGGGTCGAGCGCACCGGCAGGAAGGCGCCGTCGAAGGAAGGTGACGGCCAGTCGGCGGTCAGGTGGACCTGGGTCTCGCCGCCGCTCGGGAGCACCGTGAAGCGGTCGCTGCCACGCAGGGTGAGCTCCGCCCGGAGCGCGATCGGTTGACCACCCGCGGCGAGCAGGCCGACCGGAAGGGGCGCCTGTACGCCCTGCTTCCAGGCGCCCCCGAGAGGCGTTCCGGGGATCCACGCGATCTTGGACGAGGCGAGGTCGAGCGGCGCGATCCGGTCGATGCCGCGCGGATCGGTGAGAGCGAAGACGACGGAGGCGGCTTGCAGGCGGGCGCCCTCGCACTGCGAGTGGAGCAGGCTCGCCGCCGGCGGCGCGAACTCGAAGCTGGTGCGCAGCCGGGCGTGGTAGACCGGCACCGCGTGCAGGCCGCGACGGCGCACCTCTGTCGTCAGGTCGCCATCGACGTCGAAGCGCGCGGGCAGACGGGTGACGATCCGGGAGGTGACTCCGGTGTGCCCGTCTGCGTCGGTCCAGGGACAGTCGAGCTGGAGGACCAGGATCGGTCCGAGCAGTGTCTGGCTTCCGCCCCAGCTGGCGGCGATCGAGGCGGCGGCCGCGCCGCGGAGCTGGCGCCGCTCGCTCACCAGGTCCCGGACACTCGAGAGCTGGATGAGCAGGAAGAGCGCGAGGAACACGAGCACGGCGACACGGAACGGAATCGAGCGGGTGATGCGGGTAACGACATCGGTCATGGAGACCTCCTTGAAGCGGACGATCTGACGCTCGAGCGTCCCGGAGATGGCGGAAACCGGACGGGATCCGGGCAATCGTGGCGAAACGATGGCAAAGCCGCTTCCGGAGCTAGAGTCCGCGCATGGGAACGCCAGGCGCCCCGCGCATCGCCGTGGTCGACGACGAGGCGGGGATCCGCACCACGCTCGAGGTCGCGCCGCGCCGCGAAGGCTTCGCGGTCGATCTCTACGCCGATGGACTGACGGCGTGGCGGGCCTTCGAGACGGCGCTGCCCGACGTCGCCGTGCTCGACATCCTGCTGCCGCGTCTCGACGGGCTCGAGCTCCTGCGCCGCCTGCGCGCGCGCTCGCGCGCGCTGCCGATCCTGATGCTGACCTCGAAAGGGGAGGAGTTCGACCGCGTCCTCGGGCTCGAGCTCGGCGCCGACGACTATCTGCCGAAGCCCTTCTCGCTGCGCGAGCTCGTCGCCCGCCTGCGCGTGCTGCTGCGCCGCGCCGAGCTCCTGGCCGAAGGCCGCGACAGCCCGCAGGAACGCCTCGTGCGGCGCGGCCGGCTGACCCTCGACCTCGATCGCTACGAGGCCTGGTACGGCGCGGTGCGACTGCCGCTCACGCTCTCGGAATTCCTCCTCCTGGCGGCGCTCGCGCGCCGGCCCGGGCACGTCCGCACCCGCGATCAGCTGCTCGACGAGGTGCACGGCGACGACGAGGCCGGCTCGATCCGCACCATCGACTCGCACATCAAGCGGCTGCGGCGCAAGCTCGCGCTCGCCGACTCCGGCTACGATCCGGTCGAGGCGGTCTACGGTCTCGGCTACCGCTTCCGCGATCCGCCATGAACGGGCTGCGTTCGCGGCTCTACGCCCGGCTGCTCTCGGTGGTCCTGCTGGTCCTCATCCTGCCGGTCGCCGGGCTCTGGTCTCTCGGCGTCTTCGAGCGCGAGCTGCTGGCCGCCGACGAACGCGCCATCGCGGTGACGGCTCGCGCGCTGGCCGCCGCGCTCGCCTGCCCGCCGGCGCTGGACGCCCTCGCCGCGACGGCGCTCCTGGCCCGGGTCGAGCGCCCGCTGGCGGGGCGGGTGCAGGTTTTCGACGCCGGCGGCGTCCGGCTGTTCGACACAGCGCAGGGGGGCGGGCCGCACGCCGGCGACGCGGCGGCGCGAAACGTGCGCGAAACCCTGCTCTACCGGGTCGGCGCCGGGCTCTGGCGGTTGCGCCGGGCGGTCGCCGGCGGGTCGCCCAGCTACGGCGGCGAGCCCGGGCGCGAAGCCGTCTTGCGCG
>CAZQTL010000103.1:5537-14008 GCA_964595975.1 uncultured Thermoanaerobaculia bacterium | reverse complement strand
CAGCTTCATCCGCTCGGCCTCTTCACCCTGCACTCCGTCTGGCGAATCTGAGCCCCTCCTCCGGGGAGTAGTGTGTCCGGCGGGAGCTTCGTCCCGTCGATTCCGGAAGGAGCAGGCGAGGAGCGCAAGATGCGGAAGGCAGCGGGCAGTACCTTCATCCCTGGAGTTTTCACCCTCGGCCTCGCCGGGCTGAGTCTCGCCATGGTCCACGGGGCTCCGGCACGCGCCGCAGATTCGATCGACGTCGTCGAGCTCGAGCGGGCGGCACGCCTCGGCTCGCCGGTCCTGCAGGCAGCGCGGGCTCGGGCGCAGGAGGCGCTGGCCCTCGCGCAGGCGGCCGGAGTGCGCGGCGACCCGGAGCTCGAGCTGTGGGTGCGCAACGCGCTGCCGGAGCTCTCCGACACGGCGGACCAGCCGGTCGCCGTCGAGGTCGAGGTCGTCCAGCCGGTGCGCTGGCCCGGCAAGCGCGGCGCGCTCGAAGCCGTCGCCGCCGCCGAGACGCAGGCGGCTCTCGTCGCGGTCGTCGTCGCGGAGCAGAAGCTGGTGGGCGAGGTGCGGCGGACCTTCGCCGAGCTCTACGCCGCCGACCGCGAGCAGCGCACCCTGGCGGAAGCGCACGAACTGCTCGAGCTGCTGCACGCCACGGCGAGGTCGCGCTTCGCCACCACCCAGGGGGACGCGCTGGCGGTGCTCGAGGCCGAGATCGCCCAGGACGAGCACGACCAGAATCTCGACCTCGTCTTTTCGCGTTTCCAGGCGGCGCGCGCGCGGCTCGCGGAGCTCGCCGGAGTCGGCGCCGAGACCCTTCCGCTGCGCCTCGGCGAGCTGCCGGAGCCGGTCTTCGCGGTGCGCGAGGGTCCGCTGCCGTTCGACGACCGCGCGCCCACCGTGCAGGCGGCCCAGCTGCGCCTCGCCGCGGCCGAGAAGCGCCTCGAAGCGGGGCGGCTCGGTCTCAAGCCGGACTTCGGCGTCGGCGGCGGGTTCCTCTGGCCGGAGGGGGGGAACCCCGAGCTCACCGTAAAGCTCGGCATGGAGCTCCCCTTCTTCCGCCACCGGCGGCTCGCGCCGCAGGTCTCGGCGATGGAGAGCGACGTCGTCGCGGCGCGTGCCGAGGTCGCCGCGGAGCAGGTGGCCGGACGCGCCGAAGCGGTGCGCCTCGGCGCCGAGCGCGACCGCCTCGAGCGCAGCCTCGCGCGCCTCGCCGGCGCCATCGTGCCGCGCACGAGCGCGGCGCTCGACGCGGCACGGGTCGGTTTCCTCAACGGCGACGTGACTTTCGCGCTCCTTCTCGAGCTGTTCAACGACTGGTTTCACGCGCGCATCGAGTTGTCGAGCGCCGAAGCCGCCCGCTACGGCATCTGGGCCGAGGCCCAGGCGCTCGCCGGCGCCCCCCTCGAACCGATCGAAGCGACCGAACCGGAGTCCCTCCCATGAAGCGCTCCTTCGCCCTGCTGCTGCTCTTCGCCTGCTCCCTGACCGCGCTGGCCGCCGGCGGCTGCTCGTCGGCCAAGAGTCCGGAAGAGGCGGAGCACTGGACCTGCCCGATGCACCCCACCTACGTCACCGACCACCCGGGAACCTGCCCGATCTGCAACATGGACCTGGTGAAGCAGTCGAAAGCTCCGGAAACGCCCGTGGACGCGGACGCAGCCGGGCTGGCGACGGTCGGAGGCAGCCCGGAGTCCCTGCGCCGCGCCGGCGTGGTGACCGCGGTCGCCGCCGTCGGCCGGCTGACGCGCAGCGTACGCGCTGCCGGTTCGGTCGTCGCCGACGAGCGCCGCCAGGTGCGCGCCCAGTCGAAGATCTCGGGTTGGGTGGAGAAGCTGGCGGTGAACGCCACGGGGCTCTATGTGCACAAGGGGGCGCCGGCGATGTCGGTCTACTCGCCGGCGCTGCTCGCGGCGCAGAGCGACTACCTCCTCGCCCGCGACGCCGCCAACCGTTTCGCCGGCTCGCAGCTGCCGGAGGTCCGCCGCGGCGGGCAGGATCTGCTGGTGGCCGCCCGCCGCCGCCTCGAGCTCCTCGACGTGCCGGAGAGCTTCATCGTCGAGCTCGACCGCACGCGCACCGCGCAGCGCACGGTCGACCTGCTCGTCCCGGCGAGCGGCTTCGTGACCGCGAAGTCGGTCGTCCAGGGGCAGGAGATCACCCCCGGCATGGAGCTCTACACGGTGACCGACCTGTCCAGCGTCTGGGTGGAGGCGGCCTTCTTCGAATCCGAGGCGCGCTGGATCGCGATCGGCCAGCCGGCGAACATCCACCTGCCGTACGACGACCGCAAGCAGATGACCGCGAAGATCACCTACGTCTATCCGACGGTCGACGCCGCCGCCCGCACCCTCACCGCGCGTTTCGAGCTGCCCAATCCCGGCTTCGCCCTGCGGCCGGGGATGTTCGTCGACGTCGAGTTCGAGATCGACCTCGGCGAGGGTGTGCTGATTCCCGCCTCGGCGGTGATCGACTCGGGCCTCAAGAAGACCGTCTTCGTCGAGAGCGCGGCCGGCCAGCTGGAGCCACGCGAGGTCGAGACCGGCGAGCGGAGCGGCGACGCGATCGCGATCGTCCGCGGCGTCGCCGCCGGCGAGCGTGTCGCCACCCGCGCCAACTTCCTGCTCGACGCCGAGTCGCGGATCACCGGCGCCGCGCCGCGGCCCCTGCCGCCTCCCGCCCCGCCTGCCGGAGACCCCCGGTGATCCGCAAGGTCATCGAGTTCTCGGCCCGGAACCGCGCGCTCGTCCTGCTGGCGGTGGCGATGCTGTGCGTCGTCGCGGTCGCCATCCTCGGCACGATCCGCCTCGACGCGCTGCCCGACCTCTCGGACACCCAGGTCATCATCCTGTCGCGCTGGGACCGTTCGCCCGATCTGCTCGAGGACCAGGTCACCTACCCGATCGTGAGCTCGCTCCTCGGAGCGCCGAAGGTCAAGGCGGTGCGCGGCTTCTCGGACTTCGGCTACTCGTTCGTCTACGTCATCTTCGAGGACGGCACCGATCTCTACTGGGCGCGCTCGCGCGTGCTCGAGTACCTCTCCAAGATCCAGGGGAGCCTCCCCGACGGTGTGCGCACCGAGTTGGGGCCCGACGCCACCGGCGTCGGCTGGGTTTACCAGTACGCCCTCGTCGATCGCGCCGGCAAGCACTCGCTCGACGAGCTGCGCTCGCTCCAGGACTGGACGCTGCGCTACGCCCTGCAGAGCGTCCCCGGGGTCGCCGAGGTGGCGTCGATCGGCGGCTACGTCAAGCAGGTGCAGATCGTCGTCGACCCGAACCGTCTGGCCTCCTACGGCGTGCCGATCGGCGACGTCGTGGCCGCGGTGCAGGCGTCGAACAACGAGAGCGGCGGGCGCCTCATCGAATGGAGCGGCGCCGAGTACATGGTGCGCATCCGCGGCTACGCCAAGACTCTCGACGACTTCGGCGACGTCGTGCTGCGCGCCGGCCCGGCAGGCGTGCCGCTGCGGGTGCGCGACGTGGCGACGGTCGAGCTCGGCCCGGAATCGCGCCGCGGCGTCGGCGACCTCGACGGCAAGGGCGACGCCGTCGGTGGCATCGTCGTCATGCGCCACGGCGAGAACGCGCTCAACGTCATCCGCCGGGTCGAGGCGAAGCTGGACGATCTCGCGGCGAGCCTGCCCGAGGGCGTCGAGGTGGTGACGACCTACGACCGCTCCGACCTCATCCTGCGCGCCCTCGACACGCTGAAGCACGAGCTGGTGCTGGAGATGATCGTCGTCTCGCTGGTCATCCTGCTCTTCCTCTGGCACTTCCCGTCGGCGATCGTGCCGATCGTGACGATCCCGATCTCCGTGCTGCTGTCGTTCATCCCGCTCTACCTGCTCGGCATCTCGGTCAACATCATGACCCTGGCCGGCATCGCGATCTCGATCGGCGTGCTGGTGGACGGCGCCATCGTCGAAGTCGAGAACGCCTACAACCGGCTGCACCTCTGGGAGGTCGGCGGGCGCAAGGGGGACTTCCACGAAGTCCGCCTCGAGGCGTTGAAGGAGGTCGGGCCGTCGGTCTTCTTCTCTCTCCTGGTCATCGCCGTCGCCTTCCTGCCGATCTTCGCCCTGGTCGACCAGGAGGGGCGCCTCTTCCGGCCGCTCGCCTGGTCGAAGAACCTGGCGATGCTGCTCGCGGCGCTCCTCGCCGTGACGCTCGATCCGGCGCTGCGCATGCTCTTCGCGCGCATGGACCCGTTCACCTTCAGGCCGCGCTTCCTGGCGAAGATCGCCTCCGGCCTCTTCGTCGGCACCTATTACGCCGAGGAGCGCCACCCGGTGAGCCGCGCCATCCACCGGGTCTACGATCCCGCCTGCCGCTTCGTGCTGCGGCGGCCGAAGACGGTCATCGCGATCGCCCTGGTGATCCTCGCGACCTCACTGCCGCTCTACTTCCGGTTGGGCTCCGAGTTCATGCCGCCGCTCGCCGAGGGGTCGATCCTCTACATGCCGACGACGCTGCCCGGCATCGCCATCGGCGAGGCGCAGCGGGTGCTCGAGCTCCAGGACGGGATCCTCGCCGGCTTCCCCGAGGTCGAGCGCGTGTACGGCAAGGCCGGCCGCGCCGAGACCGCGACCGACCCGGCGCCGCTGTCGATGTTCGAGACCACGGTGGTGCTCAAGCCGGAGTCCGCCTGGCGGGCGAAGGAGACCTGGTACTCCTCCTGGCTGCCGGAGTTCGCCCGCCCGCTGGTGCGGCCGTTCTGGCCCGACCGCATCTCGCACGAGGAGCTGGTCGCCGAGATGAACCGGGCGCTCGCCATGCCCGGCTTCACCAACGCCTGGACGATGCCGATCAAGGCGCGCATCGACATGCTCTCGACCGGCATTCGCACGCCGGTGGGGATCAAGGTCCTCGGCCGCGACCTCGATGAGATCGAGCGCGTCGGCGTGGCGGTCGAAGCCGCTGTGCGCGACGTCCCGGGGGCGCGCAGCGCCTTCGCCGAGCGCGTCGCCGGCGGCTACTTTCTCGACCTCGAGCCGAAGCGCGACCAGCTGGCGCGTTACGGCCTGCGCGTCGAGGAGCTCCAGGCGGTGCTCGCGGCGGCGATCGGCGGCGAGAACGTCACCACGACGATCGAGGGCCGCCAGCGCTTCCCGGTGAGCGTGCGCTATCCGCGCGACCTGCGCGACGACCCCGACCGGTTGCAGCGTGTGCTGGTACCGGTAGCCTCCGGCGCCCAGGTGCCGCTCGGGCAACTGGTGGACTTCAAGGTCACCCACGGCCCGGCGATGATCCGCAACGAGAACGGCTTCCTCGCCGGCTACGTCTTCGTCGACGTCGCCGGACGCGACATCGGCTCCTTCGTCGACGCGGCCAAGGCCGAGGTCCGTCAGAAAGTCGCGCTGCCGCCGGGCACGACCCTGCTGTGGAGCGGCCAGTACGAGAACATGATCCGGGTGCGCCAACGCCTGCAGTGGATCGTGCCGGCGACGATCGTGCTGATCTTCCTGCTGCTCTACGCCAACACCAAGTCCACCTTCAAGGCCGGGCTGGTGCTCGCGACGGTGCCGTTCTCGGCGGTCGGCGCGATCTGGCTCTTCCACCTGCTGGGCTACAACGTCTCGATCGCCGCCTGGGTCGGGATGATCGCGCTCCTCGGTCTCGACGCCGAGACCGCCGTCTTCATGCTCCTCTTCCTCGACCTGTCGTGGGAGGACGCCAGGAAGCGCGGGCTGCTGCGCAACGAGGCCGAGGTGGACGAGGCGATCCTGCACGGCGCGGTCAAGCGCGCGCGGCCGAAGATGATGACCGTGGCGGCGGCTTTCATGGGCCTGCTGCCGATCCTCTTCTCGACCTCGGCCGGCGCCGACGTCATGAAGCGCATCGCCGCGCCGATGATCGGCGGGCTGGCCACTTCGTTCCTGATGGAATTGTTGATCTATCCCGCGGTTTACAAGTTGTGGAAGGGGCGGGCTGCGCTGCGCGAGCAGCAGGAGCTTTCGGTCAGATAGTGGTCATTGTGAAGAGAAGCAAAGGCTTTCAGTAGAGGAAAGACAAGAGTTCGGAAGTCGGATGGTTCCTTCGACGTTGTTGGACTGAGAGGAGAACGGACAATGGGTATGCGAGTGAAGGCGATGGTTCTGGCGGGTGCGGTCTTGGGAGTGTTGGCGGCGACGTCGGTGACGTCGCCGGTCTCCGCGGCGGAGATGCCGGCGGGGTCGCTGGAGAAGCTGGTGGGGTTGTACCTGCCGATGCAGGAGGCTCTGGCGGGGGATTCCGCCGCGGTGGTCGCTGGCCAGGCGGCCAAGCTGGCGACGGAGGCCGAGGCGATTGCCAAGAAGGAGCGCGAGAAGCCGACGCTCGACGCGATCGAGGATCTCGAGGCGGTCGTCGTCGCGGCCAGGGGGATGAAGGGGTCGGAGATCGAGGCCCTGCGCGCGCAGTTCAAGCCGCTGTCGCGTGCAGTCGGACGGCTGGTCGAGCGTCAGGCGGTGGCCGGTCACGGCATCTACTACTGCCCGATGGCCGACGCTTACTGGGTGCAGAAGAGCGGCGCGGTGAAGAATCCGTACTACGGCTCGAAGATGCTCGGCTGCGGCGAGGCGGTCGCCAAGGTGGCGGACTGATGGAGCCTCCGGCGGGCGGATCGGGCAGCTCTGCCGCGCCGCCGCCGCGGCGTTCCCTGAGGGTGCTCGCCGATGAGCCCCGGAAGCCGCCGGCCGGCGGAGTCCTCGATGTCGTTTGTGGGATGACCGTCGACCCGGCGACGGCGAAGCACCGCTCGGAGCACGCCGGACAGAGCTACTTCTTCTGCTCCGGCTCGTGCAAGACGAAATTCGACGCCAACCCGGAGAAGTTCCTGGGCGGTCACCGCGAGGCGATGGGCGACCCGGTCGCGGCCGCCGACGTTCCGGCGGGCACGAAGTGGATCTGCCCGATGGACCCCGAGGTCGAGAGCGACGGGCCCGCCGCCTGCCCGAAGTGCGGCATGGCGCTCGAGCCGGCGATGCCGTCCGTCGCGACGACGCGCACCGAGTGGACCTGCCCGATGCACCCCGAGATCGTGCGCGACGCGCCGGGAAGCTGCCCGATCTGCGGCATGGCGCTCGAGCCGCGGACGGTGACCGTCGAGGACGCCGCCAACCCCGAGTACGTCGACATGAAGCGGCGCTTCTGGATCTCGCTGCCGCTCGCCGCAGCGACGCTGGTGCTCGCCATGGGGGAGATGATCCCCGGCGATCCGCTCGGCCGCGTGCTTTCGCCCCAGTTGCGGCTCTGGCTGCAGCTCGTACTCGCAACGCCCGTCGTGCTCTGGGGAGCCTGGCCGTTCTTCGTCCGCGCCGTCGCCTCGATCCGCAACCGCAGCCTCAACATGTTCACCCTGATCGGGCTCGGTGTGGGCGTGGCCTACGGCTACAGCCTCTTCGCCGCCTTCTTCCCCGGGCTGCTCCCGCAGGCTTCAGCCCACGCCGCCCACGCCGGTGTGCTGGCGCAGCACGCCGGGACGGTACCCGTCTACTTCGAAGCGGCGGCGGTGATCACCGTCCTGGTGCTGTTCGGCCAGGTGCTCGAGCTCAAGGCGCGCGGCGAGACCGGGTCGGCGCTGAAGAGGCTGCTGGGCCTCCAGGCGACCTCGGCGCGGCGGATCGCCGCCGACGGCAGCGAGACCGACGTGGCGTTGGGCGACGTCCGCGTCGGCGACCGGTTGCGGGTCCGTCCGGGCGAGAAGATCCCGGTGGACGGCCTGGTCCTCGACGGCCGCAGCGCGGTCGACGAGTCGATGGTCTCCGGCGAGCCGATTCCGGTCGAGAAGTCGGCGGGTGCGAAGGTGGTCGGCGCGACGATCAACGGCAGCGGCGCGCTCGTCATCCGCGCCGAGAAAGTGGGCGGCGAGACGCTGCTGGCGCGCATCGTCGCCATGGTCGCCGCGGCGCAGCGCAGCCGGGCGCCGATCCAGAAGCTCGCCGACCGCGTCTCCGCCGTCTTCGTCCTGGCGGTGATGGCGATCGCCGTCGCGACCTTCGCGCTGTGGGCGATGCTCGGCCCCGAGCCGCGCCTCGCGCACGCCCTGGTCAACGCCGTGGCGGTGCTGATCATCGCCTGCCCGTGCGCCCTCGGGCTGGCGACGCCGATGTCGATCATGGTGGCGATGGGGCGCGGCGCTTCGCTGGGCGTCCTGTTCCGCAACGCCGAGACGATCGAGCTGCTCGGCACCGTCGACACGCTGGTGGTGGACAAGACCGGCACGCTCACCGAAGGCAAGCCGAAGCTCACCGACTTCGCGCTCGCCGACGGTTTCGCCGCTGTGGGGGAGCGGGAGCTGCTCGGTCTGGTCGCCGGGCTCGAGACGGCGAGCGAGCATCCGCTGGCGGCGGCGATCGTCGCCGGGGCGCGCGAGCGCGGAGCGCGGCCGGCGCTCCTGGGGGAGAACGAGAGCTTCGATTCGGTGACCGGCAAGGGCATTCGGGGCACGGTCGCGGGGCGGCGGCTGCTGGTCGGCAATCGCGCGCTCTTCGAAGAGTCCGG
>CAZQTL010000103.1:0-5437 GCA_964595975.1 uncultured Thermoanaerobaculia bacterium | reverse complement strand
GGCCTTGCCCTCGGCGGAGGCGCCCTCCGGATGCATCTTGGCGTGCTGGGCGCAACAGGCGGCGCCCTTGTCGCCCTCCGCCTTCATCTTGGCGTGGTCGCAATGCATCCCGGCCGACTCGCCGGCCCCGGCGTGGTGCGGGCAGCAGGCCTTCTCGGCCGCCTTGGGGGCGTCGGCGGCCGGAGCGTCCGCAGCCGCACCGGCAAAGGCGGACAGGGATAGCCCGAGGGCCAGGGCGAACAGCGGAGCTGCGAATTTCCTTGCGTTCATGGTCGAGTTCTTTCTGGGTCCGCAGCGCGGGCCCGGTTCAGGTTGAAGTTCGAAGCGCAGGACGCGAGCTTCAGACCGTGAACGGCGGCGGCCGCGGGGAGCGCGGAGCGGCGGCGGGAGAGGCGCGCGGCCGCAGCGCCCGAGCCTCGCGTCCGTCGCGACGCCTGGCCTGCGGGGCGGCGGGGAGACGGAGAGCGTCGACGCCGGCCAGCGAGAGCGGCGCCGCGATCGCCGTCGTCAGCTCCTGACGCAGGACCGGCGGTGTCGGGTGCAACCGGCAGGGCGTCGTCTCGCGGGCCGGACGGGTCTTCGGGCAGCCTGCCGGTCGCCGGCCGGGACAGGAGGGCGAGCGCTCCATCCGGGAGCAGCCCGGACCTGCGGTCGCGGCGTGATGTCCGCAGGCCGCCGCCATCGGCAGGCAGTCGCGAACCTCCGCGGGCAGCGAGGCGGCGATGGCGAAGAGCGAGAACGCCAGAACGGCCGGACGACGCATCGCCGGGATCGTACAGCACGATAGGTGCCCGCCCGCCCACCCGATCGGTCGGCCGCCCCGCCGTGGCGAGGGGTTGATAGGCTCGCGCCCGCGATGCGACGTCGAACCCTGGTCGGTCTCGGTCTGGTCCTGGCGGCCCCGTTCGGAGCGGCCCCGGCGACGTTTGCGGCCGACACGCGAATCACCCACGCCCTGATTCTCGACGGCAGCGGTGCGCCCGGCCGCGCCGGCACGCTGCGCATCGCCGGCGACCGGATCGCGGCGGTCGCCTACGCCCCGGAGACCCTCGCGCCGCTGCCCGGCGAAGCGGTCCTCGACGTCCGAGGGCTGACTCTCGCCCCCGGCTTCATCGACACCCACACGCATGGCGACGAGCAGGTGCGCGAGCATCCGGACGCCCTCGCCGCCGTGAGCCAGGGGATCACGACCCTCGTCGGCGGGCAGGACGGCGGATCGGAGCTGCCGCTCGCCCAGTTCTTCGATGCGCTCGAGCGGCAGCCGGTGGCGGTCAACGTCGCCTCCTACGCGGGGCACGGCACGATCCGCTCGCGTGTCCTGGGCGCCGACTACCGGCGCCCGGCAACCGCGGCCGAGGTCGAGGCGATGGGCGGTCTGCTGCGCACCGAGATGGCGGCCGGAGCGCTCGGTCTTTCGACCGGTCTCGAATACGACCCGGGGATCTACTCGACCTCGAGCGAGCTCGTCGAGCTCGCCAAGGTAGCGGCGGCCGCCGGCGGGCGCTACATCAGCCACGTCCGCAGCGAGGATCGTTCCTTCTGGGCGGCGATCGACGAGATCCTGACGATCGGCCGCGAGGCGCACCTGCCGGTGCAGATCTCGCACATCAAGCTCGCCATGCGCTCGCTCTGGGGCGAGGCGCCGCGCCTGCTCGCTCGCCTCGACGAGGCGCGACGGAGCGGTGTCGACGTGACTGCCGACATCTACCCCTATCTCTACTGGCACGCCGGCCTGACCGTGCTCTTTCCCGAGCGCAACTTCGCCAGCCTCGAGGCGGCCGAGTTCGCGCTGCGCGAGGTCGTGCCGCCGGAGGGCTTGATCCTGGCGCGCTTCCTCCCCGTGCCGGCGTACGCCGGGAAGACGCTCGCGGCGATCGCCAACGAACGCGGCGAGGCGCCGGCGCGGACGCTGCTCGAGCTCGTCCGCATGGCGGAGGAGCTCCGGGCGCAGGGCAGGGACGGAGTCGACAACATCATCGCCACGAGCATGGTCGAAGGCGACCTGGAGCAGCTGCTGGCCTGGCCCGAGACCAACCTCTGCACCGACGGACAGCTCGATGGCCGCCATCCGCGGGGCTTTGGCTCCTACCCGCGGGTGCTCGGCCGCTACGTGCGCGAGCGCGGGGTTCTGACGCTCGAGCAGGCGGTGCGCAAGGCGACGGCGCTGGCCGCCGATCATGTCGGGATCGGAGACCGCGGGCGTCTCGTTCCCGGCGCCTTCGCCGACCTGGTGCTCTTCGATCCGGCAGCGGTCATCGATCGCGCCACCACCGAAGAGCCGCATGCGATCGCGGCCGGCATCGAGCGCGTCTGGGTGAACGGTTCGCTGGTCTACGAGAACGGCAAGGCGACGGGCGCTCATCCCGGCCGGGTGCTGCGCCGCGCCGGGGTCGCGGGCGGGCGATGACCGAGACGGCGCTCCTGCTCACCGCCGGCATCCTCGGCGAGAGCAACGCCAAGACGGCGCACGGCCTGATCCGCGGTCCGT
This sequence comes from uncultured Thermoanaerobaculia bacterium, assembly GCA_964595975.1. Lineage (GTDB taxonomy): Bacteria > Acidobacteriota > Thermoanaerobaculia > Multivoradales > JAGPDF01 > JAGPDF01. Next base: position 2,949 of record CAZQTL010000103.1, on the reverse strand, counting down.
CGCGATACCGCCTGCTGGGGGTGATCGACGACCTCCACGCCGGCAGGGACGCCGGACAGGTGCTCGACGGTGAGGTGCGCCGCCTGCCCTGTTTCGCCGCGCTCGACGAGGCGCTCGTGGCGCTGCCCGAACCGCCGGACTGGTTGATCGTCGGCGTCGCCTTCCACGGTGGCCGGATGCCGGAGGCGATGCGCCGGCTGGTGCTCGACGGCGTGCGCCGTGGCATCGGCGTGGTGAACGGACTGCATCAGCTGCTCGTCGACGATCCCGAGATCGCCGCCGCCGCGGCCGCCTCCGGCGCTCGCCTGCACGACATCCGCCGCACTCCCAGATTCGCCGAGCTGCGTTTCTGGAGCGGCGAGGCGCTCCAGCTCGCCGTGCCGCGGGTCGCCGTGCTCGGCACCGACTGCGCGCTCGGCAAGCGCACGACGGCGACGGTCCTTCTGAACGGCCTCCGCCAACGCGGCTTGCGGACCGAGCTCGTCACCACCGGGCAGACCGGCTGGCTGCAGGGGCACCGCTACGGCTTCATTCTCGACGCGACGCCGAACGACTTCGTCACTGGCGAGCTCGAGCGCGCGGTCGTCGCCTGCGCCCGCGAGGCCTCGCCCGACCTGATCCTGCTCGAGGGGCAATCGGCGCTGCGCAATCCGAGCGGTCCGTGCGGCGCCGAGCTCCTGCTCGCCGCCGGGGCAGCCGGCGTGGTGCTGCAGCACGCCCCGGGACGGCTCTGCTTCGACGGCTGCGAGGAGTACGGCATCCGTATCCCGCCGGTCGAGGACGAGGTCGAGCTGATCGAACGCTACGGCGTCCGCGTCCTGGGGCTCGCCCTGAACGGCGAGAACCTCGACGCCGAGGCGCTCGCCGGCCATGCCGCGCGGTTGCGCCACGGGCTCGGGCTGCCGGTGTCGCTGCCGCTGCTCGACCGCGGGGAGCCGCTGCTCGACGCCCTGGTCGGCCTGACCCGGAATTCCATCCAGCCGCCCGCACGGGAGCCCGCATGAGGATCGAAGCCGTCGAGGTCTGGCGGGAGCACCTGCCGCTCACCAAGCCGTACACCATCTCCCGCGAGACGATCGCCGACGTCGAGCTCAGTTTCGTGCGCATCCACGCCGCGGGACTCTCCGGCGCCGGCTGCGCGTCGCCGGCCGTCGAGGTCACGGGCGAGTCGCCCGAGAGCTGCCGCGCGGCTCTCGACGCCGCTTCGCATCTGCTCGTCGGCGAAGAGGCTTTCGCGATCGGCCGCCTGGCTCGCCGGCTCGAGCGCGAGCTCCCCGCCACGCCCGCGGCCCGCGCCGCCTGCGACATGGCGCTGTGGGATCTCCTGGGCAGGCACCTCGGCGTCGCCGTCGTCGACCTGCTCGGCCGCGTTCACGAGGCGCTGCCGACTTCGGTGACGATCGGCATCCAGCCGGCGGCGGAGGCGGTCGAAGCGGCGCGCGAGTACGTCGCGCAGGGCTTTCGGGCCCTCAAGGTGAAGCTCGGCCGGGACGTCGGCGAGGATACCGACCGGCTGCGCCGCATCCGCGAGGCCGTCGGTCCCGGCGTCGCCCTGCGCACCGATCCGAACGCCGGCTACGACGCCGGGGAGCTGCGCCGCTATCTCGCCGAGACCGCCTCGCTCGATCTCGAGTTCTGCGAGCAGCCGGTGGCGCGCGGCGGAGAGGCGGCCTTCGACGGCCTCGACGCCGCCGAGCGCGCCGGACTCGCCGCCGACGAGAGCGTGCACGATCTCGCCGATGCCGGGCAACTGCTGCGCGAGCCGCGTCCGTACGGCATCTTCAACCTCAAGCTGATGAAGTGCGGCGGCATCTCGCCGGCGGTGCGCATCGCCCACCTCGCCGAAGGCGCGGGGGTCGAGCTGATGTGGGGCTGCAACGACGAGAGCCGGATCTCGATCGCCGCCGCGCTGCACGTGGCGCTGGCTTCGCCGGCGACGCGCTACCTCGACCTCGACGGCAGTTTCGACCTGGCGCGCGACCTCGCCGGCGGCGGCTTCGTGCTCGCCGACGGCCGGTTGCATACGGCGCCCGGCGCGGGGCTCGGCGTGGCGTGGGTCGAGGGTTCCCGCGACGCGGCGGAGTAGGACGTCAGTCGCAGCGCGCGGCGCTGGCGCGGCCGCGGATCGTCGCGCCGTCCGCGTTTTCGCACTCGATCTCGAGCTCGAGGCTGCGCTCGACGATGTTGTTGACCATCGTGCCGGTCTCGGCGAGATCCATCGTGAACGTCGTGCACTCGTCGCGGAAGAAAACGACGCTGCGGTCGAACGGGGCGTCGGCGTCGTAGACGCGGATCACCGGCCCGTCGATCGGGTCGACGACCAGGCGCACGACCAGACGGGTGTCGGGGTCGACCAGGTCGGCACCGAGGAAGAGCTCGTGATCGCCGGCGCCGCAGCTCGCCGGGGAGATCGTGCCGGGTGGCGCGCCGATCGACGCGACGTCGAAGCTGCCGAGGCGCGCATCGCTACCGGCCGCGGTCGACGTCTCGAGGCCGGTGGCGGACGAGAGGCAGCCCGCCAGCGCGGCCGCGACGGCCGTCGCCCCCGCGAGCCTTGCCCAGCGCATCCCCCGGCGACGATCGGCTGCACCCATGGCGGTTCTCCCTGCTGACGATTCTAGCCGCAGCGCATAGACTCGCGGCGATGAAGCCCCTGACCTCCTCCCAGAGAAAGCGCCTGCGCGGCCTGGCGCACGACCTCCATCCGCTCGTTCACCTCGGCAAGGCCGGCCTCACCGACTCCGCGCTGGCGCAGATCGACAAGGAGCTCGGCGATCACGAGCTGATCAAGATCCGCTTCCTGGAAAGCGGCGCCGGCGGCGGCAAGGCCGAGAAGGACGCCCGGATCGACGAGATCCAGAACCGCATCGGCTGCGGCGTGGCGGGGCGCGTCGGCCACATCGCCATCCTCTACCGTCCGCACGCCGATCCCGACAAGCGCCGGATCGA
>CAZQTL010000102.1:0-14012 GCA_964595975.1 uncultured Thermoanaerobaculia bacterium | reverse complement strand
GTACGCGTTGATGACCGGCCGGTGGACGGTATAGGCGTTGCGCAATCGGTCAGAGCCTCCGCGCCGCGCGCAGACGCGCCGACCTGCTGCGCGGGTTGAACTGCACCTCGGCCTCGGTCGGGCGCACGGGCTTCTTCGTCAGGACCTCGAGCACGCGGGTCTCCGAGTGCGTTCGCCCAGTGGTCTGGTCGACCTCGCCGCGCGCCAGATTCCGGAAGCGGTTCTTGACGATCCGGTCCTCGAGGCTGTGGAACGAGATGATGACGAGGCGGCCGTCGCGATCGAGCAGCCGGACGGCCTGGTCGAGGAGCTCCTCGGCAGCCTGGAGCTCTTCGTACACCGCCTGGCTCCGCGCCTGGATGCCCCGGGTCGCCGGAGCGTGGGGCTCGCCGCCCCCGCGCCCGCGGCGCTGGGCGCGGGGGACGACGTTGGCCAGGGCGACCGTCGTGTCGATCGGCCCGGCGCGACGCTCGGCGACGACGGCGCGTGCGACCCGCCGCGCCTCGGGCTCTTCTCCGAACTCCCGGAATATCTCTTCCAAGTTTTCCTCCGTTGCAAAGTTCACGAGCTCGGCGGCGGTGGGACCGCTGGTCCCCATCCGCATGTCGAGCGGTCCGTCTCGTTGAAAACTGAAGCCGCGCCCGGCATCGTCGAGCTGCAGCGACGACATGCCGAGATCGGCGTAGATACCCGCGGGCGGAGCCTCGCCGGCGGCGTGTTCACCCCAGAGCGACTCGAGGTCGCGGAAATTCCCCTCGATGCAGCGCGCCCGGTCGCCGAACCCGGCGAGTCGCTCCCGCGCCAGCGCGAGCGCCCGCGGATCGCGGTCGATGCCGAGCAGTCGCGCGGCGGGAAAGCGCGCGAGCAGGGCGTGAGCGTGACCGCCGAGACCGAGAGTGCAGTCGACGAAGAACCCGCCGCGTTCGGGCGCGAGCCAGAGGAGGGTCTCTTCGAGGAGCACGGGTTGATGGCGTGCGGCGGGCGATTCGGGAACATGGGCGCTCAGATTCCCCGCTCCGACAGCAGTCCGAAATCCTCGTCGGTGAACGGATGCTCGGCGAGCCGCTTCTCGAAGCGCTCGCGGTTCCACACCACGAGATGGTCGATGCGCGCCGAGACCACCACCTCACCGCTCATCGTCGCCGATGACCGCAGGATGGACGGAACGAGAAGGCGTCCCTGACCGTCGAGCCGCGACTGCTGGCCGTAGTAGCTCACGCGCTCGAGGTAGCGCTCCTTCAGGCGATCGGTGGCCGGCAACGCCGCGAGCCGGGTCTCGATCTCCTCCCAGACGGGCAGGGGATAGACCAGTGCGTGATCCCCCGCCACGGAGGTGATGAAGAACTCGGCGCCGAAGCGGTCCTCCAGCGCCCGCCTGAAGTCCGTGGGGACTTTCAGGCGCCCTTTGTCATCGATCGTGGCTACCGTGCTGCCGCGGAACATCGCTTGCCCCAGTGGACTGAAGAATTACTCCAGCAATGTACAAGAGAGTTCCACTTTTGTCCATTTCTTTCCACCGCTGAAACTACCCAGAACGACGCTTACAACCCAAGCGTAAACGGGTCGTAATTGCCGGGACTTCGACGCGACGAACGGCAGCGATGCGCGGAGGTGGAAGTCGCGGGTGATCCCGACGGAGCCTGCCGTGCGCGGAGTCAGACATGGATCTCTCCCCGGCTCGTCGCGCACGACTCGTCCGCTGGACCCCCCGCACCCTCCTGGCACTCGCCCTGTTCACGGCCCCCGGCCTCGAAGCGCAAGCTGCCATCGGCCTCTCCAGTGTGCGCGCTCAGGCCTTCTTCAACGAGGAGGTCGACGGCTTCCCGCCGCAGGCGGGAGATCGCTTCGCTTGGGCACTCGCCGCGGGCGACTTCAACGGCGACGGTGCCGAAGACCTGGCGACCGGCATTCCGTACGACGACGGTCCGCCGGACTTGCTCTTGAGCGACGCCGGCGCGGTGGTCGTGCGTTGGGGCGTCGTCGGCAAGGGGCTCTCGACGACCCTCGCTCCGACGTTGCTCAGTCTCTACGCCGCTGGCGGCCAGGACATTGCGCACGCCGGCGACCGGTTCGGGTACGCGCTCGCTGCCGGTGATTTCAATGGCGACGGCCGCGACGACCTCGCAGTCGGGATCCCGGGCCACGATTTCTGGGATTCTTCGGCCCAGCCCTGGAACACCGGAGCGGTCCAGATCCACTACGGAGAGCCCGGCGGCATTCAGACCGTCGGCGAGCACCTTCTCGAGAGCCTCCCAGACGGCGACATCTACGACATTCCCGGCGAGCTCGACGAGCTCGGGCGGGCGCTCGCCGCAGGTGACTTCGATGGCGACGGCTATGCCGACCTCGCGATCGGAGGACCGCAGACTTCGAACCTCGATATCACTCCCGGAGGCGGCGGGGTCGTCGTGCTGCACGGCGGACTGGGGGGTCTCATGCCCGTCAACGGCTATCTGATTCACCAGGACGACGCCCCGGTTCCCGACGGCGCAGAGAATCCGGACGATTTCGGCTGGGCGCTCGCCGCCGGGAACTTCAACGGCGACTTCCGCTTCGGCCCGAATGGACAGTACTTCCCGATCGACGACCTCGCGATGTCGGCGCCTGGAGAAGACGGCATCGGCGCCGTCATGGTCATGCTGGGCAGCGAGTTCGGGCTCATCTTCACCGACAGCGTCTACCTCGGGGCCGACGACGTCGGCGGCGTCGGCGAGGCCGGCGACCGGTTCGGACAGAGCCTCGCCAGCGGAAATTTCGACGGCGACGCGCAGTGCTTTCCCCTCGTTTTCTGCGCTGCGATCGACGATCTGGTGATCGGAGCGCCCTACGAGAACCTCGGCGCGAGCAACGAGAACGCCGATGTCGGCGAGATCACGGTCCTCTACGGCGCCACCACCGGGTTCTTCGACTACGCGCGCACCGACCACCTGACCCAGGGCGTCATCTTCGGTTCGACGGCCTTCGACCAGGCGGGAGATCTGTTCGGCTTCGCCCTCGCCGCCGGCGACTTCGACGGCGACGGCAGAGAGGACCTGGCGGCGGGACAGCCGGGCGAAAACGTCGGAGGCAGCAACCGTGGCGGCGTGACGATCCTCATGGGGGCGCCGGGCGGCCTCTACGATCGATTCCGATTCCTGGCTGCCGGCGTCGCTGGCCTTCAACCCGGGATTCAGGATGAGTCGGAGATGGGACTGGCGCTCGCCGTCGGCGACTTCGACGGCACCGGCTTCGCCGATCTGGCGGTCGGCATTCCCCACCGCGACCAGACCGGCCTCGGCAACCTCGGCGCCGAGTCGATTCTCTACGGCGCGCTCTTCGCCGACGGCTTCGCCGCCGGCGACGGCGGATTCTGGTCGGAGTTCAATCCCTGAGTCCGGGCATCGCCGCGGCAGCGCGCCCTCGGGGTCGCTCCGGGCGAAGGTCTAGAGCGGTGGCGGCGTCGGAGAGGACGACGGCACGGGCGCCGGGGCGATCGGCTCGGCGGGCGGCGGCGATGCCGGCTTCGGCGCGCGCTTCGGCGCGAAGGCGGCCAAGGGGTCGTTGGCGGTATCGCTCGAGACCTCGCGATAGCCGACGGCCTCCGGCGGCGTGTTCTCGAGCAGGTAGGCGCGCGCCTCGAGGTCCGCCAGGTAGGCGCGCATCTTCTCTTCGAAGAGCCGGCTCTGCTCCTTCGCGGCAAGATCGTCCTTCACCTCGCCGAACGGACGGATCGTGCTCTCCGTGCGCTCCAGCACCTGCAGCAGGTGCAGCCCGCCGCGCGCTTCGACCGGCGACGAGACGCCGCCCGCGACGAGCCCGGCGACCGCCGCTTCGAGAGCCGGAGCCAGCTCGCCCGCCTCGACCCAGCCGAGATCTACCGGGCCGGTCGCGTCGCCGCCGCCGAGGCGGGCCACGACGTCGGCCATCGACTCGCCCGCGGCCAGCGCGGAGCGCATCGCCTCGGCGACCTCTCGCGCCTTGTCGCCCGAGAGCTTCTCCGCCGGGATGACGATCTCCTGCACCTTCGCCCTGGCGGGAATACGGAATTCCTCCTGCCGCTCGCGATAGGTGCGCTGCAGCCACTCGTCGTCCACCTCGACCTTCGCGCGCACTTCGCGCTGAATGACCGCGTTCACCCGGATCGACCGCGACGTGCGCTCGCGAAAGTCCTCGAGCGTCATTCCGGAGCTCTTCAGCGCATTGGCGAAGGCCGCCTCGGTCGTCAGGTTCATCCGCGTGCGGGTCGCGTCCATGGCCTCGTCGAGCTCGGATTTCGACGGCTCGATGATGAGTTGCCGGGCCCGCGACAGCAGCAGCATCTCGTCGAGGATCTCGCGCATCGTCGCCTTGCCGGCGTCCGCGATCAAGGTGCGCCGCTCCTCGGACGAGAGGTCGGACTCGGCGATCGCGCGCTCGCGGGCTTCCTTGCGCTCGCGATAGTCGAAGAGCGTCGTGATCTCGTCGTTGACCCGCAGGATGATCGTGTTGAGCTCCTCCGCAGGGAGCGCTGCAACGGGAAGCGCGCAGTACACCAGCGCGGCACAGGCGGTTCGCTTCAGGAGCTCAATGCTCTTCATGCGGCCTCGATGTCGGGAAGGAGCCCCGGTAGTTGAACGGCAGGTTGCGGTCGTACACCGCGACAGTGTAGCGGCTCTGCGCGTCGGCGAACAGGGCTCGCAGGCGGGCGTCCGCGGCGGCCTCGCGCAATCGCCGGCGGATCTCCGGCGCCACCTCGGCGAGTGCCGGACTCTCCGCCGGCCAGCGCTCGACGACCTCGAAAATATGGAAGCCGTAGTCCGCGGCCACGACGTCGCTCCACTTGCCCGCCTCCAGGCGGAAGATGAGATCGGCGAACGCCGGCGGCAACTCGTCGCGCGCCAGAATCCCCTGGTCGCCTCCGGCCGGCGCCGAGCCGGCGACGCTCACCTTGGCGAGCACGGCCTCGAACGGCTGGCCGGCGACGAGCTCGCGTCTGGCGCGCTCGGCCACCAGGCGATCGTCGACCAGGATCTGCCGCAGATGGACGCGCGGCGGCCGCGCGAACTCCGCCGCGTGGGCGGCGAAGTAGGCCGAGATCTCGCCGCTCGCGGGCTCCGGCACCGGATTGGCCGCCAGCAGCGGTTCGACGGCTTCGGCCGCCGGCACCGTCTTGTCGATGAGCCCGCGCTCGCGCGCCAGCATCGCCAGCATCTCCTCGCGCACGAACTGGTCGAACAGGCGCGACAGGACCTCGCTCGCGAGGCCGCCGCCGGACTCGCCGAGATTGCGTTCGAGGTAGGCATCGAAGGCCGCCGCCTTGAGCTCGCGATCTCCCAACTTGGCCACGACGTCGGGCGCCGGCAGGGGCACCTCCTGACGGCAGGCTGCGGCCGTGAGCGCGAGCAGCGCCAGGGCGGATCGCAGACCGGTCGAGCCGCCTCTCACGCCGCGAGCTCCGCCAGGACGGCGCGCGCGGCGTCGATCACCGACTGCCCGGCCGGCAATTCGAGGCTGAGCACGCCGGTCGGACTGAAGGTCGCGCCGGCGCGGGTCGAAACGTAGCGGATCAGCCGGTCGACGTCGATCCGGGCGTCGCGGCGCAGGCGGAAGACCAGCTGGCCGCCGGCGGCGGAGATCGCCTGCACGCGCAGCGCCTCGGCGGCGCGCTTCAGATCGACGAGATCGAGCAATCCCAGCACCGCTTTCGGCGGCCGCCCGAACCGGTCCGTCAGCTCCTCGAGCAGCTCCTGCCGCGGCAGCTCGGCGGTCGCGAGCTTGCGGTAGATCTCCATGCGCAGGTTCTCGTCGGCGATGTAGTCCTTCGGGATCGTCATCGCGAGCGGCAGGTCGAGCGCGACGCTCGGTCCCTCCTCCACTGCGTCCCCCTTGAGCTCGCGCACCGTCTCCTCGAGCATCTTGAGATAGGTCTCGATTCCCAGCTCGGCGATGTGCCCGCTCTGCTCGCCGCCGAGGAGGTTGCCGGCGCCGCGGATCTCGAGATCGCGGCCGGCGATGCGAAAGCCGGCGCCGAGCTCGGTGAACTCCCGCAGCGCCTCGAGCCGCCGGCGCGCCTCCTCGGTGAGCGGGGCGTCCGGAGGAACGAGCAGGTAGCAGTAGCCGAGCTCGCGGCTCCTGCCGACCCGGCCGCGCAGCTGATAGAGCTGCGCCAGTCCGAAACGGTCGGCGCGGTGGATGATCATCGTGTTGACCGTCGGAATGTCGATGCCGTTCTCGATGATCGTGGTGGCGAGAAGCACGTCGTACTCGCGCGCCGTGAAGGCGTGCATCCGGCGGTAGAGCTCGCGTTCGTCGAGCTGGCCGTGGCCGATGGTGATCCGCAGACCGGGAACGAGCTCGCGCAGCACGCCCGCCATCTCCTCGATCGACTCGACGCGGTTGTAGACGTAGAAGACCTGCCCGCCGCGCTGCAGCTCGTACTCGATCGCTTCTCTCACGAGCTCTTCCGAGAACGGCAGCACCGCGGTCTCGATCGCCATCCGGTCCTTGGGCGGCGTCTCGATCACCACCATGTCGCGCACGCCGGCGAGGGAGAGCTGGAGCGTCCGCGGCAGCGGCGTCGCCGACATGGCGAGGACGTGCACGTTCTTCTTCAGCTGCTTGAGGCGCTCCTTCTGCGCCACGCCGAAACGCTGTTCCTCGTCGACGATGACGAGGCCGAGGCGGTGGAATTCGACGTCTTTCGACAGCAGGCGGTGCGTGCCGAGGGTGATGTCGACCTTGCCCGCGGCGATGCGCGCTTTCAGGTCCTTGAGATCCTTGCCGACGCGCAGCCGGGACAGGCGCTCGATGGTGACCGGAAAGCCCTCGAAGCGGCGGGTGAAGACCTCGAGGTGCTGGTCGGCGAGGATCGTCGTCGGCGCCAGCACGGCGACCTGGTAACCGGCGTCGACGGCGCGGAAGGCGGCGCGCATGGCGACCTCGGTCTTGCCGAAGCCGACGTCGCCGCAGAGCAACCGGTCCATCGGTTTCGACTGCCCGAGGTCCTCGAGCACGACGGCGATGGCGTCGGCCTGGTCCGGCGTCTCGTCGAACGGAAAGGCGGCCGCGAACTGGCGCTCGAGATCGGTCGAACCGGCGAGGATCGGCGCGCGGGCGAGCTGGCGTTCGGCGTAGAGCTTCAGCAGCTCCTCGGCCATGTCGCGCATGCCCGTGCGAACCTTCGACTTCGTCTTGTTCCACGACGAGCCGCCGAGCTGGTCGAGACGCGGCGCGATGCCTTCGATGCCGCTGTACTTCTGGATCAGGTCGAGCCGGGCGAGCGGCACCAGCAGCCGCTTGCCGCCGGCGTAGAGAATCTCCATCACCTCGTTGTCGGCCGCCGCCGGACCGGCGAGCTTGCGCATCGAGGACGGCAGCGGCGCCAGGCCCGTCTCCGCGGGTCCGGAGGGACCGCCGACGGAACGCAGCGCCACGAACTGGCCGATACCGTGGTCGTTGTGCACGACGTGATCGCCCACCTTGAGGTCGCGCAGGGTGGCGAGGAACGGGCCGAAGCGCCCGCGCCCGCGCCTGCCGCCGCGCGCCATCGGCCGCGGCAGCAGCTGCGTCTCGCCGAATATCGCGACGCCAGCGGCCGGCAGACGGTAGCCGCGCTCGAGCTCGCCGGTGACGATCTCGACGCCGCCACGACCCAGGGGAATGTCGCGCCCCTCGAGCAGCTCCCCGAGCGCGGCGTGGCGCTCCTGCGGCGCGACGAGCAGCAGCCGCTCGCCGCGCGCGCGGGTCGCGGCGACCTCGTTCGGAAAGCGCGGCAGCTGACCGTGGAAGAGGTCGGTAGCGAGCACGCCGAAGTCGATCGCCTCGCCCGGTGCCGCGAGGGGCACCACCGCGGCGGACGCCCGTTCGATCAGCGCGAGCACCGCTTCGACCGGATGCTCGAGCAGCGCCGGTTCGAGGGCGAAGCGTTGATGTTCCCGTCGCGCCGTGTACTCCTCCGCCAGACGCTGGCCGTGGTGCACGGCTTCGGCGGCGAGGGCGCCAGGATCGAAAGTGAGCCAGACGGCTCGAGGAAGGAGCTCGGCGAGCGTCAGGCTGCGCGGCGCGAGGAGAGGGAGGAGGTTCTCCCATCCCGGAAACCGTCCGCCGTCGGCCAGCGCGGCGAGGTGGTCGCGGGTCTCCCGGCCGGGCTCCTCTCCCGCCACCCCGGCCAGCACCTGCGCCAGCCGGCGGGCGGAATCGGGCCCCTCGGGAAACAGCGCGAGGGGCAGGACGGCTGCCTCTCGCAGCTCGTCGTGCGAGCGCTGGGATTCGACCTCGAAGCGGCGCAGGCTCTCGATCTCGTTGCCGAACAGGTCGAGCCGCAAGGGCTCCTCGTCGCCGGCGGCGAAAAGGTCGAAGACCCCGCCGCGCACCGCGAAGTCGCCCACCTCGCCGACCAGGTCGACGCGGCGGTAGCCGAGCGCCGTCAGCCGGAGCGCGAGCTCCTCGAGGCCGATCTCCGCGCCCCGGCGCAGGACGATCGGCGCCAGGCCGGCGGCCTCCGGCAGCCGCCGGAAGAGGGCGCGCGGCGTGACGAGCAGCGCCCGCAGGCGACCGGCGAGCGCGTCGGCGAGCGCCGTGACCTCCTGGGCGCGCACGGTGAGCGACGCTTCGGCCTCCTGATAGGGCGAGAGCGAGGGGGTGGCGAAGTAGCCGCCGACCCCCTCCCCGGCCACCAGCCGCAGGCTCTCGAGCCAGGCGAAGGCGTCCGATTCGTGCGGCACGACGACCACCAGCGGCCGGCCCATCGCCTCGGCGATCAGGTCCCCGACCCAGGCGGCGGCGGCGGGGGGCAGACGCGTGGCGCGTCCACGACCGGCGGCGAGGCGGGAGGCGAAGTCGGTGAAGAGAGGACTCTGGGCGATCCGCAGGGAGAGTTCCCCCCACGGCGCGGGACGGCTCATGGCGGAGAGTCTATCGAAGCCCCGCACCGGCCTGCCGGAGAGGGTTGTGCCCGCGCTCCGGCCCGGCCGCCGGAGCGCGGGGCGGGCGCCGTCTCGTTGGGTAGGGCGAATCGAGCCGCCGGCGGAGAGAATGTGCATGCGCCGGGTCGCCGGGCGCGGTTGTCAGCCCTCGGGGCACCCGGTAGCATGGCTCGATTCGCCGTAAACGATCCAGGAGGCAACATGAGCGGGGCAGATGTCTGGGGAATGTTGTTCGTATTCATGCTGGCCGGCTTCATCGGCTTCGAAGTCATTCGTAACGTCTCGCGATTGCTGCACACGCCGCTGATGTCCCTGACCAGCGCCATCTCGGCGATCGCGATCGTGGGGTCGATCCTCCTCACCGGGGAGAATCACGACCCGCTCACCACCACCCTCGCCGCCATCGCGGTCGGCGCCTCGATGACCAACATCGTCGGCGGATTCCTGATCACCGACCGGATGCTCAAGATGTTCAAGAAGCGCGAGGACCCCAAGTCGTGATCGCGCACATCGTCCAGTTCTGTTACCTGGTCGCGACCGGCCTCTTCGTCCTGTCGCTCAAGTGGCTCTCGCACCCGAGCACCGCCCGGCGCGGCGTCCTCGCCGGCGTCTGCGGCATGACCGCGGCCATCACCGGGACGCTCCTCTTCCCCGAGATCGTCGAGTACCGGTGGATCGTCGTCGCGCTCATCGTCGGCACGTGCATCGGCATTCCGCTGTCGCGCGTGCCGCTCACCGCCGTGCCGCAGCGGACCGCGCTGGCGCTGGCGTTCGGCGGCACCGCCGTCGGCCTCGTCGGCACCGCCAAGTACATGCTCTGGCTTCACCAGCCGGGCGAGCTCACCACCTTCCGCACCGTCGCGATCTCGATCGAGGTCCTGCTCGGCTTCCTGACGCTCACCGGCGCCCTGATGGCGGCGGGCAAGCTCCAGGAGGTCATCCCGACCCGGCCGGTGACCTATCGCAACCAGAATCTCGTCACCTTCCTGCTGCTCGGCATCGCCGTCTTCTGCGCGGTGATGCTGGTGCGCGACCCGACCCAGTGGCAGTACTTCGCGGTGCTCGCGGGTCTGGCGCTGGTCTTCGGCGTCCTGCTCATCCTGCCGATCGGCGGCGCCGACATGCCGACGGTCATCGCCCTGCTCAACAGCTACGCCGGCCTCGCCGCCGTGGCGATGGGCTTCGTGCTGCAGAACAAGCTGCTGATCACCGCCGGTGCTCTCGACGGCTCCTCGGGGTTCATCCTCGCGGTCATCATGTGCAAGGCGATGAACCGCTCGTTCACCAACGTCCTGTTCGGAGCGTTCGGACAGGTGCAGGCGGCCTCCGCCGCGGGCGAGCAGGGAATCTACAAGGGCGCGACCACGGAAGACGCGGCGCTCATCCTCGAGAACGCCAGCAAGGTCGTCATCGTTCCCGGTTACGGAATGGCGGTTTCGCAGGCCCAGCACCGGGTGAAGGATCTCTACGACGTGCTGACGGCGAAGGGGATCGAGGTCAAGTTCGCCGTGCATCCGGTCGCCGGCCGCATGCCGGGGCACATGAACGTGCTGCTCGCCGAGGCGAACCTGCCGTACGACTGCCTGGCCGAGATGGAGGACGTCAATCCGGACATGCCGCAGGTCGACGTGGTGCTGGTCATCGGCGCCAACGACGTCGTCAACCCGGCCGCGCGCTCGGACCCGAAGAGCCCGATCTACGGCATGCCGATCATCGACGCCGACAAGGCGCGCACCTGCCTCGCCATCAAGCGCTCGAAGAACCCCGGCTTCGCCGGTATCGACAACCAGCTGTACTTCATGGACAACACGCTGATGGTCTTCGGCGACGCCAAGCAGGTCGTGCAGGGGATCCTCTCCTCGCTCAAGGGCGAGGAGGGCGGTCACTGACCTGCCGTCGAGCTGATAGCTTGAAGGGATGCCGACCGGGACGGAAGGGGATTCCGCAGCTGTCTTCCTGATCCGTCTCGGTCGCGCCCTGCACGAGGCCGGCTTCTCGGCACCCCAGCTCGAAGCGGCGCTCGCCGGCGTCGCCTCCCGCCTGGCGGTGCCGGCGCAGTTCTTCTCCACTCCCACTTCGCTCTTCATCTCCTTCGGCGAGGGAGCGCGGCAGCGCACCCACCTCGAGCGGGTGAACCCGGCCAGCATCGACCTCGGACGGCTCGCCGACCTCGAAGGTCTCCTGGTGCGGGTGCGCGATGGCCGGACCTCGCCCGAGGCGGCGAGCGCCGAGATCGGCGAGATCGCCCGGCGCCCGCGCCGTTACAGCCGCAAGCTCACCTACCTCTGCTGGGGTCTCGCCTCGGCGACCAGCGCGGTCTTTCTCGGCGGTTCGCTGCGCGAGGTCGCAGTGGCGGGTTTCGTCGGTCTGGTGACCGGACTCGCCGCGTTCCTCGCCGATGGCCGGCCCGGTGCCGAACGCCTTTTCGTGCCCTTCGCCGCCGCGTTCGCCGCCTTCACCGCCGCCGTGATGGCGCAGGCGGCGCCGCCGCTCTCGGTCTACATCGCCACGGTGGCGGGGTTGATCGTGCTCCTGCCGGGCTACACCCTGACCGTGGCGCTGTCGGAGCTCGCGGCGGAGCATCTCTCGTCCGGTACCGCCCGCTTCGCCGGCGCCCTGGTGACCTTCCTGATGATCGGCCTCGGCGTCGCGATCGGCAGCCGCCTGGCCGCGGCGATGCTCGGCGCCCTGGTCGGATCGACCGCCTCGAGCCCAGCGGCGCCCGCCGCCGCCGTCGCCCTCGGCCCGCCCGCGTGGCTGCAGATCGCCGCTCTCCTGCTCGCCCCGCTCGCGCTCTCGGTGCTGCTGCGTGCGCCGCGCACCGAGATCCCCTGGATCGTCTTCATCGGTGCGCTGGGCTATTTCGGCGGGCGACTCGGTGCCGAGATGCTCGAACCCGAAGTCGGCATGTTCGCCGGTGCGCTGGCGGTCGGGCTCGCGAGCGGCCTCTACGAACGCCTCCGCAAGCTGCCGGGCTCGATCCCCTTGGTCCCCGGCATCCTGATGCTGGTGCCCGGCTCGATCGGCTACAGGAGTCTCACGGCGCTGCTGGCCGAGGAGGTGGTGCCGGGAATCCAGACCGCCTTCCGCATGCTGCTCGTGGCTGCGTCGCTGGTCGCCGGGCTGCTCATCTCCTCGGCGCTCACCGTCGAGCGCCGCGATCGCAGCGAGCGCAGCGAACCCGCGACGCCGCTCGCGCCCTGAACGAGCGCCCCCGAAGCCGTCCGTCCGCTTCAGCTCGCGGCAGGTTTGCGCCCGATCGCGAGCAGCGTGTCGCCCAGCAACGGCAGCTCGACCACTCGCCCGATGCGTTGCAGCGGCTTCAGGAAGGGGGTGCTCTCGCCCGCCGTGCAGAAGTTGAACAGCGTCCGGCTGGCCAGGAGATCGAAGCCCGACTCGCGCATTCCCGTGGCAAGCTCGGTCCGCGAGTACAGGTGGACATGGGTCGGATCCTTGAACCAGCTCCACTGCCGGCCGAGGAGCGGTCGCACCGCGCTGCCGGAGTTGAGCGTGAGCACGATCACCACGCCGCCGGGGCGAAGAACCCGGTGGCACTCCCTGAGGCAGCTGCGGCCGTCGCGCAGGTGTTCGATGAGATCGAGGATGGTCACCGCGTCGAACGCCCCGTCCGGCAGTCGAAACGGCTCCTCCGCGCTCTGGACGTGCACGGCTGCGGACGATCGGCGACGGCTCTCGCCGGCGGCGTGCGCCGACTGCTCCAGCCCCGAGGCCTGGTAACCCGCGCGCTCGAGACGCTCGAGGAGGAAGCCGTAGCCGGAGCCGAGATCGAGGACGGAGCCCTTGGCGACTCCCGATCGCTGCAGCAGCCGAATCAGGTAGTCGAGGTAACGGATCTTGCCCGCTGTCAGCTGAAAATACTCGCGATCGAAGTAGCCGTCGTGGTTCATCGCCTGGGTTCCGGACGCGCTGCCGCAGGCGGGTCGCTGCGGGCGGGCTCGGCAGGCCTCCGCAGCTCGCGCGGGCGGGCGCCTGCTCGCCTCAGTCCACCTCGACCAGCGGATCGCCCCCTTCGACGGCCTGTCCGGCGCCGACGAAGACGCGGCTCACGGTCCCGGCGCGTTCGGCCTGGATCTCGTTCTGCATCTTCATCGCCTCGAGCACGACGAGCGGCTGGCCGGCTTCGACCCGGTCGCCGGCCTGCACCCGCACCTCGACGACGCGCCCGGGCATGTAGGCCTTGATCGTCTTCTTGCCCTGCTTGCCGCCTTCGCCACGGGCGCTCTCGGCGAGATGGGTGAGCGGGTCGACGAGCTCGACCGCAAACGACCGTCCGCGCCAGTCGACGGCGTAGTTGCCGTCGCCCAGCCCGACCACCGCGACCTCGTGGCTCTGGCCTTCGACCAGGAGGCTCAGCACCCAGGGGCCGAGGGCCCGTGTGTCGACCTCGTGGCGGACGCCGCCCAGCTCGACGATGTACTTCCCGTGCTGACGCTCGACGGAGATCGGCGCGGTCTTGCCGGCGATCCGGCTGACGAACTGCATGATCAGTTCCTCCCGCCGCGGCGCAGGGCGCCGTGCCGCGCCGCCGCGCGCCAGCCGCCACGGTGGGCGGCACCCTGCGGCAGCGCGCTCACCTGCCGCTGGCTGCGTTCGAAGTGGGCGATCGCCGCCGCGATGAGAGCGATCTCCGGCGTCTCGTCGCCGCCCACGGGGGCGAGCTCGCCGCTCTCGAGCTTGCGGTCGAGCCAGTGGATGTCGAAGCGCGCGGCGCGGAAGTCGGCGTCGGCGAGAAGCGCCTGAAAGAGCGGCACGTTCGTGCGGATGCCGACGATGCGCAGCTCGTCGATCGCCCGGGCGAGGCGGCGCAGCGATTCCTCGCGGTCGCGCCCCCAGACGATGAGCTTGGCGATCATCGGATCGTAGTGGATCGAGATCTCCGAGCCTCCGAACACCCCGGAGTCGTTGCGCACACCCGGGCCCTGCGGCAGGCGAAGCCACTGAATCCTGCCCGGCGAGGGGGCGAACTTGCGGAACGGGTCCTCGGCATAGAGCCGGACCTCGATCGCGTGCCCGCGCGGTTCGACCTCGTCGAACTCCGGACCGAGCGGCTCGCCCTGGGCGATGGCGAGCTGCGCGATGACGATGTCGAGGCCGGTGACCATCTCGGTG
>CAZQTL010000101.1:1643-14205 GCA_964595975.1 uncultured Thermoanaerobaculia bacterium | reverse complement strand
TGTGATTGCCGTCGTGGCAGCGCATGCAGCCGGGGCTGGTGAAGTGACCGATGTTGACCGGATAGACCGACCACTCGGCCTTCATCGCCGGGAAGATGTTCTGGCTGTAGGCCTGCTGCGTGGCGACGACTGCGCGCTCGATCCCGACCTGGTACTTGGCGTAGTCGGCGGCGCGGTCCTTGCGATAGCCGTCGGTGATCCGGGTGGCGATGCCCCGCATCGCCTCGTCCTTGGTGGCGTAGGTCGCCGCCATCGCCGCGACGGCGGCGGCCTTGATGCCCGGGATCTCCGCGTCGATCCCGCGTTGCAGGATCGCTTCGTTGATCGCCACCTCGGGGGAGCGGAAGATGTGGCTCGGCCGGTTGTGGCAGTCCATGCAGTCCATGCGTCGCGGCGCTGCCGCGGCGATCTCCGCCTCGGTCAGCTTGTCGGTCGAGTCCTCGTAAACGGTCACCCGGCCGGTCTTCTTGTCGGTGACCCGTACCCAGGGGATCTTCTGGCGCTCCTCGTCGCGCGCGATGTACTCGACCTGGACACCGATGTTCATGTGCCAGTGGATGCCGGCCGACTGGCCGGTGGCCGGGTCGCCGCCGCCGACCTTGATCAGCATGTTGATCGGCCAATGGGTGTTGGCGTCGTCGTACATGTAGTGATTGAACTGGCGGGTCACCGCGCCGTAGATGTGCTGCGGCCAGTGGCACTGCTCGCAGGTCTCCTGCGCCGGGCGCAGGCTCTTCACCGGCGTCGGGATCGGCCGCGGATACTTGTTGGCCGCCACGGAGTAGATCTGATACGCACCGGAGAGCTTCGACTTGACGTACCAGCCGGCGCCGGCGCCGACGTGGCACTGGGCGCAGGCAACGCGCGCGTGCGGGCTGTTCTGGTAGGTGGTGTACTCGGGCTCCATCACCTCGTGACAGGTGACGCCGCAGAACTCGACCGATTCGCTGTGGTGGTAGGCGCCGTAGCTGCCCATGGCGGAGAGGACGAGGAAAACCAGCGTGCTGATCGAGAAGATCAGAACCGCGTTGCGATGTCCGGGATTGTTGAGGTCGAGCACCGGGAACCGGGTCGTCGGCGCGGTGCCGCTGCGCTTCCAGGCCCGGGAGGTCTTCCACATGCCGAGCGGCACGAGCAGGAGCCCGGCGACCATGAGCCCCGGGAGGATCATGTAGAGGAAGATGCCGAAGTACGGGTTCGACCCCGTCTCGATCAACAGGCTGGCCGCGAGGAGCAGGATGAGGGTGAGCGCCGAAATCAGCGCCAGCGCCATGCCGAGCGCGCTGATCCAGTTGTAGGCCAGCCGGGGGATCTTGAATTTGGTCATGGTCTCTCCGTCGCAAGCATAGGGTACAGGGGGGCGGAACGGTACCGCCGACCCGTCCTGGCAGAAGGCCGAAGGCTACCGGGATCGCGGTAAGCTCGCCCCGCCTGAAAGGGCGAGCGATGCGAGAAAGCCCCGGGAAGGACCCCTCACCAGACGCCGCCGCCAGCAGGATACCCTCCTTCGGCAGGACGCCCTCGGCTTCGCCGGACGCGCCCCACGTCGTCGTCCTGGGGGGAGGCTTCGGAGGACTCGCCACGGTCGCGGCGCTGGCGAGGGCGCCGGTCCGCATCACCCTGGTCGATCGCAAGAACCACCACCTCTTCCAGCCGCTGCTCTACCAGGTGGCGACCGCCGGCCTCGCCCCGGGGGACATCGCCGCCTCGATCCGGCAGGTCTTCCGTCGCCAGCGCAACGTCACCGTCGCCATGGCGGAGATCGAAGGGGTCGATACAGTCGGGCGGCAGGTCAGGGTCCGGGTGCCGGAGCGCGGCGAGGTGCGGCTCGACTACGACTACCTGGTCGTCGCGACGGGGGTCGGTCCGAGCTATTTCGGACACGACGAATTCGCAGCCTACGCCCCCGGGCTGAAGACGATCGAGGACGCCACCGCGGTACGCGCCGCCGTGCTCGGGGCCTTCGAGCGCGCCGAGCTCCAGGCGTCGCCCGCCGAGCGCGCCGACCTCCTGACCTTCGTGCTCGTCGGCGCCGGGCCCACGGGCGTGGAGATGGCCGGCGCGCTCGCCGAGCTGGCCCGCGCGACGCTGGCCGAGGACTTCCGCCGCATCGACCCGCGCACTGCCCGCATCGTGCTCGTCGAGGCCGGACCGCGGATTCTGCCGACGTTTCACGAGACGCTCGCCGCGAAGGTGCATCGGCGGCTCGAGGGCATGGGGGTCGAGATCCGCTGCGGCAGGCCGGTCGAGGTCATCGACGCGCGCGGCGTGGAGGTGGGCGGGGTGCGCATCGACGCCGGCGTCGTGTTGTGGACGGCGGGGGTCCGGCCGACGCCGGTGGCGCAGTGGATCGGAGCGGCGGCCGACCGGGCCGGACGGGTCCTCGTCGAGGGCGACCTCTCCGTCCCCGGACACCCCGAGATCTTCGTCATCGGCGACGTCTCCGCGCTGGAGCAGGACGGCCGTCAGCTGCCGGGAGTCGCCCAGGTGGCGATCCAGGGTGGGCGGCATGCCGGCCGGACGATCGCGGCGCGAGTGGCCGGGAGGCCGGGACCGGGGCCCTTCCGCTACTTCAACAAGGGGGACATGGCGGTCGTCGGCAGGAACTTCGCCGTCCTCGAACGCGGAAATCTGCGTCTTGCCGGCCTCTTCGCCTGGCTGGGCTGGATCCTCATCCACGTCGTCTCGCTGGCCCTGTTCAACAACCGGCTGATCGTCTTCACCCAGTGGCTCTGGTCCTACTTCACCTTCGAGCGCGGTTCCCGGCTGATCACCGTCGCGCCTTCCGCGGCGGCGTCGCCTTCGCCGGCGCCGCCTCCGCCGCGAGCAGCGCCCGCTTCCGCTCCACCCCCCAGCGATAGCCGGTGAGCGCGCCGGCCCTGCCCACGACGCGGTGGCAGGGCACGACCACCGCGACGGGGTTCGCCGCGCAGGCGGCAGCGACCGCCCGCACGGCCTTCGGCCGGCCGATGGCGCGCGCGAGCTCGCCGTAGGTCACGGTCGATCCGCGGGGAATCCGCTGCAAGGCCTGCCAGACGAGGGCCTGGAAGGGGGTGGCGGCGATATCGAGCGCGGGGGGCGCAGACGCCTCCGCCGCGCCCGCGAGCATCGCTGCGGCGCCTTCGAAGATCGACGCCAGCGCCGCCGGGTCTTCGACCAGCTCGGCGCGCGGAAACTCCGCCGCCAGCGCCGCGCGGACGGCCTGCGCCGAATCTCCCAGACGCACCGCGCAGAGCCCGCGACCGGTCGCGGCCAGCAGGAGATGGCCGAAGGCCGTCTCGCGATGGGCGAAGGCGATGCGCTCGCCGGAGCCGCCGTTGCGAAACCGGCCGGGGGTCATCCCGAGGCTCTTCGCCGCCTCGTCGTAGAGCCGCGACGCCGAGCCGTAGCCGGCCTCGAAGCCGGCGTCGAGCACCTTCTGCCCGGCTCCGAGTCCGCGGCGCAACCGCTCGGCCCGGTGGGCGAGCGCGTACTGCTTCGGAGAGAGGCCGATGCGGCGCCGGAACTCGCGCTGCAGGTGGGCGGGCGAGAGGTCGACCGCGGCGGCGAGCTCGGCGAGCGCCACGCTCTCGCCTTCCGCCGCGTCGAGGAGTCGCCGCGCCTCGGCGACCGCACGTTCGATGGCCGGCGCCTCGTCGGGCCGGCAGCGCTTGCAGGCGCGGAAACCGGCCGCCCGGGCGGCCCTGCCGTCGGCGAAGAAGTCGACATTCTCGGGGCGCGGCCGGCGCGCCGGACAAGACGGGCGACAGTAGACGCCCGTGGTCTTCACCGCGAAGACGAATCGCCCGTCGGCCGCGCGGTCGCGCTCTTCGACCGCGCGCCAGCGCATCCCCACTTCGGCCGTCGTGGTTGAGGTTTTCTCCCGCATCGACCGCGGCGAGGCTAGCACTTCAGGCGGATGGGGTCGCGGAACGCTGATCTCGGTCGGTGCGGCGAACGGGGCTGAATCAGGCACGGTCGACTCCTTTTCGAAAGGGCGTTGGCGAAGGGTCCCTTTACCGAAAGGAAAGGTAGCGGATCCCGACGACTCCGGGCCACCGGTTTCTTGCGCTCAAACCGGGCCGGTCGCGGTCCGCGTGTTAGCCTTCGCAGGCCCATGAAAACGGTACGCATTGCCAACGGACAGGGGTTCTGGGGGGACAGCGTCGACGCGCCGCTGCACCTCATCGCCGGGGGGCCGATCGACTACCTCGGCATGGACTACCTGGCCGAAGTCACGCTCTCGATCATGATGCGGCAGAAGCTGAAGAACCCTGCCGCGGGATACGCCACCGACTTCATCGACTTCATCCGCCGCGCCCTGCCGCAGCTGGTGGAGAAGAACATCCGCGTCGTCACCAACGCCGGCGGTCTCAACCCCAAGGCCTGCCGGGCGAAGATCTTCGAGGTCGCGCGCGAGCTCGGAATCTCGGGCTTCAAGGTCGGCGTGGTGGAAGGGGACGATCTGCTCGCCCGCCTGCCGGACCTCCTGGCGCGCGGGCATGCGCTCGCCAACATGGACACGGGAGAGGGGCTCGCACCGCTCGCCTCCCAGGTGACCTCCGCCAACGCCTACATCGGCGCCCGGCCGGTGGCCGAGGCGCTCGACGGCGGTGCGCTCATCGTGCTGTGCGGTCGGGTCACCGACACCGCGCTGGCGCTGGGCCCGCTGGTGCACGAGTTCGGTTGGGCGGCGGACGACTGGGACCGCCTGGCGGCCGGGACGATCTGCGGTCACATTCTCGAGTGCGGGGCGCAGGCGACCGGCGGCAACTTCACCCGCTGGTGGGAGGTCCCCGAGCTGTGGAAGGTCGGCTATCCGATCGCCGAGGTCGAGGCCTCGGGCAGCTTCGTGGTGACCAAGCACCCGGGAACCGGCGGTATGGTCACCGTCGACACGGTCTCCGAGCAGCTGGTCTACGAGATGGGCGATCCGAAGAGCTACATCACGCCCGACGTCACCGCCGACTTCACCTCGATCCGGCTGACGCAGGAGGGCGTCGATCGCGTTCGCGTCTCCGGGATCACCGGCCGTCCGAAGACGCCGTTCCTGAAGATCTCGGCGTCGTACCTCGACGGCTACAAGGCGGCTGGACAGGTCACCGTCTCGGGCCCGCGCGCCGTCGAGAAGGCGCGGCTCGCCGCCGAGATCGTGTGGAAGC
Organism: uncultured Thermoanaerobaculia bacterium; assembly: GCA_964595975.1. Lineage (GTDB taxonomy): Bacteria > Acidobacteriota > Thermoanaerobaculia > Multivoradales > JAGPDF01 > JAGPDF01. The sequence goes on along the minus strand of CAZQTL010000101.1, from coordinate 9,064 downwards.
GGCTCGAGCGCGCCGGCGTCACCTTCGCCGCCGAGGACCGGATGACCGAGCTGCTCGGCGTCTCCGGCGTCCTGCCGGGAATTCTGGCGGCGCCGGCCGATCCCCCGGAAGTCGTCCTGCGCCTCGCCGTGCGCGCCAGCGACCGCGGCAGGGTCGACCGCTTCGGCAAGGAGATCGCCCCGCTGGTGACCGCCGGTCCGCCCGGGGTCACCGGTTTCGCCGGTGGCCGCCCGAAGGCGCAGGAAGTCGTCGCGTACTGGCCGGCACTGCTGGCGCGCGAAGAGATCGAACGCACGCTCGAAGTCACCGTGGAGGCCATTTGAGCGCCAAGGTCACCGTCCAGCTCTCCCGCATCGCCCATGCGCGCTCCGGCGACAAGGGCGATGCCTCGAACGTCGGCCTCGTCGCCTCGTCGCCGGCCGCCTATGAGGTCATCCGGCGCGAGGTGACGGTCGAACGCGTCGCCCGTCACTTCGCCGCGATCTGCCGCGGCGAGGTGGAGCGCTTCGAGGTGCCGAATCTGCTGGCGCTCAACTTCCTGCTCCACGACGCGCTCGGCGGCGGCGGCACGGCGAGCCTGCTGACCGACGCCCAGGGCAAGACCCACGGCCAGGGAATGCTCGAGCTGGAGATCGAGGTCCCCGAGGAGCTGCTTTGAGCCTTCTCGAGCTCCGCCGCTCCGGTGCGGAGGCCGATCTCCTGCACGTCACGCTCAACGACCCGGCGCGGGCGAACGCCCTCTCGCCGGCGCTCGCCGCCGAGCTCACGGCGCTTTATCGCCGCGATCTGCGGGCCGAAGGGGTGCGCGCGGTGCTCCTCGCCGGCGCCGGCAGGCACTTCTGCGCCGGCGCCGATCTCGACCACCTGCAGTCGCTGCAGAGCGCCTCGGCGCTCGACAACCGCCTCGACTCCGGGCGCCTGCGCGACCTCTTCGAAGCGATCCTGCGACAGGAGGCGCTCACCCTCGCGCTGGTTCACGGCTCCTGCGTCGCCGGCGGCTGCGGCCTCGCGACGGCGTGCGATTTCGTCGTCGCTTCCGACGAGGCGCGCTTTCTCTACAGCGAAGTCCGCATCGGCTTCGTCGCCGCCATCGTCGCGACCTATCTGCCGATGCGGGTGCGCGGCAGCGACCTGCGCGAGCTCCTGCTCAACCCCGACTTCGTCCCCGCTGAGCGCGCGCTCGCGATCGGCCTGGCCAATCGCGTGGTGCCGAAGGCCGAGCTCCTGTCCGCCGGCGAGGCGCTCGCCGCCGAGATCCTCGGCAAAGCGAGCTCGGAATCGATCGCGCGCACCAAGCGGCTGCTGCTGGCGCTGCCGGGCCTGCCCCTCGACGAGCGTCTCGGAGCCGCCGCCGAAGCCAACGCGGCGGCGCGGGCCACCGCCGACTGCCGGCGCGGCATCTCGACCTTCCTGGCGGAGAAGAAGACCCCCGACTGGCGTTCCGCTTGAAGCTCCTCCTGTTCGACATCGACGGCACGCTGGTCGACTGCGGCGGCCAGCCGAAACCGCTGTTCGGCGATGCGCTCGAGGAGATCTACGGTGCCCGCGGCGACATCAGCGGCTACGACTTCTCGGGCAAGACGGATCCGCGCATCGTCGTCGACCTGATGACCGCCGCCGGCGTCCCGGAGGCGCTGGTTCGCGAGCGTCTCGACGACCTGCGCGACGCCTACCTCGCGCGCCTCGAGCGGCATCTCGAGCCGGAGCGCGTCCGCATTCTGCCCGGGGTCGTCGAGCTTCTGACGACGCTCGCGGAGCGCGACGATCTGGTGCTCGCCCTGCTCACCGGCAACTGGGAACGCGGCGCCGGCATCAAGCTGGGCAGCGTCGGTCTGGCGCGCTTCTTCGCCTTCGGCAGCTTCGGCGACGGCCAGACCGACCGCCGCGACCTGCCACCGGTCGCCCTCGCGCGCGCCGCCGAGCACAGCGGACGCACGTTCCGGCCGGAGGAGGCCTGGATCGTCGGCGACTCGCTCCTCGACGTCGATTGCGCTCGGGCTCACGGCATTCCCTGCCTCGCCGTGGCGACCGGGAGAACGCCAGCGGACGCGCTCGCCGCCGCCGGGGCGGAACGGGTGTTGGGCGACCTGGCCTCGACGCACGAGGTGCTTGCGGCGCTCGAGGTCTGAGCCCCGGCCTTTTAGGCGCCCTGCGTTCGCACTAGAATCTCTGCTCCGAATCCCGACAGCAACGTGGAGGCTCTCCTTGGTCCGAGTCCGAATCGCATCCGCCGCCGCCGCAATCGCCGCCTCGATCACGCTGCCGGCCGTCGCCATGTCCGGTGCGCCGGCGACTCGGGCCGTCGGACTCGATCTCGCGCCGGCGATCGCGGCGCCGGCGGGTGCCATCCAGGTGCGCGAGGCCGTCGCCGGCAGCGATCTCGAATCGATGGCCCGGGGTTATCTCGCCCGCCATGCCGCCGCCTACGCGCGGAGCGCGGCCGGGGAAGGCGACCTCGCGCTGAAGGCGATCCGCCACGGCAAGGCGGTCGACGTCGTCCGCTTCCGCCAGATGAGCGGCGGAGTCCCCGTGTACCGCGGCGAGATCGCGGTCTCGTTCAACCGCAAGGGAGAGGCGATCTACGTCGCGAGCGACCTGCGCCCGCTGTCCGGGGATCTCGCCGGTCTCACGCGCGAGCCCGAGATGGCGGCTGGCGCGGCCCGCGCCGCCGCGATCGCCCTGCTCGACGTCAGCGGACCGCTCAACCTGGATCGTCAGTCGCTCGTCGTCTTCCCCGGAGCCGACCGGGCGCGTCTCGCCTGGTTCGTCCAGCTCGTCCCGTCGGTGGCCCCGTCGGGCGACTGGCACCTGCTCTACGACGCGGCGACGGGCGAGCTGCTGCGGGTCGAGAACATGGCCTACGAGGCGAACGGTACCGGCACGGCCTTCATGCCCGATCCGCTCTCTTCGGCCCACGTCGCCTACGGCACCACCGGATACTCCGATCCCGGCGGCAGCGACGCCGACACGCCGGAGCTGATCGCCGAGATCGAAACCGTCCAGCTGCTGGACATCACCTTCGACGGCTCGATCTACACGCTCGCCGGGCCATGGGCCGACTGTCGGGAGATCGAAGCGCCCACGGTCGCCTGCCCGACCGATCCGGACGGAGATTTCTCTGTGCTCAGCCGTTCGAACGACGCCTTCGAGCCGCAGCTCGACTACTACCACCTCGACCGTTTCATGCGTTACATCAACGTCGACCTGGGTATCGCAGTCACGCCCTACCAGTACGTCGGCGGTGTTCGCTATGACTCGCACGGCCTCAACAACGCCGACAACTCGCACTACGTCTCCGGCACCGGGATCCTCGCCTTCGGCGACGGTGGCGTCGACGACTCCGAAGATCCGGACGTGGTCATCCACGAGTTGGGACATGGCCTGCACGACTGGCTGACGAGCGGCGGACTGTCGCAGACCCAGGGCCTGAGCGAAGGACTCGGCGACTACTTCGGCATCTCCTACAGCCGCAGGTTCCCCGGGCAGTGGACCCCCGCCGACGCCCAGTACAACTGGATGTTCAGCTGGGACGGACACAACCCGTTCTGGAGCGGCCGCCTGACCAACTGGAACGACACCCACCGCTACCCCTCGGGCCTCACCGGCACGATCCATACCGACGGGCAGTTCTGGGCCTCGTGCAACATCGACGTCGCGGAGCTGATCGGATACGACGAGGCCGACGCGGCGGTGATCGAGGGCATCTCGATGACCGGCGGCTCGACGAACCAGGCGCAGGCCGCGCAGGCGGTCGTCAATGCCGCCGAAGCGCTCGCCTACCCGACTTCGACGATCGCGACCATCGTCAGCACGTACAACTACGACGGCACGACCAAGGGCTGCAACTACGGCGTGACCACCACGCTCGGTCTCTTCCGGGACGGCTTCGCCTCCGGCGGCACCGGCGCCTGGTCGTTCACAGCGCCTTGAGGGTCGCATCCTGAGCGCTGAATCTGCGCCGCCGGAGGTCTTCGAGCTCGCCGCCGATCTCGCCGCGCTGCGCGAGAGCGCAGCGCTGGTCGAGCTCGACGACGACCTGCTCGAGGTCGCCGGCCCCGATCGCCTGCGGCTGCTCAACGGCCTGGTCACAGCCGACGTGAAGTCGGTCGCCTCCGGTACCTCGGTCGCGGGCTTCTTCACCTCCGGACAGGGGAGGATCCTTAGCGATTTTCGTCTGCTGGCGCTCGCCGAGACCTGCTGGCTCGCTCTCCCGTCCGGATTCGCTGCGGCGATCGGTGCTCACCTCGAGAAGTACAAGGTCGCCTCGCGGGTGGAGATCTCGCGGATCGAGAGCCGTCGCATCTGGGAGCTCCGCGGACCGCGCGCCGGCGAGCTCGCGGCGGCTGTCTCCGCGCGCGAAGAGGCCGCAGGAGGAGCCGGGGCGCTGTTCGGGGGCGGCGACCGTTTCTACTTCGTGGCGGCAGCCGCCGGAGCCGAGGCACGGATCCTGCCTCCGTCCGGTGCGGAGGGCTTCGCTTCGCGCCGGGTGAGCGCGGCGGCGGTCGAGCTCGCTCGCATCGAAGCGGGCGAGCTGCGCTTCGGGACCGACTTCTCGAGCGACAACTTTCCGCAGGAGACCGGCCGCGAAGGGGACGTCTCCTACACCAAGGGCTGCTACCTCGGACAGGAGGTCGTGGCGCGCATCCACTACCGCGGCGGCGTGCAGCGAATGCCCCGCGGTCTGCGCTTCGCGGGCGAGGAGCTGCCTGCCGCCGGGACGGAGTTGCTGCTCGAGGGCCGTTCGGTCGGCCGGGCGACGAGCGTTGCGTCCTCCCCGCGCTTCGGCGCCATCGGACTCGGCCTGCTGCACCGGCGCGCGGCGGAGCCGGGTACCGTTCTCGATCTCCCCGGCGGCGGCGAGGCGTCGGTCGTCGAGCTTCCTTTCGGATCGACGCCAAAAGAGAAGGCCGGCTGACGCCGGCCTCGCTCCCTGCGCTTCGAGTCTTGCGCTGCGGTCAGACGGCGAACGACGAGCCGCAGCCGCAGGTGCCGGTTGCCTTCGGGTTGTTGAACTTGAACCCGGCGCCGTTCATGCCGAAGACGTAGTCGATGACGACGTCCTCGAGGTAGCGCGCGCTCACCGGGTCGACGAAGACCTTGAGGCCGTCGACTTCGAAGGTCTCGTCGGTCTCGCGGCCCTCCTGCTCGAAGTCGAGGGCGTACTGGAAGCCGCTGCAGCCGCCCCCCATGACCGCCACGCGGAGGCCGTACGACTCGTCCATCCCCTCCTGGGAGCGCGTCAGCTTGATCATCTCGACCGCCTTGGCGGTCAGCACGACGATCGGCGGGGTGGAGGAACCGGTGGCGCCGGAGTCGGGGGAATCGGGTTGCGGAATCGGCTGGGTCTCGAGGCTCATCGGAGTGGCTCCTTTCAGGTTGCTAACCGGGCGGCGCCGCTCTTTGTTCCCGGGGCCGGCGCTCCGTAACCGGGATTCTAGTCCAGCGGCTATCATCCGGGGGTGTTGCGCGCCCTGCTCTTCGATTTCAACGGCATTCTGGTCAACGACGAACCGCTCCACTTCGCCCTGTTCCACCGTGTTCTGGGCGAGGAGGGGGTCGATCTCTCCCGCGAGGACTATTACGGGCGTTACCTGGGCTTCGACGATCGCGACTGCTTCGCCGCGGCGCTCGCCGCCGCAGGGGAAAGCTGCCCGCCGCAGCGTCTGGCGCGCCTCGTCGCCCGCAAGGCCGCCTACTACCGGGAGGAGATCCGGCGCGACGGCTATCCGCTGTTCGCCGGCGCCGCCGAGCTCGTCCGCGAAGCGGCGGCCGCCGGCCTGACGCTCGCCCTGGTGAGCGGTGCGCTGCGCGAGGAGGTCGTCGGCGGCCTCGAACAGGCCGGCATCGCCGCCCTGTTCAAGGTGCTGGTGGCAGCGGACGACGTCCAGCGCGGCAAGCCCGATCCCGAGGGCTACGCCCAGGCGCTCGCGGCGCTCAACGCGGAGCCGCCCCTGCCGGCGCGACTGATTCATCCGCACGAGTGTGTGGCGATCGAGGACAGCCCGGCGGGGCTTGCGGCGGCTGCGGCCTGCGGCCTGCGGACGCTCGGGGTGGCGCAAACCTATCCGCCGGCCGAGCTGGCGCAGGCGGACGTCGTGATCGCCAGCCTCGACGGCTTCAGGTTGCGCGACCTCGAGCTCCGATTCGCGGAGAGTTGAGCGCCGGCGGGCGGGTCTGCCGGGCTAGTTGATCGGCACGCGGCTGGCGAAGCCTTCGTCGTAGCCGTGGAAATGCGCCAGGCCCGGCTCGGGATGCTGCCAGCAGTAGTAGCCGTCGCCGCAGTCCCAGTCGACCAGCCAGGGCCCCTTGACCTCGAGCCCGAGCGCTTCGATCTCGCGCGCCCACTGCTCGACGATCGCCTGGTGGGAGCTCTCGAGCTCCTCGCGCTGCGCCGCGCCGGCCTCGGCGTGCTCGATCTCGCGGGTGACCGCGGCGACCTGGAGCACCGCCTCGGCGGTCAGCTCGCGCACCACCGGGAAGATCGCCAGCGCCTCCTCGTAGCTGAAACGCCGGGTCGTCCTGGTCCTCACCGCCATGCGGCGACTCTAACATCGTGAAATCGTTGCCCCGGCGGCCGACGCTCGATATCGTCGCGCGCATGGATGGCGGCAACGGTCGGATCGAAGTGATCGCCGGCGGGATGTTCTCCGGCAAGAGCGAGGAACTGGTGCGGCGGCTGCGGCGGGCGGCGATCGCCCGGCAGCGGGTCCAGGTCTTCAAGCCCTCGACCGACATCCGCCACCAGCCCGACCGGCTGGTCACCCGCGACCTGCGCGAGCTCGCCGCGATCTCGGTGTCGAGCGCGCAGGAGCTCAAGGCGGCGCTGCAGTTCGGCGTGCAGGTCGTCGGAGTGGACGAGGCGCAGTTCTTCGACGACGGCCTGGCGGACCTCGCCACCGACCTCGCCGACGCCGGCGTGCGGGTGATCGTCGCCGGCCTCGACCAGGACTTCTCCCGCCAGCCCTTCGGCCCGATGCCGAAGCTCCTCGCGTTGGCCGAGATGGTCGACAAGATGCACGCGGTCTGCGTGCGTTGCGGCGGTCCGGCGCACTACAGCCAGCGCATCGCTGGCGGCGCCGAGCAAGTCCAGGTCGGCGACACCGACGCCTACGAGGCCCGCTGCCGCGCCTGCTACGAGCTCTTCCGCGCCTAGCTGCGGGCGCGGACGAAGACCGGCGGCACGGTGCCCCGGCCGGGCCCGCGATCCCGAAAGCGCAGGATGTAGGCGGCGAGGGCTGCCGGCGCCAGCGCCGGCGGCAGGGTGGCGAACACCTGCAGGGCGACGCTGCGATCGTCGATGCCCGTCGCTCCTTCGGCGAAGGTGAGCGCGGCCACGGCGAGCGCGATGCCTGCGAGCTCCCAGCCGCGCCGGCGTCGCTCTTGTGGCGCCGCCTGCCGAGAACGCTCGACGGCGAGCGCGA
>CAZQTL010000101.1:0-1543 GCA_964595975.1 uncultured Thermoanaerobaculia bacterium | reverse complement strand
CGAGCACGATCATCCCGCCGACGGCGAAAGAGAGGTTGCCGAACTCGACGCCCTGGCGGACGCCGGGAGCGAGAAGGGCATAGGCGATCGCCAGGCCGAGGCGCGCCCAGGTCCTTCCGGTCAGCCAGCCGGCGGCCGCCCAGAGCACGATCGCCAGGCCGCAGAGCGACAAGCCGCGCAGCGGCAGGTAGGGCGAGGGGAGCGGCAGCTGGCGCAGGGCCGCGCCGATGCGCAGGAGCGAAGGCGGATAGACGTAGCTCCCTTCGAGGTAGGGCGACTGTCCGGCCGACTCCTGCCGGAAGGCCCTCTCCTGCGCCAGCTCGTCACCGAGCGGCTCGACGCTTGCGAGCGCGGGGTAGAAGCGGATCGCGGTGGCGACGAAGATCGCGCCGACCGCGAGAGCGTGCTGCCACCACGCGAGGCGCTGCCCGGCCGCCGGAGTCACGGGAACCGGGTTCTAGCCGCGCGCGGGAATCGGCAACGGGCGGCCGTCCTGGCCGACGTGGACGAAGACCATCTCGGCCTCGGTCACCTTGACCTTGGGTCCGCCAGGGTGACCGCGCTCGGCTTCGACGGTGACTTCGACGGTGACGGAGGTCTTGCCGACGCGCTGGGTGCGGGTGAAGAAGCTCACCAGATCGCCGACGAAGACCGGGGCGTGGAACACGACTTCGCGCATCGACACGGTGACGATCCGCCCCGGGACCGTGCGATGAGCCTCGACCGCCCCGGCCTGGTCGATGTAGGAAAGGATGACGCCGCCGAAGATGGTGCCCAGGGCGTTGGTGTCCTTCGGCATCATGATCACGCGGATGGCGGGCATCGCGTTGAACTCGTTGTCCTGAGGCATCGGATTCTCCGCCCGAGAGGGTGGTTGGCTGCGCTTCGGGCTCCGCCCGGCATGCTATCTTAGAGGCTCGTTTCGGAGCCGCGATGGCGATCGATCCAGCCTCTGCGATGCCCTTCCGCGCCAGCGACGACCTGGCGCTCCTCCACCGCGTGCGCGACCGTCGGCAGGAGGCCCTCGCCGAGCTCTACGATCGCTATGCGCCCCTCCTGCTCGCGGTAACCCGCCGCATCCTGACGAAGCCCGCCGCTGCCGAGGAGGCGTTGCAGGAGACCTTCCTGCAGGTCTGGAATCAGGCCGATCGCTTCGATCCCGGCCGCACCTCGGTGTCCACCTGGCTGGTGTTGGTGGCGCGCGAACGGGCGCTCGAGCGCCTGCGGCGACGGCGTCTGCAGGAGCGCGGCGAAGCCGGGGCGCCCGCCGAGCCCGGAGCCGAGACGTTGCCTGGCGTGCATGTCGAGAGCACGGCGGTGAAGGAGCGCCGGCAGCGCGTCCAGCAGGCGCTCGCGGCCCTTTCAGCGGAGCACAAGGAGATTCTCGAGCTGGCGTTCTTCGACGGCCTGACGCTGACCGGGATCGCCGAGCGGCTGCACATCCCGCTCGCCACCGTCCGGAGCCGCGCCTTGCACGCGATGAAGCAGCTGCGGCGGGACCTGCGCGCCGAGATCCGGGAGCTCATGTGAGCGACGAGCTCGA
>CAZQTL010000100.1:0-14446 GCA_964595975.1 uncultured Thermoanaerobaculia bacterium | reverse complement strand
GAGGCGCTGTACGACCTCGAGGCCGACCCCGGCGAGCAGCGGAACCTCCTCGCGGCCGAGCCCGACCGGCGCCGCGCTCTGGCGCTGCGGGTCAAGGCGGCGCGCGCCCGTTTCGCCCGCGCCCACCCAGGCGACGGCGACGGGGAGGTCGCGATCGACCCCGAGCTCGACGCCGAGCTGCGCGCCCTCGGCTATCTGTAGAGCGAGACGCCCCTCGAACCGTCAGCCTGCGAGAGCTCGCCGCACCCGCGGCGCGACTTCGGTGGCGTAGAGACGCAGGCTCTCCATGAGACGCTCGTGCGGCAGCGTGCCGAGGCTGTACTTCAAGTCGAAGCGCGCGAGGTCGAGGGCGCGGGCGACTTTGGCGATCTTCGCCGCCACCGTCTCCGGCGCGCCGATGAAGAGCGCGCCGTCGGGCCCCGCGGCCTGCTCGTACTCCGCGCGGGTCATCGGCCCCCAGCCGCGCTCGCGGCCGATGCGCGTCATCATCGCCGCATAGTGCGGCCAGGCCTCGTCGCGCGCCTGCTCGTCGGACGCGGCAACGTGTCCCGGCGAGTGGGCGCCCACCGGCAGCGCGACGGGCTGGCCCGCTTCGGCGAGGGCGCGCCGGAAGAGCGCGACGAGCGGCGCGAAGGCGAGGGGATTCCCGCCGATGATCGCCAGCATCAGCGGAAAGCCGTAGCGCGCGGCGCGCACGACCGAGAGCGGCGTGCCGCCGACGCCGACCCAGGTGCGCAGGGCGCCGGAGTCCGTGGGGGGAAAGACGCGCTGATTCGCGAGTGCCGTGCGCGTCGCGCCGGACCAGGTCACCGGCCGCTCCGTGAGCAGCTTCGCCAGCAGGTCGAGGCGCTCCTCGAAGAGCTCTTCGTAGCGCTCGAGCGCGAAGCCGAAGAGCGGAAACGACTCGGTGAACGAGCCCCGCCCGACCAGGATCTCCGCCCTCCCGCCCGAGACGGCGTCGAGCGTCGCGAAGCGCTCATAGACCCGCACCGGGTCGTCGGAGCTCAGCACGGTGACCGCCGAACCGAGCCGGATGCGACGCGTCCTGCCGGCGATCGCCGCCAGCACGACCTCCGGCGCCGACACCGCGAAGTCTTCGCGGTGGTGCTCGCCGACGCCGAAGAAGTCGAGCCCGAGCTCGTCGGCGAGCACGCCTTCGGCCAGCACGTTCCGCAGTACCTGCGGTTGGGTCAGGAGCTTTCCGTCGGCACCCGCCGTCACGTCGCCGAAGGTGTCCACTCCGAGCTCGAGCTGTCGCTTCATCGCCATCCTCCGCACTCCGTCATTCCGCCCGCCGCGAAGCCACGACGAGACGCAGGACCGTTCCCCACGGGTCACGCGTGCGCAGCGCGTTCGCCAGCGGCTCGGCGTCGAAGCCGCCTTCGCGGAGTCTCGCTCGCGCCTGCTGCATCGCTGCCTCCTCCGGCACCTCGAGCGTCCACTCGAGGAGCTGCGCCTGGTCGGGTTCGGGGGCGCGCGCGCCCGCTCCGGCCCAGATGTTGGTGCCGAGGTGGTGGTGGTAGCCGCCGGCGGCGAGAAAGAGGGCGCCGGGATAGCTCCAGGCCATGCGGTCGAGCCCGAGAGCCTGCGAATAGAAGCGCGAAGCGAGCTCGAGGTCGCCGACGTGGAGGTGGAGGTGACCCATGGTCGTGCCCGCCGGCATGCCGCTCCACGGCTCGCCTCCCGCCGCGGCGACGACCCCCGCGACATCCACCGGATCGGTCGCCATCATGAGCTCGCGTCCGCTGCGGCGCCAGCTCGTGCGCGGCCGGTCGGCGTAGACCTCGATGCCCAGCCCGTCCGGATCGGTGAGATAGAACGCCTCGCTGACCAGGTGGTCGCCGGCGCCGGCCTGTACCCCGAGGTCGGAGAGGTGCCGGACGAAGCGCCCCAGGGCCGGCCGGTCGGGCAGCAGGAGCGCGAAGTGGAAGAGCCCGAGCCGGCCGCGGCCGGCGCGGCGGATTCCGCGCCGCTCCCTGAGCTCGACGAGCGGTCCCTCGCCGGCCCCGAGCACGGCCCCCCCCCGCATCCCGCTCGAGCTCGGAGAGGCCGAGGGTCGTCCGGTAGTAGTCGAGCGAGCGCTCGAGATCGGCGACCTGGAGCGTGACCGCCCCGACCGCGGTCTCCGCCGGCAGGCGAGAGCCGTCCGGCGGCAAGCCATAGCTGCCGGGAGTCGCCGGTTCGCCGGCCGGAGTCGAACCGAAGATGTCTTGCGTCGTCACGCCCATGATCGTCTCCCGTCGAGTCGACGACGACCTCGGACCGCACGCCCTCCGGCACCGCGAGCTCCGGGAGAGAGCACGACCCGTGCCATGGTCGACTCGTCCTGGAATTCGCCGCGCCGACGGCCGGGGGGTCGCGTCAACCCACCTATCTTGATGGATCGACCTGGCAAAGTGAATGAGGAAGTCGCTGCCGTCGAGGCCGGCCCGCGAGCTCCCGGGCACAAGCGAAAGTCGGATCGGGTCCCCGCCGTCGCAAGAGGCCAGTCAGGAGACACGCCCTGCTGCACGAGAGCACGAGGCCGAACGGCGTCGCGCCATCGCCCGTCAGGGCTGAAGCCAACCGGCGAGAGTGCCGGCGTCGAATCCGTCGGCGAAGATCAGATTCGAGCGGAAGCGCGCGAAGAGCAGGCCCGGGCCGCTCTCGTCGCTCGAGAAGCCGTAGACGACCGCGCGGCCGCCCTGCAGCACGACGTCGACCGCACCGTCCTGCGTCGGCGATAGCCTTCCGAGATCGACCTCGGTCTCGCCGCCGACCCCGAAGGTCGGGTCGAGCGCGCCGTTCGACAGGAAGCGCTGCAGCAGCACCCGCCCCACCAGGTCTGGCGCCGGCATCTGCGGGCGCTGCGAGTCGCCGCGCTGGCCCGCGACCACGAGCTTGCCGTCGCTCTGAATCGCCAGCCCGGCGAGCAGATCGCCGTCCGGCCGGCTGACGAAACCGCCGACCCCGAAGCTCGCCGCGGGCTGCCCGCTGTCGTCGAGCTTGCCGAGCACCATGTGGCCGAAGCCGTCGCCGTCGGCACGGGTGCCGAGCAGGTAGATCGAGCCGACCGCGTCGACCTGCAGGCGGCGGATGGCGAAGCGATCGGAGCCCGGGGTGGCCGCGAGCGCCAGCGTCTTCTGCCCGTCGCCGTCGAAGCTCGGGTCGGGGTCGCCGTTGGGCAGCACGCGGGCGATCCAGGCAAGGTCGTCGAGGCTGCCGAAGGCGACGAGCCGTCCCTGCGGATCGGCGATCACCCCCTGCGCTCTCACGCCGGCGAAGGCGACGTAGGCGGCGCCGTTGGGCCACAGTTTTGCGAGCGGCACCGTCCCGAAGTCGTTGCCGAAGCGCCGCAGAACCGCCCACGACGATGCGCCCGAGCTCTCGTTGACGGCAGCTACAGCGCGCGTGGCGGGGCCGCTGCCGTCGTCCTCGAGCACCGAGGCGAGCCCGGCCGGTTCCTGCGCGCCTCCGATCGCCACCAGCGGCTCGAAGTCGTCGTTGTAGTCGAGGAGTTCAGAGCCCTCGAAGTTCTCCGCCCCGACCCCGAGATAGGCCGGCTCGCCCAGCCGTTGGATCGCGAACAGGTAGTACCAGCCGTCTCCGATGACGCTCGGCGCGGCTCCCGCCACGGAGAGAGCGACCGGCGGAGGCGGCTGTCCCGGGCCCGGGAAACCGAGAAACTCATGATCGACGCCCACGACGCCGGCGGCGACGTTCTTGAAGCTGACGCGAAAGAGCGACGGTGTACCGTCGAGCTCCGTGCGCTCTGCCATCGTGTAGACACGGCCCCCGGGTGCGACTCCCGAGGCTTTCGGCAGCGGCCCATCGAGCGAGGCCGGCGACTCGACGGTCCAGCCGTTGGTCGAGAAGGTGGGGTCGAGCTCCCCGTCGGCGGCAGCCGAGCGCTCAGGTGCCGCGAGGCAGAGGGCGAACAGGCAGGTGGCAGTGAATGCGCGACCGGCGCGGCAGTCGGTTCGAGACATGGAATCTCCTCTCGTCCGACATACGCCATCTGCCGCCAGGAAGTGCCACTGCGGCGTTCTCGAGCGCGCGGACGTAGCCGGGCCAGCAGCCGCAGCGCATCTGCTGGTGTGTCGCGTGCTCGAGCGGCCGACGGAGGCCGGCGCTCAGGGCACGACTGCGGACCAGCTCGCGGTGCCGTCTTCCTCGAAGCCGTCGACGAACAGGAGGGCGGGGTCGAAGGCGCGCGTGACGTAGACGATGCCGGCGGAGTTCGCGCCGGCGACCGGAGCGTCGGGAACCCCGATCACGACTTCCGCGATGCCGTCGCCGTCGAAGTCGCCGGCGGCGAGCACCGAGCCGAACGCCTGGCCGTCGCCGGCGGTGCCGCCGACGCTCCCCTCGTTGAAGCGCGTCGAGCCGGCGAGCGCCGAGGGGCCGCCGTAGAACGACAGCACGGCGCCGTCGCCGCCCGAGAACTCCCCGGGGGCACCGACGGCAAGGTCGTCGCGTCCGTCGCCGTCGAAGTCGCCGGCGGCGAGCGCGCTGCCGAAGAGCTCGTCCGCGGCCGCCGTCTGTCCCGGGACGCCGTCCTCGCCGAGGATGTCGAAGACGTCCTGGACCCCGTCCTCGATCGGGCCGTAGGCGACGTAGGCCCGCCCCGAGTCGGATGGATTGCCGGCGCCGTGGTTCTTGTTCGGCGCGCCGATCGCCAGGTCGAGCTCGCTGTCGCCGTCGAAGTCGCCGATGGCGAGGCTGGCGCCGAAGTGATCGCCGGCGGCGGCGCCGGCGCTGCCGAAGTCGGTCTGCACGAGCACCGCCGTGTTCGAGATCTCCACCGCGCCGGCATCGGTCGCGCCGAAGTCGCAGTCGGCGCAGCCGCCCACGGTGCGGCCGGCGACGCTCAGGCCGAGGATGCCCGCGCTGGCGGCGGACGGGTAGTGATCGCCGCCGGAGCTGCCGGTGAATCCAACCACCGTCGGATCGACGAAGCGGAAGCCGTTGTAGTCGTAGGTGAGGAGATACCCGGTCTGCGAGATCCCCTCGCCCGGCATGCCGACGACGAGCTCCGGCTGGCCATCGTGATTCTTGTCGACGGCAGTGAGCTCGGAGCCGAAGTGGGAGTTGTCTTCGTACACGACGCCGGGCACGTCGTCCTTCGCCAGCAGCTGCGAGCCCGTCGTCGTCAGTCCCGAGGCGCTGCCGAACAGGACGTGGACCGCGCCGCCGTTCTGGCAGATGTGGTCGATGCCGCAGACATTGGTCGTGGCCGCGACCGTCTCGCCCGGCGAGCCGATCGCCAGGTCGTCGAAACCGTCGCCATCGAAATCGGCCGCTGCGAGGGCCGCTCCGAACTGGTCGCCGGTCTCGGTCCCGCCGTCGTCGTCGATGACGCTGAAATTCTGGTCGAACGCCTGGTTCCCGGTCGTGGTGAGCTGCAGCCCGACACCGTAGAAGACGTGAACGACCCCCGCGTTGTTCGCCACACCGTCGGCCTCCCCCGGAGCGCCGACGGCGAGATCGAGCCGGCTGTCGTGGTCGAAGTCACCCAGGGCGATCGCCGCACCGAAGCGATCGCCGGCCTGCGCCGTGCCGATGACGCCGGGCGAGTCCTGGTGGACGCACCAGCGGCCGGCATTGCCGGTCGAACAGGTTCCCGCCTGCGCGGCGAGCGGCGCGGCGTCCGCGACGAGAAGGGGTACGGCCGAGGCGACCAGCAGCGCGAGGCGTTTCATGACTCCTCCCAGCAGGCGAACGAGCGTGCGAGTTCGCAGAGCCTAGGGCACCCCATCGGCCTTCCGACACTGACGAAAGTGAGGCCCCCCGGGCGGCCAGCGGCAGGTCGGCCCGGCGCCCGCCGCCCCGGGGGTTCTGCCAGGTAGCGACCGTACCGGAGTCGAGATCGCCGCCGAATCTGCCGCCGGAAAGTGCCACCCAACGCGGAGCCGGCACGAGCTCTCGCCAGCTGAACTCCGGCGGTCGCCTTCCCGGGCCAGGCCGGCTTGGGGCCCCGGCCGTTCGCGACTAGAATGGCCGCCAAGACCAACCGGGAGCCGTGCGATGTCTCTGTTCGCGAAGTTCAATCTCATCTTGCTCGGTGTCTTCACGGCGGCCCTGATTCCGGCCGCGTACCTGGCGCGCAGCGTGATGGAGAGGAACGCTCAGCAACAGGTGCTGGAGAACGCCGGGATCATGATGCAGACGGCGCTGGCGAGCCGCACCTACACCAGCAAGCAGATCAGCCCGCTGCTCAAGCCGATGCTGGAAGAGAAGTTCATCCCGCAGTCGGTCCCGGCCTATTCGGCGACGGAGATCTTCAACTACGTTCGCGAGAGCCATCCCGAATACTCCTACAAGGAGGCGACGCTCAACCCGACCAATCCGCGCGACCGCGCGGTCGAATGGGAGGCTGACGTGATCAACGCCTTTCGCGATGACGCGAACCTGAAAGAGATCGTCGGCCAGCGCGATGGCGCTCTCGGGCGCTCGCTCTACCTCGGACGCCCGATCCGCATCACCGACCCGGCCTGTCTCTCCTGCCATACCAATCCCGAGAGCTCGCCCACCTCTCTCGTCCGGATGTACGGACCCAACGCCGGCTTCGGCTGGAAGCTCAACGAAGTGATCGGGGCGCAGATCGTCTCGGTGCCGACCTCGGTGCCGATGACGACGGCCCGGTTGGCGTTTCGCACCCTGCTCTACTCGCTCGTCGGGGTCTTCCTGCTGATCATGCTGATTCTCAACCTGCTCCTCTGGGCGGTCGTCATCCGGCCTCTGCGCCGCCTGTCGGCCATGGCCGACAGGGTGAGCACCGGCGACTTCGACACTCCGGAAGTGACGATCGCCGGGCGCGACGAGGTGGCGGTGCTCGCGAGCTCGTTCCAGCGGATGCGCATCAGTCTCGGCAAGGCCCTGAGCATGCTCGAGGAAGTCTGATTCGGTGACCTCGAGCCCGAACGACACGCTCGCACCGGGAAGCTGGTTCGGCGACTACCAGATTCTCGACCTCCTCGGAGTGGGAGGGATGGGCAACGTCTACCGGGCGAGAGAGAAGATGCTGGACCGGCTGGTCGCCCTGAAGACGCTTTCGCCGGAGCTCAGCCACGAACCGAGCTTCGTGGCGCGATTCCTCAAGGAGGCGCGGGCCGTCGCTCGCCTCAATCATCCCAACATCGTGCAGGTCTTCGCTTTCGGCGCCGTCCAGGACGTCTATTACCTGGCGATGGAACTGCTCGAGGGCCTCTCCCTCGGCCACTACCTGAAAGCCAATGGACGATGGAAAGAGTACGACGCGATCACCATCGTGCGCTACATCTGTCGCGCCCTCTCCGTCGCCCATGCCCAGGGCCTCGTGCACCGCGACATCAAGCCGGACAACGTCATCCTGACCCGCGCTGGCGAGGTGAAGCTCGTCGACCTCGGGATCGCCAAGCAGATGGGCGAAGAGCATTCGATGACCCAGACCGGGACGGCGATCGGAACGCCGAACTACATCGCTCCGGAGCAGATCCTCGGCCAACGCGACATCGATGGACGCGCCGACATCTATTCGCTGGGCGCGACGCTCTATCACCTGGTGACGGGACGCGTTCCCTTCCAGGGGTCGTCCGGCCCGCACGTGATGTCGATGCATCTCGTGGAGCCGTTCCCGGATCCGCGCAACTTCGAACCGTCGATCTCGGACGGGTTCTGCCTCGTCCTGCGCAAGATGATGGCGCGCGACCGCGACGAGCGCTACGCGGATGTCGCGAGCCTCGACGCCGACCTCTACCGCCTGCAGACGGGCGCCGCCCCCGAGGCGCGGGAACCGGCGGCGACGCTGGTGTCGAGCGAATTTCAGCTGCCCGGCATGGGGGGTGGACAGACGTCGCGCTCCGCCACGGCCGCCGAGGCGGAGAGAACCACGAGCCACGCGGCGACGTTCGACTCGAAGGTTCTTCGGCGCATCGAGGAGCACCTTTCGGTGCAGATCGGCCCGATGGCGAAAGTGCTCGTGCGGCGCACGGCCTCGGCCTCGCCTTCGCTCTCCGCGCTGTGCGACGAGCTCGCGCGGCAGATTCCGCCCGGACCCGGCCGCGAGAGGTTCCGCGCCGCCTGCATGGCCGGCGGCGGCGCCGCTGCGACGGCGTTCTCGCCGGCGCCGAGCGCCTCGAGCGGAGGCGGGACGAAGCCGCAAGGGCCAATCGAGGACGCGGCGCTCGCGCGCGTCGAAGGCGAGCTGGCGCGGCGAATCGGACCCCTGGCACGCGTCCTGGTGCGGCGGAACCGGCACGCCCGCAGCCTCGATGACCTGGTGACGCTCCTCGAGGCACACATCCCCGACGAAGAGGGCCGCGCGGCCTTCCGGCGAGCCCTGCTCGACGCCTGAGCTGCGGTGCCATCGTCCGCGCGCTGGCCCTCGACGCCGACGCGGCGGGGGGGAACGCCGGCATGTCGGACAACCCCCGGCGCCGGGGCGGCTGGCACCCTCTTCGGCCCGCGTCGGAATCCCGTATGCTCCCGGTCTTCGCACGAGGAAAGGAGGCCACGATGCCACGGACTCTGGAAAACCTGCGACGGATCTTCATCGGTGCGGTGGCGGTCGCACTGACGTTCACAGCCGCGGGAGCGGAGGCCCAGGAGCTCGACTCTGCGGCGGGCCCGGTCGCCGTCTTCGCGGACAACTTCGAAAGCGGCAACCTCTGCACCTGGTCGGGCGGCGCCGGCTTCCCCCCCGTCTGCCCCTACAACTTCTTCTGCGCGGGCGACGTGGCGCCGACCTCGGCGGTCGATCCGCTCACCGTCGCCGGAGCGGTGACCGATCTCATCTCGGGCAACCCGCTCGCCGGCGCCACCGTCGAGGCGCGCCGGCTGGCCGGAGGGACTCTCCTCGACACCGATACGACAGCCGGCGACGGCTCGTTTTCGCTCACCGCTTCGACCGGCGGCACGCCGCTCGCCGCTTACCTGCAGCTCGCCGCATCGGGCTATCCCGCCACGTACTTCTATCCCGCCGACCCGTTCGCCGCCGATGTTGCGGGTGTCGGCGTGCGGGCGATCAACTCGAGCTCGCTGGCGCTCGCTTATGTGTTCGCAGGGATCGGCGCCCAGACGCCGGGGACCGGCACCAGTGCGGCGATCGTGACCGACTGCAACGGCGTGGCGATCGCCGGGGCGACGGTCGGTTTCTCGCCGGCCGCGGGCGCGCTACGTTATCTGTCGGGCGGGACGCCGAGCCCATCGGCGACCTCGACGGACGCCAGCGGAATCGCGATCGGCTTCAACGCTCCGGCGGGGAACACCTCCGTCTCCGCCCAGTTCAACGGCGTGAGCCTCGAGTCTCACGGCTTCGTCGTCACCGCCGGCGGCCTGATCGGCACGCTGATCCACCCCTGAGGCGCACCGCACCCTCGCGAAGGACGCGGCGGAGGTGCCTGGCATCGAGCGTGCAAGTACCCCCGCAAGGAGCAGGAATCCAGTTTCACCAACCCGTTGCGAGGGCTTTGACCATGTCGCCAGAGAGCGTTCGTCCGACGAAGAACCTGCAGTTCGAGCACGCCGCCGCCGCGATGGGAGCGTTCTGGGCACGCACCCGCCGGAACGAAGCCCGTCGCGCCCGCCGGATTCGCCAGATGTTCGTCGAGGCGAGCCGGGCGGTCGTGAACGCCGCCTCGGGCTCCACGGCCGGCAGCCCGGCGCGCTGACCTCGCGCGGGGCTCGCCTCCCGCCGCCCTCCCCGCGGCCCCGCCGCGCGCACTTCTGCCCGCCGATTCTTCATTTACGGTTGGGAGTCGCGCGCGAGTCACACGACGATGCGCTGGAGCGAGATCGAGGCCGAGTTGGCTGCGGGCTGGGAGAAGGCCCGGGGCCAGTCGAAGCTCACGTGGGAGCAGGCCAAGGGAGCGACGCGCGATGCGTGGCACCGCGTCGAGCGCGCCCTCCCCGGCGACGCCGACGGCGACGGCCGCTGAGGGAGTCACGAGCTGAAGGAAGAACGCCCCGCACGCAAGTGTCGGGGCGTTCTTCTTTTCAGCGGTAGGTCGGACGGTCAGGCGCGGGCGGCGACCAGGGCTTCGAAGTTGATCCGCTTGCGCGCCAGGCGGGAAAGCCTGGTGTCGGCCGCGGACTCTTCGTCGAGGGTCTCCTGCAGCAGCTTCGCCGCATCGTGCTCGCCGAGGATCTCGGCGTAGGCCGCCGCCGTGCCGTACCCGGCGATCTCGTAGTGCTCGACCCGCTGGCAGGCGGAGATGATGCCGGCGTCGCGGACCATCGGCTCCGCCTCGGCCGTGAGCATCCCCTTGCCCTCTTCGAGCAGGCCTTCCATACCCTTGCAGCGCTGGCCTGCCGGCTCGAAGTCGAGACCTTTGAAGATTTTCTCCAGGCGGGTGACATGGATGCGGGTTTCCTTCAGGTGCTCGCCGAGGGCCGTCGCGAGCTCGGCGTGCGAGGCGCCTTCGATCATCTTCGGAAGCGCCTCCAGGATCTGGTTCTCGGCGCTGAACAGGTCCTTCAGTTCGTGAATCCACAGCTTTTGCAGCGATTCGAGTTTCATGGCGTCTCCTTGAGTGCGAGGTCCAACCCCCGCCAGGCAGGAGAGAGCAAGATCATTGCCAGGAGGAGCCGGCCCGACGTGGACTTCAGGGTAACGAGTTGGACCAGTTCCCGAGGCCCGACGACTCGAAGTCGTCGGCGAAGATGCCGGGCGTCCAGTCGAGGGCGGCTTCGACCGCGAAAGCCACCGCGATCCGGGCGAACTTCGCCGCGTGCGCCGCCGTGCCGCCGAAGGTCGCCACGGTGTCCTGCGGCGTGTGCAGGGCAGTGTTGTAAGAGCCCGGGTAGGGCGCTTCGAAGGCCATCGCGGCCGGGTAACCGCGCACGTTCCAGGAGGCGTGGTCCGAGCATCCGTAACCGCAGAACGAGGTGCCGCGCGAGAGCGCGGGCAGGTAGGTATCGACCAGCCCGCCGACGAACTGGTTGAGCTCGGCGTTCGTGTAGGCGCTGTCCTGAATGATCGTGATGTCGATCGGCGAACCCTGGAAGGCCGTCATGTCCGCCTGCAGCACGGCGACCACCTGCTTGCCGGCAGCCAGATAGTCGGCCGCGATGTCGTCGGAGCCATCGAGACCGACCTCTTCCGCCGCGTAGGCCATGAACTGGATCGTGCGTTGCGGCTGGATCCCGGCGGCGAGGAGGATGCGAAGCGCCTCGGAGATCGAGGCCACTCCGGAAGCGTCGTCGTCGGCACCCGGTGCGACGCATCCGGGGTTGCCGGAGCAGCCGGAACGGATCGAGTCTTCGTGCGCCCCGACGATCACGATCTGATCGGCGAGCGTCGAGCCGGGAACCGTGGCGACCACCGAAGGCTGCGGCGTCACGCCGCCGTGCGAGTAGAGCTCGACGGTCACCCCGGGATGCCCGGCGGCGTAACCCTCCCATTGCGCCTTGATCGCATTGGCGGCGTTCGTGCCGGAAGCGTGGGCATGGTAGCGGTTGGTGAAGCCCGTCGAGAGCGCGGTGATCGTCGCGAGAATCGAAGTCTCGTCGATCGCCGCGACGAGCGGCGCCACGACGGTCGGCCGGTCGATCGAGAAAGGCAGGGCCAGGGGAACCGCAGGCTGGACCGGGCGCTCGAGTCGCGCCAGCGCTTCGCGAGCCTCGGCGAGACTCTCGTGTTTGACGAATCCCCCGCAGCGGCGAAAGTCGCGGTGGATCCTCTCCGACAGCGCCTCGAGCGCCGACTGCGGGAGGGCGGTGAGGACGACGCCGCGCCGCTCGGCGATCCGGGGAAGAAAGGGCAGAAACTCCGATCCCGGGCCGGAGTCGAAGACGCTGGTCACGGCAGCGAAGACCGTGTCATCGACCGTGATCCAGACCTCCGGCTCGCCGGGTACCGGCGCCATCGAGGCAGCGAAGAGCGTCGATCCCAGGGCGGCCCACAGTCCGGCGACGAGGCCGGCGGTTCGAGCAAAGGCGCGCAGCATGAGCGGGATTCTAGCGAAAGGCCGCGTCGCGGACGAGCGCATGCGCCGGTGGCGCCGGCCCGGTCTCCGCCCGCTGGAGCGCCCGGGCGGCGGCCGGCTTCCGCGAGCGTTCAGGGCACGCTGAGCGACCAGGCGGCGAAGTTTCCGGAGATGAATCCGTCGCGGAAGATCACGCTGCAGCTCACGTTGCCGGGCGACACCTCGGAGGTGTTGCCGTTCGCGTCGGTCGCGATCGCCACCACGGCGCCCTGGGAGCTCGCCCCCAGGTTCGGCACGGTGGCGATCTCGACGCCCCCCGCCCAGCTGTCGGAGCCGAGATAGACCCGCGCCTGGCAGCCGGCGTCGGGGAGGTAGAAGTCCACCGCCAGCGGCGGCGGGGAATCCACCGTGTACGTGATCTGGAAGCTCGCTCCGGCCGTCTGCACCGTCTGCAGGGCCGGATAGTTCTGCAGGCCGTTGGCGCCGGTGTCGCCGTCGCCGGGATCGTTCGCCGTCGCGCCGTCGGCGCCGAGGTCGATCGCCTGGTCGGCGTTGTGATGAAAGAGATTGCCGCGGACAGCGTTGCCGACGAAAGTCGGGTCGGCCGCCACGGTGACGCCCGAGTAGCCGTTCCAGGCGAGCGTGTTGCCCTGCCCGGGCGTGAGGGAACCGATCGTCGCGCCGGCCGCCTCGAGGAAGATGCCGTCGAAGAGATTGCCGATCGGCGTGCCGTTGGGCGCGACCCCGATCCAGTTCGCGAGCGCCTGCGTGCCGGCGATCGGCCCCGCGAGGTAGATCCCGCCGTAGCCGTTGCCGCCGATGACGTTGCCGCGCACGACGGAGAGATCCGCCAGCGCGCCGATGACGTTGCCGCCCGGGCCCGCGCTGCCGCTCACCGCGACGCCGTCGAACTGGTTGCCGAGCGCCAGGTTGCCGCTCTTGTCGGTGCCGACGTAGTTGCCGAGGATGGCGTTGCCGTCGGTCGCCTCGCCGGGCGAGTCGCAGAGGATCCAGACGCCGACGGCGTTCCCCGAGACCAGGTTGCCGTCTTCCGCATCCGGACCGCCGATCACGCTGTCGTTGGCGCCGCAGACCAGGATCACTCCGTTCCCCGAGTTCGGCGGCGCGGCGACCGCCCCGCCGGCCGCATCCGTGCCGATGAAGTTGCACTCCACCCGGACTCCGGTAACCGTGCCGCCGTCGACGCCGCCCAGGGCGACCCCCTCGGCGAAGCCGCGGATGTTCATGCCGCGCAGAATCGACCCGGAGGCGCCGCTCGCCGGCGCGGCCGATGCGGAGTGGAAACGGACGCCGGGGTTGACCATGCCGTTGCCGTCGAGCACGACGCGGTAGGTCGGCCGCTGCGGGATCGGCGTCGTGCAGACCGCCGCGTTGCCCGGCTGCGTCGAGCCGTCGATCGTCACCGGACCGACGACGTCGGGGAGGAAGGTCGCCGGCGTGATCGTGCAGACGAAGGTCTGGCTGTCGCACTGTCCGGCGGGGATCGCGAAGCGGATCTCGTCCGCCCCGGCGAGCGCGTTCGTCTCCTCGAGCGCCGCGCGATAGGTGCAGTTGCCGGCGCCGTCGTTGCACGCGCCGTTGCCGGGCGTGGCGTCCGCCGTGTCGAGGACCGAATTGACGGTGAAGATCGCCGCGGAGAGCGGCTCACAGGCCGCGAGGCCGAGACAGGCGACGGCGAAGAGAGCTGGGCGCAAGGTCATGCTGCCGACTTTCGCACGCGGAGCCGGCGAAGGGAAGCCAGGTCGTTTCGCGCCCGAGCGCTCCCCTTTGCTCTGGCCCTTCTCAGGCTTTGGATGCCCTGCCACCCGCCGCGGCGGAGCCCGGTCGGGCTGCGCAGACGCCGCGCACACACTCGCGCAGCCAGCGGTGAGCGGGGTCGGCGTCCATGCGCGGATGCCAGAGGAGCGAGAGCGTGAACTCCGGCGTCGCGAAAGGCAGGGCGAAGGTGTGCAGGCCGGCGCGCAGGTTGCCGGTGTGGCGCTCGGGCACGGTCGCGATCAGGTCGGTGGCGCGGACGAGCGCCAGCGCGGCGGCGAAGCCGTCGACGAAGACGGCGATCCGCCGGCGGGCGCCGAAGCGCTGCAGAGCCTCGTCGGCCAGGCTCGCGCCGGGGCCCTGGAGGCCGACGTCGACGTGCCGGCCGGCGGCGAACCGCGCCGCGGTCACCCGCCCCCGGCGGAGCGGGTGACCTGCGCGCACGACGCCGACGAAGCGATCGCGGAAGAGCGCCTGCGCGCGGAGCTCCGGACCGGTCTCCGGACCGACCACGCCGGTCTCGAGATCTACCCGGCCCTCGCGCAGCGCGGCGCTCTCGCGATCGAGCTTCTGGCGAAAGCGCAGCTTCACCCCCGGCGCCGCCTTCTGCACGCGCGCGAGGAGCGCCGGGGCGAAGTTCTCGACGAAGCCCTCGCGGGTGCGCAGGGTGAAGGTGCGCTCGAGCCGCGCGAGGTCGAGCCCGCCCTCCGGCCGCAGCCCGGCGTTCGCCACCTCGACGAGCTGCTGGCCGCGATCGCGCAGCGCGAGGGCGCGCGGCGTGGGCA
>CAZQTL010000099.1:0-14518 GCA_964595975.1 uncultured Thermoanaerobaculia bacterium | reverse complement strand
GCCAGCAGGACGATCCCGCCGAGGAGCCTCCGCATCCACCAACGCTCGCCGACCGTCGCTGCACGCATGCCCTGCCCTCCCTCGCCCCGATTCGCGGACCGGACTCCGGCCCGGGTCTCCGGCAGCGCTGGCCAGGAATTCTAGACCTCGGGGCCCGCCGCCAGTCGCGTCAGGTCGCCGCGACGCGCTGGCGCAGCCCATCCGCCGCAGCGGCCGCCGGCACGAAGTTCGCGGCCGGCACGCTCTCGGCCGAGCCTGGGGTAAACTCGAATCCGTTATCCAACGGAAGGAGCTTGAAATGACGACCGTTCGTCCCGTTCGCGTTGCTGCGCTTCGCGCATCTCTCGTCACCCTGGTGACGCTCGCGATCCTCACGATGATGGCGTTCGCCGGAGCCGCGAGCGCGCAGAATCAGGGGGCGTTCCGGCTGGTCCCGGTTTCGCCCGGAGCCCAGAGCGTCGTGCTCGGAGACGGCGTGACGCTGGAAGTGCGGGTGGTCGACTTCGAAGGCATTCCGGTGCCGAACGTCGCCGTGACCTGGGAGGTCGTTCAGGCTCCCGGGTCGCCGCGGGGCACGAGCGGCGCCCCCTCCCCTTCCGACGCCGCCGGCATCGCGCGCGCCCGGTTCGGCTTCGGTGTCGCCGGCAGCGTGAACATCCGGGCCTCGCTCCAGGGAGTGTCGCCGATCATCTTCTCGATCACCGTCGGCAGCCTGGGCGGGCTCACCCCGGGTAACGGCACCCAGGTCTCGGCGGGCGGAGCGTTCGACGACATCTGTTACGACGTCTTCAACAATCCCGACGGCACGCCGCGCCGGGTTCCGCGCGCGACGCCGCTCTGCGTCTTCATGACCGGAGTGCTCACGAACCACGACCAGCGCGCCGCGGCGCTGGTCGAGATGTCGCCGACGGGGCTCGGGAGCGCGTCGAAGACGGCCGCCTCCAGCGCCGCGCAGCAGCAGGCGATCGTCTCCTCCCGCCTGGGAGCTCTGCGCGGCGGCGCGCTCGCCGCCGGATCTCAGATCTCCTGGACGGCCGGCGGCGCGGTCATCGACGGAACGACCCTGGCGGCCGCGAGAAGCGAGAGCGAGCGCCAGGAGCGCCTCGGCCGCCAT
Source organism: uncultured Thermoanaerobaculia bacterium (assembly GCA_964595975.1). Classification (GTDB taxonomy): domain Bacteria; phylum Acidobacteriota; class Thermoanaerobaculia; order Multivoradales; family JAGPDF01; genus JAGPDF01. The sequence continues at coordinate 13,404 of CAZQTL010000099.1, read as the reverse complement.
GTCGACGCGGCCCTGGCCGGCCGCGGCGGCTACACGCTGGCCTCGTTCGCTGGCGGCAGCGGGAGAGACCGCAGCGCCGGCACCTACACCCTCGCCGCGCTCGGCGGCGACGACGGTCAGGACACCACTGGCGGCGCCTCCGCTCGCGCCGCGGTCACCGCGGCCGAGCCGGTGCGGGAGCGGCGTTGGGGGCTGTTCTTCACCGGCCGCCTGCAGCACGGCAAGCAGTCGGGCGATGTCGGAGACGAAACGGCGTTCGATTTCGACACCACTTCCGGCACTCTCGGCGTCGACTTCGCTGCCGGCTCGAACAGCTTCTACGGCATCGCCGCCGGTTACGCCAGCAACCAGACCGACCTGTCCGGCAACGGCGGCGAGCTCGAGTTCGACGGCCAGAACCTCATGGTCTACGGCGCCTGGCAGCTGTCCGAGCGCGCCTACCTTCAGGCCACGCTGGGCTATGGCGCAACCGACTACGATCAGCGCCGCCGGATCGAGCTGCCGGTGGTGGGCAATCTCGACGCGCGCGCGAAGTTCGACGGCGACCAGGAATCGGCGTCGCTCGAGGGCGGCTGGGACTGGGGCGGCCGGCGGATCGTCGCCTCGAGCTTCGTGCGCGGCAGCTGGGCGCGCGCCAAGGTCGACGCGTTCGCGGAGAGCGGGGCGATCGCCAACGTCGCGATCGGCGGCGTCCCGGTGCCGACGGACTTTGGCGTCGCCGTCGAGCAGCAGCAGCTCGAGTCGCTCCTCGGCGAGTTCGGTTTCGACCTCTCGGGCAACATCTCGATGTCCAGAGGCGTCCTCGTGCCGCAGTTCACGGTCACCTACCGCCACGAGTTCGACAACGACGCCCGCAGCGTCCGCGCGACCTTCCTCGGCGACCAGGTCGCGGGCTCAAGCTTCGTGGTCTTCCTCGATCCGCCGGATCGCGACTGGATCGATGCCGGCCTGAGCCTCTCGGCGCAGTATCTGTGGGGAAGCCTGTTCGTCGCCTACGACCAGGAGTTCGCGCGTGAAGATTTCGAGCTCGCGACCTGGCAGGCCGGGCTGCGCTTCGAGTTCTAGCCGAACGAGTGTCTGACGTCGAGAAGCTCGATCCGAAGTACGAGATCGTTCGCCGGCTGCGCGATGGCGGCATGGGGACGATCTACCTCGTCCGTCATCGCCTGCTCGAGGAGCTCCGGGTCATCAAGGTCCTGCGCGCGCAGATGTCGCGCGACGCCGATCTCGACGAGCGTTTCGCCCGCGAAGCGAAGACGGCGATCCAGCTCCGCCACCCGAACATCGCCCAGCTCTACGACTTCTCGATCGACCCGACGGGCATCGCCTATATCGTCATGGAGTACATCGAGGGTGTGAACCTCGACGAGTACTGCCGGGCGCGACCCTCCATCGACCTTCCCGAGACGCTGGCGATCGCCAGCCAGGCGCTGCGGGCGCTCGGCTTCCTGCATCGCAAGGGGTACGTTCACCGCGACATTTCGCCCGACAATCTGATGTTGACCCGCGACGCCGACGGCCATTCGCTGGTCAAGCTCATCGACCTCGGCATCGTCAAGATCCTGCGCGAGGACAGTCAGGCGACAGCCACACAGCACTATCTGGGCAAACCGCGCTACTCCTCGCCCGAGCAGCTGTCGTCGGCGGCGGTGGACGCGCGCAGCGATCTCTACTCCTTCGGCGTGATGCTCTACGAGCTGGTGACCGGGCGACATCCGATCGCCGGAAACGATCTGCCATCGATCGTGACCGGTCACCTCTACCTGCCGCCGCTCGCCTTCGAGCTCTCCGACCCCGAACGACGGATACCCGAGTCGCTGCGGAGCCTGATCCTCGAAGCGCTGGCCAAGAAGCCGGAGGGACGGCCGCAGAGTGCCGAGGCCTTCGGCCGTCGCCTGAGCGAGATCCAGCGCGAGCTGACGCGCGACGCGGCGGCGACCGCGCGGCCCGCCGCCGCCGAAGCCGAGCGCCTGCTCGCCGACGCCGAGAAGGCGCTCGATGCGCAGCGGCTCTCCGAAGCCCTGGCCAGGGTGAAGGAGGCGCAGCAGCTCGCGCCCGGCGCAGCGCGGGCCGTCGCCCTCCGCGAGCGTGTCGAAGCGGCCTTTGCCCGCCAGGCCCTGGAAGCGGGCGACACTCAGCCGTTCCGGACGCCGGACGCGCCCGACGCGGCGGAAGACGACGACTCGGACCGGCAGACCGTCGTCCAGCGGCCGCGCGAGGCGGTTGCGCCGCCGCCGGTCGCGCCCCCCGCAGTGCGATCGCGGAGCGCGCTGGCCGCGTGGTCGGTCGCCATCGCCGTCGTGGTCGTCGGCGTCCTGGTGGCGGTCGTGATCGCCTGGCTGCGCAGCCATGGCGCGCGGATACCCGGGGAATACGCCCAGGGACTCGCGGCGCTCGAGCGCCACGAGCCGCTCGCGGCCGTTCCGCTGCTGCGTTCCGCCGCCGGTCGCGATCCGATCGAGCGCGACGGTTACCTGCCGTTCTTCCACCTCGGCGTCGCGCTGGCGGCGACGGGCGACTGCGCCGCGGCCGAGGTCGCCTTCACCACCTCGACCGCGCAGACCGCCGTCGGCCGGAGCGCCGAGGCCCTGGCGCGGATGGTCGCGGCGCGCCAGGAATGCGCCGCCATCGGCCTCGAGCCCGAGCTCGTAGCATTCGAGTCGCAAGTGGCCGCCCTCGAAGCGCAGGTGAAGGCGCTCGAAGGCGATCGCTCGAATCGCGATCTCGCGGAGCTCTGGCGCGAGCCGGCGCTCGGGCGCGAGCTCGACCGAGTCGCGTCGCTGCTGCGAGACGCGCGCGGACTCGTCGAACAGGCGCGCAGGCAAGGCTCGCGCGAGCCGCTGTACTCGGCCCAGGACCGCTTTGCCGACGCCCAGCTCGCGCTGGGCGCCCTGCTCAAGCGAATCGCCGCGCAGTAGGCGCGCTCAGCTCTTGGGTTGGAAGATGAAGTCGCCGCCCTCGTGGCCGGCGAATCCGATCTGGGCATACTCGGGGCGTTGCACGACGCCGAGCTCCGCCGAGCGGAAGGCGACGCGCGCCGACACCGCCTGGTAGAGCCGGTCGGCCGAGAGGGGCTCACGCGCCAGGGAAAGCACGGTGAGCAGGGCGCGGGCGAAGATCGAGTGGCGTTCCGCGCCCTGATCGAGGACCGGCGAGAGGCCGCCCGACGACAGAACGCTGCGCACCCGACCACCCCCCTCGGGGATCTTCCCGCTGCGCTCGAGTCCGAGCCCGCCGAGGGCGCCGGCGTAGCAGCTGTCGGCGACGACCAGCACGCGGCCGGCGCGCATGACGCCGAAGATCTTCGCCAGCGCCTCGTTCGGAATCCAGGTGGACCGGTCGTCGGGATCGGCGTCGATCGGCAGCCAGTAGCCGCGACCGGTGTCGGCGTCGATGCGGCCGTGGCCGGCGAAATAGACCAGCAAGTCGTCCTGCGGCCCGAGCCGGCCGGCGAGCTCGGTAAGTCGCTGCATCACGGTGAGGAAGGTGGCGTCGGGCAGCAAGCTCACCTCGAAGCCGAAGCGATCGCGGAGCATGGCCGCCAGATCCTCGCCGTCGGCGATCGCGGTCGACAGCGGAGCGAAGCGGCGATAGGCGCCGCTGGCGATGACCAGGGCGTGAAACCGCCTGCCGCTCTCGCGCGGCGCGCCAGCGAGCGGCGCGGCCGCCGGCAACGCGCCGCCCGCGGCGACGAAGACGATCTCCGTGGTCGTTCTGCGCGCCGCGCGGTCGACGGCGACGAAGGGGATCGGCCGGTTGCCCTCCACCGGGAGCCGCAGGCGGAAGATGCCGTCGGCACCGATCTCGTGGCGTTCCCCGGCGGCGGTGAATTCGGCGAGCCCGAGCTCCGCGGTCACCTTGCCGACGATCTCCACTTCGCGTGCCCCGGCGGGGACGGGGACGAGCGCCGGGCCGCGGGTGGCGAGCACGTCGGGGCGCAGGAACTCGATCGCCGGCGGGCGCTTGGCAATCACCGCCTCGCGACCGCGCGCCGCGAGGTCCTTCGCCGCGGCGGCGGAGGATTCGAGCTCCGTAGCCATGCGGCGATAGCGATCCTGAGCCGCCTCGAGATCGGCGACCCGTTTGCGGCTCGCTTCGACCGTCGCCTGCCGCTCGGCGACCGCGATCGGCGGCTTGGGCGGGGTCTGGGCGCCGCCGGACGAGGCGGCAGCCTGCGCCGCCGCCGGCGCGGCAACAGTCCCGGTGGCGGCGGCCACCGCGCTCTTCGCCTGGGTGAGGTCGCGCTCGGCCGCGGCGAGGGCCTCGCGGGCACGGGAGAGCTCTGCGGCGTTGCGCTCGAGCTCGGCCCTGGCGCTCGCGGCCTCACCCGCGAGGCGGGAGACTTCGGAGCGCAGCGCCGCCACCTCCTTCTCGAGATCGAGGTCGGCGGCACCGGCGAGTCCGGCGGCCTTGCGGTACCAGACGATCGCCTCGACCGGGTCCGCCGCGACGCCGCTGCCCGATTCGTAGCAGTGGGCCAGGTTGCGTTGCGCCCGGCGGCTTCCCCCGTCCGCCGCCTTGCGGTACCAGATCGCCGCCTGAACGAGATCGGGCGCGCCGCCGACCCCCTGCTCGAAGATCTCGCCGACGTTGTTGGCGGCCTCGGGATCGCCGCCCTCCGCCTGCGCCAGCCAGGCCTGCAAGGCGAAGTCGTTCCGCGTCGGATCGAGAGTGTATTCGCCGCCGCGCAGCCCGCACTCGTGGGCGTTCGTGCGAATGACCTGACGAGGCGCCGAGAACTTCGCATGGCGCCCGAGATTGCGCACCCGCGACGGCAGCAGACAGTCGACGATGAACAGATCCTCGGGGTGCCTGATCTCGTTCGCAGAGCTTGCCGCGCCGGCCAGGCCTGCCTGGAAGTCGGGCGCGAGCAGCGACATCGTGAGAGTGCCGCAGAGAGTGAGAGTCGGGATGCGCATGCGGGCCTCCGGAATCTCGGCCGAGCGGCGGACCGGCTCCCGCGGCTCCTCGCCGGCAAGCAGGCCGCTCGTCGCTCGGCCGGTAAGCTATCGCGATTCGGCGGGCAGCGAAAGCGGCGCCGCCAACCGCTATGATCCGGCCCTCGCGATGCCGATCCTCATCCATCGCTCCGCGCCGCGCACGGGCCAGCGATTCGTCTTCTCGCGTTCGGTGATTCTGGGCCGCGGCCAGCACTGCGACCTGGTCCTGCCCGAGGCGTCGGTGTCGCGGCGCCACGCGCAGATCTCGGTCGCCGACGAGCGCTGCTTCCTGGTCGACCTCGGCAGCGGCAACGGCACCTTCCTGAACGGCGGGCAGCTCTCGGAACCGGCCGCCCTGGTGAACGGCGACGAAGTGCGCGTCGGTTCGGCGGTGCTCGAGTTTCGCGAGTCCGACTCTCCCAAGCTCGACGGCACGCGATCGCACGTCATCACGATCCGCGAAGGAGCGCGCAAGTCCGGGCCGATTCCGGTGGTCATCCCGCTCTCGGAGCTGGATCGCCTCGGCCCGCCGGTCGACGAAATCGAGCGCCTGCGTCGCAAGCTCGACTTCTTCCGTCAGGCCGGAGTCGTGCTGACCCATACCCTCAACGAGCGCGAGCTCTTCGACGCCCTGCTGGAGAAGGCCATGGCGGTGCTGCCGCAGGCGGGGCGGGCCTTCATCCTGCGGCGCGATCCCGAGAGCGGCGAGCTCTCTTCGATCGGCGCCCGAACCCGCAGCGGCGCGGTCGAGGAGATTCCCGCCAGCCGGACGCTCATCGACGCGGTCGTCCGCCGCCGCGAGCCTCTGGTCTCGGTCGATGTCGGCGCCGAAGCGGGATTCGAGGTGGCGAACTCGGTTCGCCACCTCAATCTGCGCGCGGTGGCCTGCCTGCCGCTGCTGGTGGAAGAGCAGCTGGTCGGCGTCCTGCAAGTCGACAACACCGAGGAGCGGCGCGGCTTCAGCGCCGACGATCTCGACCTCCTGTCGGGCGTCGCCGGGCCGATCGCGCTCGCCATCGAGCACGCGCGCCTGCACCGGAAACTCGTCGAACGCGACATCCTGGAGCACGATCTCGCCCTCGCGCGCCGGCTGCAGCGCAGCTTCCTGCCGCAAACGCCCCCGGAAACGCCGGGTTTCGGCCTGGCCGTGGAGTACTCGCCCGCGGCCGAAGTAGGCGGCGACCTCTACGACTTCTTCCCGCTCGCCAGCGGCCGGATCGCTCTGGCGATCGGCGACGTCTCGGGCAAGGGTGTCTCGGGCGCACTGATGATGGCGCGCTTGACCAGCGTCCTGCGCGCGGCGGCGGCGCGCAACGACCATCCCGCCGCGGTGCTCGAAGAGCTCAACGACCTGGTCTTCGCCGAAAATGACGAGGGCATGTTCGTCACCGCCTGCTTCGCGGTGCTCGATCCCGCGAACGGCAGCCTCGAGATCGCCAACGCGGGCCACCTGCTGCCGATCGTCCGCCACCGCGACGGACGGGTCGGCGAGCTCAGGCTACAGTCCGGGAACGCGCTCGGGGTGAAGCGTCCGCTACTCGCTCCCGCCGCCTCGTGGACGATGTCGTCCGGCGACCTCCTGCTGTTCGCCACCGACGGACTCACCGAGGCGGCCAACGACCGGCTGCAGCGCTTCGGCAATGCGCGCATCATCGAGACCATGCGCCGGCTGGCGAGCGAAGATCCCAACCAGGCGATCCACTCGCTGCTGGTCGCCGCGCGCGCCTTCGTCGCCGATCACGGCTTCGACGACGACCTGACGCTGCTCTGTCTGGCGCGCGCCTGAGCGGCGCTCACTTGCGGGGGGGCGTGCCGCGGCTCAGGATCTCGGCCGCGAGCGCGACCCGGGCGGGATCGGCCACCGACCTCGCGGCCGGCTGCATTGGACCCGCCGGTTCGCCGCGGCGATGCAGCAGGCGATCCGCCATGCGGCCGATCCCGCCGAGCCGCGAGCGCCCGGCGAGCGCGGCGACCGCCCGGGCGCGATCGGGATGAATCGGAAAGAGGCTGGAGAACCCGGCGATGTCGAAGACCTCGCGGACGCTCGGGTTGAGACCGCAGAGCGCGATCGCGCCGCCGTCCGAAGCCAGGCGCTTGCCCACCATGATCACTACCCGCAGCCCGGCGCTGGCGACGAAGTCGAGCGCGGTGAGGTCGAACAGCAGCGCGCTGCAATCGGCGCCGAGCGCCTTGGCGGTCTCGCGTTCGAGCGCCGGCGCGGTCCGCGAGTCGAGCTGACCCGACAGCGCGAGGACGACGACGCCGCCCTCCGCGATCGTCTGCACGGCGAACGCCATCTCAGGCCGCTCCGCCGAGCCGGAAGACGAGGTCGAGCCTGCCGAAACGCAGACGATCCCCGTCGGCGAGCGGCTGCTCGACGCCGGCCGGGAGCCGCAAGCTCCCCACCCAGGTCCCGTTCGAGGTTCCGATCTCCTCGCGCAGGAAGTAGCGCCCCTCGCGGCCGATGAGTCGGGCGTGCCGGCGCGACAGGGTGCGTTCGGTGTCGAGCCCGCCGAGGTCGATCTCCGGCACCGCGCCGGTCACCGGGTCGGGCCGGCCGATGACGAACTCGCCTTCGGGCACGATCGCGATCGACCAGCCCGAGGCGTGCTCGAGCCGCGCTCCCGCGGGGCGCGCGGCCGCCGCTGCAGCTTTCGGCGCCGGTTCCGGCGCGACCGGCGGAGCCTTCTCGTGCAGGCGCGCCATTCCCACCCTTGCCGCCCGTTCCTCCTGCTCCTCGTACGCGCGCAGGCGGGCCGACAGCTTGCGCATCATCCGGACGCCGACCTCGGGGTGCTCGCGCAACAGTGCGTCGAAAGTGGAAGCGTCGATCGGCAGCAGGCGGCAGGCGACCTTCGCCCTGGCCGTCGCGCTGCGCGGACGACCCTCGAGCACCGACATCTCGCCGAAGAAGTCGCCCGGGCCGAGCGTGGTCAGGATGCGCTCGTGCTCGCCGAACATCCGCACGATCTCGACCTCGCCGTCGTCGATGATGAACATTTCGGAACCGGGAGCGCCCTCCTGGACGATGATCGCTCCGGCGGCGTAGTCCGTGAGGTGCGCGCTGCGGCCGCCGCCGGAGGCGCCAAGCTTGCTCGGTGATTTGACCATAGGGTGTGGGGATTGTAGATTCGCCCGGCGTTCGACGCCAGCCTGCTCCGGAAACCGGCTTCGACCCCCGTCGAGCAGGCTCGGCATCGGCGTGCGATCGATCGCCGTCGCCATGAGCCCTTCCACCCGGATCGACCCCACCCGCCGCAGCGAGCGCTTCTTCTCGCCTCCAGCGCTCGACATCCGCGAGCGCTCCGCCAGGCGGGCGGGCCCGGAGCACGCGATCGAGATCGTCGGTCAGTCGCCGCGACTCGCCGAGACCCTGAAACGCGTGGCGAAGGTGGCGCGCTACGACGATCCGGTGCTGATCTACGGCGAGAGCGGCGTCGGCAAGGAGTCGCTGGCGCAGGCGATCCACCTGCTCGGAAATCGCTCCACCCATCCCTTCGTGTCGGTGAACTGCCCGCAGTTCCAGGAGGGCAATCTCACTGTTTCGGAGCTCTTCGGGCACCGCAAGGGGAGCTTCACCGGCGCCGTCAGCGATCACCGCGGCTGCTTCGAGACCGCCGACGGCGGCGTCGTGTTCCTCGACGAGATCGGCGATCTGGCGATGAACGCGCAGGTGATGCTGCTGCGCGCCATCGGTACCGGGGAGTTTCGGCCCCTCGGATCCGAGACCGCGCGCAAGGCGAGCGTCCGCATCGTCTCCGCGACCAACCGCTCGCTCAACGAGATGGTGATGTCGGAGCGCTTCCGCAACGACCTGCTCTTCCGGCTGCGCTACTTCATGATCGAGCCGCCCGCCCTGCGCGAGCGCGGCGAGGATTGGCTGCTGCTGATCGAGTGGGTCCTCGAACGGCTGGCCTGCCGCTACGGCACCGCCCGTCAGTTCTCCGATGCCTCGCTGCGGCTGATGGAGAGCTACACGTGGCCGGGCAACGTGCGCGAGCTGATCAGCGTCGTCTCCACGGGTTACGCGCTCGCCGAGTCGACCAAGATCGAACCGCTCGACTTCGTCGATCGCCTCGAACGCCGGGTGGGTCCGCGAGCGGATGAGATCGCGGCGATTCACCATCGTCTGGCGCGCGGCAACGCCGACTTCTGGGCGCTGGTGCATGAACCGTTTCTCGATCGCGATCTCTCGCGGCGCGACGTTCATCGCCTCCTGACGATGGGTCTGGGCGCCTCGGGCGGCAGCTATCGCCGACTGCTCGAGCTCTGGGGCATCCCCGCCAGCGACTACAAGCGGTTCATGGGCTTCCTGCACCACCATCGACTGCAGCCTTCGCCGACCCAGGAGTCCAGGCATTGAGTGCCGTCAGGGCACTCGTGTTCGATCTCTACGGCACCCTGATTCATCTCGACGAACGGCCGTTCCAGCGCGAGATCCCGCGCCTGGTCGCCGCCCCTCGGCGGGAATGGATCGAGTTCCTGCGCGACGTCCTGGTGGTGCGCTCCTTCGCTTCGGGCGAGGAGTTCGTCGACGCGATCTTCGAACGCTTTCCGCCGCTGGCGGGCCTCGACCGGGTCGAGGCCCGCGGGCGCGCCCGAGCGCTTCTCGACCGCGAGCTCCAGGCGGCGCGGGTCGAACCGTCGGTGCGGTCGATCCTCGGCTTCCTGCGCCGGCGGGGGCTCGCGCTCGGGCTGCTGACCAACTCGGCGAGCCCGTACCGCGAACCGTTCGAGCGCTTCACGCTCGCCGAGTCGTTCGACAAGGCGCTCTTCTCCTGCGATCTCGGGGTGAAGAAACCCGTCGCCGCGAGCTACGGCGCCGCGCTCGCGGCGCTCGGCGTCGGGGCGGAGGCGGCGATGATGATCGGCGACTCGTTGGCCAACGACGTCCAGGCGCCCCGCGCCCTCGGCATGCACGCGCTGCGGATCGGCGCGGGCGGCCCCGGCGCCGTCGAGCGCTTCGAGGACCTGGCCTGGACCGGAGGCCTGGAGCGCGGCGAAGCGCATCGGCTCGCGGCGCCGGGCCAATCCGTCCGGCTGGGCGGCCTGACGGGGCGCCTGAGCGCGATCCGCCTGCTGCCGGATTCGCTCCAGGGCCGCTACAACCTGGTCGCGAAGGTGGAGGTGAACTGGGACGAAGGCTGGAGCGAGGAGCTCTATCTCAAGCGCTTTCGCCACCCCGAGGCGGCCTGGATCGAAGCGATCGCGCGACCGCTGCACGCCGAGCTCGGAATCGAGACCAATCGCGTCGAGGTGCAACCCGGCGCCGAGACCCTGCTGCTGTCGCGCGCGGTGACCGGGGAGAAGCTCGGCGCGGAGGTGCCCGGCCCGGCGCTCGCCTTCGAGATCGGACGCCACGGCGCCTCCGCCCTGCTGCTCGCCAACGCCGATCTGCGGCCGCGCAACGCCTTTCTCACCCGCCAGGGCGGAACCGAGCGCCTCACCATGGTCGACTACGAGTACACCCTGTTCGATCGCGCCCTCGACCTGTCCGGCCTCGACGGTCGCTTCGACCCGAAATGGCTGGCGCGCTTCAGCGACGCCGAGCTCGCCCAGCGGGGCGAGCGGCGGGTCGTTTCGCGCGGCGCGATCCAGCGCACCCGTCGCGCCTTCATCGACCCGCGCACCGCTTCGCCCGCCGCCATCGCCGCTTTTCGCGAAGGCTGGCGCGAGGTCCACGTGCGGGCGCGCGCCGGAGTGTCGCGGATCGAGGAGCTGCTGCGCGCCCGGCTGGCGATGGACCCGCCGCTGGTGGTCGGCACGGAGTCGTATCGCCGGGCGTTCGTGCCCCTCGACATCGCCGACCTCAAGGAACGGATCGCGCTCGATCCCGACGCCGCCTGCGACCTCTGCTTCTGAGCCCGCCCCCGGGGGCAGTGCGACCCACCCGGTCGGGCGGGGACGAGACTGAGTCGCGCCCCGGCCGGACTCAGCGGCCCACCGGGGGTGAGCTCACGAGAGCCTAGTCCTTTTGTTTCATTCATTTGACTCGTTCGGCACAGAATGGCACGAGGCCTGCTATGTAGGCTGCACGAGACCGCGGACAGCCAGCCGGGCCGATCGTCGGCACGGCGGCCATCCGGAAACGGAACCCGGTCGGAACCGTAGCGCGATCGCACAGGGGAGAAGCGAAATGAAGATGACGCGTGGTGAGATGCAGGACCTGCTGGAGAAGTTCGCCGCCACCAACCAGGCCTACCGGTCGGCGCTGCTCAAGAACCCGAAGTCGGTGATCGAGAAGCAGTTCAACATGACGGTGCCGGACAACGTCTCGATCAAGGCCGTCGAAGAGAACGCCAACACGATCTACGTCATCGTTCCGCACTCGGTCGCGGCCGGTGCCGAGCTCGCCGACGAGGATCTCGAGAAGGTCGCCGGCGGCTCGACCGTCAAGGGCGATGCCAACTGCGGCGACAGCGACGGCGCGATGAACACCGTCGTCGAGATCAACGCCAGCCTGTTCTAGTCCGTTCCGGCGACCGGGCGCCCCGTTCCCTGCGAACGGGGTGCCTGGCGCCTCTTTCGACTTCGCGAACGACTCCGCACTTGCCGGCCTCGACTTCCCCCCCGCCGACTCGTTCGCCCGCCACCGCCGCCCGCCTGGCGCAGATCGCCGAGCGCGCCGAGACGCTCGCAGAGCGCATCGAGCGCGTGCGCGCGGAACCGGCTCCGTCCCCTGCATTCGAGGCCGAACTCCTGGCGGGCTGGGCGCGAGCGTTTTCGGGCGGCGATCTCGCGGCGCTCGCACGCCGCCTCTCCTGGGACGGACTCGACCTCGATCTGGCAGCGCGGGCGGTCGGCTCCACCGCCCGAGTCACCGCCGAGTCCCTCCCGGACTGGCTCGATGTCGCAACGCGCCGCTTCTGTCTCGGCGAGGATTGGCGGTCTGAAGCTCCCGCCACGCGCACCCGGCTCAGCGCGCACGCGCCTGCGCCGGTGCCCTTCGGCGAGCTCTGGGCGCCGGTCGTCGAGGCGGCGCTCGCCGAAGCGGCGGCGGCCATCGACCCCGAGGTCGTTCCGCGGCGCGATCTCGCGACTCTCGCCGGAGGTCTGGCCGCCGACCTCGCCGCCGCCGGGTCGCGCGCCGCGCACGAGCGCTACCTGCGATTCCGCGAACGGGAGGGTTTGCAGGGCAGCGAAGGCGCTTCGGGAGTGTATCGGCGCTACGTCGACTCGGAGCTCGCCTCGGGCCTGCTCGACTTCGCGCTCGAATTTCCGGTCGCCCTGCGCCAGCTCGCTCATCTGACCGACACCTGGATTGCGGCGCTGGTCGAGCTCGCCGCGCGCGTCGGCCGCGACCGCGCGGCGCTCGCGGAGCGCTTCGCGGCCGGTCGCGATCTCGGCGCGGTCGTCGCGGTCTCGCAACCGGCGGCAGATCGGCACCACGGCGGCCGCGGGATCTTCCGCGTCCGCTTCGCCGACGGCACCGACCTGGCCATCAAACCGCGCTCGCTGGCGATCGAGGTCGCCTGGGAGCGCCTGCTCTCGCGGCTCGCGGCGCTCGGCTTCGAGGAGCTGCCGCCAGCGGCAGCCGCCCTCGACTGCGGGACCCACGGCTGGATGGAATGGATCGGCGCCGAGGAGCTCCCCGATGACGCGTCGGCCGAGGCCTGGTTTCGTCGCGCCGGCGCGCTCGTCGCCCTGGCCGAGCTGCTCGGCGCCGAGGATCTGCACGCCGAGAACCTGATCGCGGCGCGCGGCGGACCGGTGGTCGTCGACGCCGAGATGCTGGCGCAGCCCGAGCGTCCCGGGGTCGGCGCCGGGCAGCGATTCGCCGGTGGCCTGCTGCGCCCGATCGGCCACAGTGGAGCCGGCACCGGCACCGCCGCCGGCGATCGGATCGCCTCCTGGGCCGGCCTGCACCCGGTCGCGCCGCGCACGGTGACGACGCAGGCGCAGAGCTGGCGGGACCTCGGCGGCGACGACATCGCGCCGGTCGCCGGCGAGATCGTCGCCGCTCCCCTGCCGAATGCGCCCCGGCTCGCCGGCCGCCAGCTCGAACCGATGGAGCACGCGGCGGCGCTCGCCGCCGGACACCGGCGAACCTGGGAGCGACTGCTCGCCTGCCGCAACGAGCTCCTGGCCGCCGACGGGCCGCTGGCGGAGCTGGCCGGCGTCGCGACCCGCATCCTGTTCCGCCCGAGCCAGGAGTACGCCGCGGTGCTCGACCGCCTGAAGACCCCGCGCTGCCAGCGCGCCGGGACGACCCCCGGGATTCTCCTCGAAGCGATGGCGCGCCCTTTCGCGACCGCCGAGCAGGCGCCCCTCGCCTGGCCGCTGGTCGTCGCCGAACGCGCGATGCTGGAGGCGCTCGACGTACCCCGATTCGAGGTCGGCGCCGATCGCCTCGAGGTCGAGGCCGCCGGCCGGCGCGCCGGCGGGTTGATCCGGCGCACGACCCGCGCCGCGATCGCCGAACGGCTCGTCGCGCTCTCCGGCGCCGGGATCGATCGCCGGGCCG
>CAZQTL010000098.1:11621-14551 GCA_964595975.1 uncultured Thermoanaerobaculia bacterium | reverse complement strand
CCCCGCGCTCATCGACCAAGCCGGCAACCCGATGACCGAGCCCTTCACCCGCAACATCACCACCGGAGCCACCGACCAGATCGGCTACGAACGCCCCGACCCGCGCGTCACCCCCACCTCCACCCTCGACAACCTAGCCAGCTTCCAGGGCCACATCACCGACCCCGCGACCGGCCTCGTCTACATGCGCAACCGGTGGATGGATCCGGAGATGGGGAGGTTTCTGAGCCCGGATCCGATGGGGTTCGTAGATGGTCCGAACACTTACTCCTACGCAGGCAACAGCCCGATGCAGCGGGGAGATCCACTCGGCCTGTACCAAGCCGATTTTCACTTCGGAGTGACCTACTTGCTTTCAATTCGGGCAGGATTCTCCCGGCTTGTAGCTCAGAAGATTGCAGCTGCCACCGAGAGGCCGGATCAGGATGGTCGCAGCCCCGTCCTCAGTGGCGTCATGGCGCGGATCGGTCGAGAAACAGACAAGGAGCAATTGCGGGAGTGGCATTTCCCCAAAGAGCTTCTAGATTCCGGCGAAGTAGTTCCAGGCAGTACCTACGCCTGGAAGAAGGTCAAAGCAGGAATAGCCTCTAAGAATCTTGAGCAGTTCGGTGAAGGACTGCACCCCCTGCAGGACTCTTGGTCGCATCAGGGCGTCCCCTCGTTGAAGGGCGGATTCGCAGGTCACCCAGAAGCTCGAGGCGGCTTGCTTAGCTCCAAGGCCGACATCCCGGTTGAGTACCCGGACGATGCACTTGGTGCTTGCGAAGCAACCTACAAGGCGCTCCTAGAATTCCGCGACAAGGGGAGCCAGCCAGGAGACCTCGAGAAGCTCCCCGTACCTTGGACAACGGTTCGAGTGGAACTTCGCGAGCTCATCTCGATGCGAGAGCGCAAAGACAAGCGAGCTTGGCTTGCCGGACGAGGAGTATCAATGCCGGAAGCCTACTGGGCCGACGTCTCCATGGGCCCAATCGAGCAGAAGGAGCAAGCAGAGGCGCGTGCCCGAACCAAGGGTCCTCAATGAGAGATCCGCTTTGGAAGAGCGCCTCCAAGACATTGGCGACGCTGGGCCTTGCGCTCCTCGCTTCTTGCGCCGTTGCTTTGCCTGCTCAGAAGCCAGCAGATCTGAACCTTGAACTCGTGCGCAAGTTCACGTCGGCGTGGCTGGTCGATAAGGATTATGACTTGGCGAAGTCATTTCTTTCGCCGTCGTTCTTCGTTCTAGAAAGCGATCAACTCGAAGGCGGCAAGAAGGGGACTGAGACAGAGTCCGCAATTGAACTCTTGAAGGTCGCAACAGCATGCTCAATTCGCTGCAGTACCGGAGAGAGCTGCTTCTTCACTCTCGATGAAGGGAAGACTTCAGTCTGGGCGCGCGAACACATCAACGTGGGGAAGACGGAGGTCGCAGCCGATGCTCGGCTTTCGAACCTCCTTGGGCAGGACCTCGAGGTCTTTAGCTCACGCCTGTCGGGGTGCGGGCTTGTCGTCTCGCTCGGCGTGTCCGACTCCACCAATTCTGCGCAGGCACCGCGCATCACATTTCTTTCTCTCTTCGCCCCCTAGAGTCTCTCGAGAACGGAGTGGGGTCGGGATATGTAGTTGCCTCCGTTTCGTCGATACGTGTGGAAGGTGCTGGAAGGTGCCATCCGATTTCTGGACTCCTCTCGACCTTGATGCTGTCTCTTGCGGCGTGAAATGAGCTCCGCTTCGGTCCTGAGTTCAGGTGAGCGTTCGAGCCGAGGCGTTTGCACCGCGGGATCGGCTGCGAGACAGGCAAAGTGGGTGGACGACGGAGGATTCAACGCGAATCGGCGGTCCTCAGACCAGCCTTCGGCCGCGGGGGCGACGGGATGGCGTCATGGAACTGGGCCTGGGAATCGGGCGCGCTTCCGCTCGAGCCCTAGCCGCCTCGGGCGGCGAATCGAATTGGCAGGGCCGGTGGGAAGGCACCGGCGGGAAACTCGACCTCCATCATGCCGGCACGGAGCAAGCGGGCTGCTCGCCGGTAAGCGGCGAGAAAACTGAAGTAGGCCCGGCGAATGGCGCGACGCACTTCGGGTGCCACTGCATGAACGAGCGGCGCCGGCGCCTTCTTGAGCCGGTTGGGCTCGAGGTGCGGGTCCTGGCGGCAAACCGCTTCGCGACCGAGAGGCGGTCTGCCGGTCTCCTCCTGCTGCTGCCGCGCCCAGGCTTCGATCTCCTCGACCAATCCCCGCACTCGAGCCCGATAGACCGCGGGTTCCAGCGATCCCCAGCAAGGGAGCGGCGCGAGCGTGAGCTCCTCACGCTCGAAGCAGGCTTCTGGGTCCAGAAGGACGCCTTTGCGCCGCGCCTTGAACTCGAGCGTCCGGTCGCGCCAGCGGCCTGAGACGGGCTGACCCTCGACCAGCTCCCGGGCGCAATGAACTCCCGGCCAGTCGTAGGGCGAATCGACGAGCCCCTCCTTGACTCCGTGCGCCAGGAGGTAGGCCAGCCGGCCGACCTGGGCCTCCTCCTCGTCCGAGACGAGAATCGCCTGGTAGCGCCGCCCCCAGAACTTCTCCCGCCAGTGCACCAGGCGGCCCGCTTCGCGCGCGAGGTTGGAGTTGAAGTAGTTCATGAAGGAAGCCAGCTGCTGGACGTCGAGGACCGTCAGGAGCAGGTGGTAGTGGTTCGAGAGAAAGCCATGGGCGCAGACGCCGACCGCATACAGGCGCGCCGCACGGGCCAGTATGCCGCGGATGATGTCGTTCAGCTGCGCCGAGGGTCGCAGCAGCATGCGACCCTGGATCGTCCGACTCGTGACCTCGACCATCGCCCCGCCGGGCGGTATGTAACGTAGCCTTCTTGCCATACCGGGTAAAGACGGAAAAGGCCCGGGCTATCTGGCGCGAGCGACCAAGACCGGCTGCCCAACCATGGTCCGGTGGCACAACTCTTGGCCTCTG
>CAZQTL010000098.1:5158-11521 GCA_964595975.1 uncultured Thermoanaerobaculia bacterium | reverse complement strand
AGCGACCAAGACCGGCTGCCCAACCATGGTCCGGTGGCACAACTCTTGGCCTCTGAGGGGCCAACCAGACACGTCTGAAGAAAATCGGCTGGCACCTTTCGGCGGCTGGCACCTTTCGGGCAGACACGTCTGAAGAAAATCGGCTGGCACCTTTCGGGAAGAAAATCGGCTGGCACCTTTCGGGGTTCGTCGTTCGTCCTCCCCGAGGAAAACTACTCTGCCGTTTCCGATTTCCGCCTCCTAGACTCTTGGCGGAGGTACTTCTATGGCCAGCAGCCTCGCTCATCGCTGGATGGCATCGGCACCCAAGCTCCTCTCGGTTCTCCGCATCGTCGCCGGATTCCTGTTCTTCCTCGCGGGGACCTCGAAGATCTTCGCCTTCCCGGTGGGCATGCCTGGCGGCTTGACGGCGGTCTTTCCGTCGCAGGTCTGGATCGGCGGGGTGCTCGAGCTGGTCGGCGGAGCGCTCCTCGTCTTCGGGCTCTTCACCCGGCCGACGGCCTTCGTCCTCTCCGGCGAAATGGCGGTCGCCTACTTCCAGTTTCACGCTCCATCGAGCTTCTGGCCGACGGTGAACAACGGCGTGCCGGCGGTGCTCGACTGCTTCATCTTTCTCTACCTCTCCGCGGCCGGGGGCGGTCCGTGGAGCGTCGACGCGCTCCGAAAGCGCTAGCCGCGCCCGCTCCGGCGAGCGTTCCAGTAGCCGTGAGCGCCGCAGAGCGGGCCGATCAGCGCGTAGATCCAGCCCGGCATCGCCAGCCGTACGCCGACGCCCGCGATCGCCATGCCGAGCGAGAGCAAACCCACGCTGCAGAGGATCGCGTAGTGGCGCGCCCAGAAGAGCGCCTGAGCGCGCTCGCCGCCCGCGGGATCGAGGGCCGCCGTGAGCCGCGCCGCATGGAGGTAGAGGAGGGCGAAGAACAGGAAGATGGCGGCGAATCCGGCGCCGTACCAGGTGAAGAGGCTTCCCAGCTCGGCAAGAGAGGCGACGCCGGCCTCGCCGCCGACGCCGCGGCCGAAGAACATCCCTGCCAGCCCGCGTGCCAGGAACTTGAGGGGGTAGACGTAGAACAGCACCACGAAGAGCAGGCAGGAGTTGAGCGCCACGGTCGTCCGGTCGCCCAGCGGAAAGCGCCGAAAGAAGGCACGGTGCACCGACCAGATGAAGATCAGCGCGCCGAAGCTCAGCGTGAACGGCACGAAGCCGAGCAAGACGCGTTCGAGCTCCTGCATGGTCGAGGGCACTTCGAGCGCCACCACGAGGAGGGTCGCGGCGAAGGCGAACGTGCCGTCGGAAAAGGCTTCGAGCCGGGACGAATCCCCGGGAGCGGCGATCGCTGCGGGCCCCGCTGAGTCCATCTCTTGAGTCTAGTTTCTACCTTCTCCGGTGTCGACGGGAGCCAGCCCTTCCTTCCCCCTCGTTCACCCCTTGTTGCGGCGGTAGTGACGCCGCGCCTTGGCGCGGTTGCCGCAGCTCGACATCGAGCACCAGCGGCGGTTGCCGGTGCGGCTGCGGTCGAGGAAGAGCCAGGTGCAGTCGCTGCCGTCGCACTGCGTGACCCGCGCCGCATCGGGCGAGGTCAGGAGCTCGGCCGCCGAGCGGGCGATCGGCCACAGCGGCGCGGTGGCGAGATCCGAGGGCTCGAAGCGCCAGGCGAAGCCCGCCGGCGGATCGGCCGTTCGCGCCTCGATCCGCAGGTGGGCGAGACCCTCCTTGAGCACGGCGTTGAGCCCTGCGAGGTCGCGCGCCGTCGCGACGCGGCCGCGGGCCAGTCCAGCGAAGATCCGATAGAGGCCCTCGCGCAGCTGCAGCGTTGCACCGAAGACCTCCCCCTCCCCCAGCGCGCCGGCCATCCGGCGCTCCAGCCGATGCCGGCGCGTCTCGTCGAGGAGGCCCGCCTGGA
The DNA here is from genome assembly GCA_964595975.1 of uncultured Thermoanaerobaculia bacterium. Taxonomy (GTDB): domain Bacteria; phylum Acidobacteriota; class Thermoanaerobaculia; order Multivoradales; family JAGPDF01; genus JAGPDF01. Next base: position 9,617 of record CAZQTL010000098.1, on the reverse strand, counting down.
CGGCGAAGCCGAGGAAGTCGGCGAACGACCGCAGCTGGTCGGTCTCGGGCCGTGCCCGGTCGCCCCAGGTGTTGACGAAATCGAGACAGAGCCCCCCTCGCGTGAGCTCGAACGGGCCGGCGGTCGGCGCTGCCGGCTGTGGAGGAGGCTCGCCCATCCCCGGCATTGTAACCCGCAAATACCCCTTGACAGGTTATTCGGAGGAGTTTACGATCTAACCCTACTAACCAACGAAGGGGGTTATATGACCGCCGCCGCCCATTCCGTCGCCGCCGCTTCTGCCGAGGCCGCAAGGTTCGCCGATCAACTCGAGCGCTCGTTCCGCGGCGGCGCCTGGCAGGGGCCCTCCCTCACCGAGGCGCTCGCCGGTATCGACGCCACCGCCGCCTACCGCCGTCCGCTCGCCGGCGGACATTCGATCGGCGAGCTCGTCTTCCATGTCGCGTTCTGGCTCGACATGGCGCGTCAGCGGATCGACGGCGACACAGTGGACGGCGCCGCCGAGAACGCCGACTGGCCATCGGGCGTCGACGGCACGAGCGCTTCGGCCCCCGCCTGGCAGTCGGCTCTCGCGCACCTCGAGGAGACCCACCGCCGTCTCCACGCGACGGTCCTGGCGCTCGACGAGGAGCGCTTCGACCAGCCGGTCGCCGGCGCGGACCCGACGCTGCGCGGCCTCCTCCTCGGCGTCCTGCAGCACAACGCCTACCACACCGGACAGATCGCCCTGCTGGCCAAGGCCGTCGCGCCGGCGGCCGACGGGCGCGCCCGCACGTCATGAGCACCGAGGCGTTCGTCCCGGCGCCGGGCCCCGACTGGGGCACCTGCGCCCGCTGCCACGAGGCGATGACCCGGCCGCCGGTCGCCATCGGGCCGCTCGTCGCGGTCTGCTTCGAGTGCCTCACGGCCGACGAGCGCCGCGCCCTGGAGCGCGATCTCACCAGCGCCGCGCGAGTGCAGCGCGCGCTGCTGCCGGCGCCGGCGACGGCGCTCCTGGGCTGGGAGGTGAGCTACCACTGGCAGCCCCTCGGCGTCGTCTCCGGCGACCATGTCGACGTCCTGCCGCCGGCCGCGACCGGCGCGCCGTTCCACCTCGTGCTCGGGGACGTCGCCGGCAAGGGCGTCGCGGCGTCGCTCCTGCAGTCGCACCTGCACGCGCTCTTCCGCGCCCTGGCGCCCTCGGAGCTGTCGCTCTGCGGCGTCCTCGAGCGCGCCAACCAGCTGTTCAACCAGGCGACGACGGCCTCGTCCTACGCCACGCTCGCGGCATTGCGGCTGTTCGACGACGGCCGCGTCCAGCTGGCGAACGCCGGCCACCCGCGGCCGCTCCTCGCCGATGCCCGCGGCGTGCGCCCGGTCGAAGGAGCCGACCTGCCGCTGGGACTCATGGCCGCGGCGTCCTACAAGAGTCGCGACCTCACGCTGGCTCCGGGCGAAACGCTGCTGCTCTATTCCGACGGCTGGACGGAGGCGACGAACGCCGCCGACGAGGAGTACGGCATCGGCCGCGCCGCCGCGAGCTTCCGCCGCGCCGCGAAGCTCCCGCTGCCGGAGCTGCTCGCCGCCTGCCGCGCCGACCTCGAGAGTTTTCTCGACGGCGGACCGCTCGGCGACGACCTCTCGTTGCTCGCCGTCCGCCGGAGCGCGGGCTGAGGCTCAGCCGCCCTGCAGGCGCTTGAGCGCCGCCTGCTTGAGCGGCATGCTGGTCGCGGCGCCGCGTGCGATGACGCGCACCTCGTTGTCGGGGAGTGTCGGCAGGATGCGCAGAGCGAACGGCATCGGCAGCTTCGGATTGTGGACGAGCGCCACGCGCACGTCGAGGTTGGCGAACCAGGGCTGCGTCTTCAGGATGAGCTCCGCCGCCTGAAACGACAGGAACGACGATTTGGCGACCCGCAGCACCTCGTCGGTGCCGAGGCGCGGGTTCTTGAGCAACGCGAAGAGCACCTGCGGGTCGCTGTCCTGCACCAGGATCGCGCGTTCGAAGCGGTCGGCCTTCGACGCCAGCATCATCTTCTGCGGCGGGGTCATTCGTCGCAGGCGTTCCCAGAGCGAGGTCGCCGCGGCCTCGTCGCCGGGCGGCGTCTCCTCCGCTGCCGCCGCCGGCACCGGAAGCGGCGCCAGAAGCGCGCGCACGAGCTCCGCCGGATTCCCTTCGAGCTGGAGCGCCAGCGCGCCGGGCAGCGCCGCGACGACGCGCGCCGCCACCGCGACCTCCGGGCCCGCGGCAACGCAGAGCGTCAGGGCGAGCAGCGTGTCGGCCGGCACCGGCCCGGTGCTCGGCAGCAGCAGACCGCCGACCGCGAGGCTCGAGCGCTCGACGGCCCGCAGCTCTTCGACCGAGTCGAAATCGACCCGGAAGGCGAGAGCGCCGGTGGACTCGGTCCGCACGACCGGAGAATCTCACACCGCCCGGCCAGCCTGCGGCGGGAGCCGAACGGCGGCGCGGCGCGCGACTCCCCCCGTTCTCCCTGCCCCCCGGCATCGGACATACTCCGCCGATGCGCCGACACGGTTCCAGGGTCGATCTCGCCGTCCTCGCTTCTCTCGCGGCCACTCTCCTGCTGCTCGCCGCGCCCCCGTTGGCGGCGGACACCTACGTCACCTCCGGCGACAAGGTCCTCGTCTACTACAACTTCGACAGCGGCAACCAGGCGCCGAAGGGCGAGATCTCGGGCAATCTCACCGAGCTCAACACTCCGTTCGCCCTGGCCCTCGACCTCGTGCATCGCGAGCTCTGGGTGGTCGGTCTCGCCGCCAACGTCCTCGTCTTCGACATGGACGCGATGGGCAACGTCGCGCCGCTGCGCAAGATCGAAGGGCCGGCGACCGGCCTCGTCGGGCCGCGCGGCGTGATGCTCGACCTGATGCACGACGAGGTCTTCGTCACCGACTTCGAAACCGATTCGGTGCTCGTCTTCTCGCGCACCGCCGCCGGCGACCAGGCCCCGCTGCGCACCCTCGTCGGCGCCGCCACCGGCCTCGACGGCCCGGTGCTCGGCTTCCTCGACCTCGTCCACGACGAGCTCGTCGTGCCGAACTACGGCGCGGCGCCGCGCATCGCTTTCTTCGCCCGCGGCGCGAGCGGCGACACGGCGCCGTTGCGGGCGATCGCCGGCAATCTCACCGGCGTCAGCAACCCGCGGAGCACGATCGTCAGTCTCCATACCGACCGGGTCGTCGTCTCCGACTACGACCAGGCGGCGATCCGCGTCTATCAGCGCAGCGTCGGCGGCAATGTCGGGTTCCTCGGCGAGATCGCCGGCGCGCTGACGGAGCTCCAGAATCCCTACCAGATGGTGCTCACCGGCTTCGGCGAGGCAGTCATCGGCACCGACACGTCGGTGAATGCACGCGTCGTCGTGCACTCGCTCACCTCTTCCGGCAACGCGGCGCCGGCGCGCGTCCTCACCGGACCGGCGACGCTGCTCGCCAATCCGACCGGCGTCGCCAGCGACTTCGCGCGCGAGTGCGCCTGGGGCAACTCGGTCGACGGCTGTGTCTTCCGGGACAACTTCGAGAGCGGCCTGCTCTGCTACTGGTCGCAGATCGTCGGCGGACCCGCCTGCCCGTAGTCCCTCAGACCCGCCGCGTGCGGTAGCCGCCTCCAGGCCGGGCGCCGGTCATCCGGAGCGGGCCGTGGCCGCGCTTGCCGCCGGCCGCGGCGATGGTACGCTCGCGCCAGGACATTCGGGCTCTGACGGACGGCGCAGGCGAACTCTCGCCGGCGGATGCTCCGCGGCCACTCGAGGAGGTTCGAGATGAACATGATCGCGATTTCCGCGCTCTGGATGCCGATCGTCGTCTCCGGTGTCGCCGTCTTCGTCGCCAGCTCGGTCCTGCACATGGTCCTGCAGTACCACCGTGCCGACTACAAGAAGATCCCCAACGAAGCGGAAGCGCTCGCCGGCCTGGCCAAGGCCGCCCTGCCGCCCGGGTATTACCACTTTCCGTACTGCGAATCGATGAAGGAAATGGGCACGCCCGAGGGGCAGGAGAAGTTCCGCCGCGGACCGGTGGGAATGCTCACCATCCTGCCCAACGGCCCGATGGCGATGGGCAAGTACCTCGGCTCCTGGTTCGTCTACTGCCTCGTGGTCAGCTTCTTCCTCGCCTACCTCGCCGGCAGGACGCTCGCCTTCGGCGTCGACTACCTGATCGTCTTCCGTTTCGTCGGTACGGCGGCCTTCCTCGCCTACGGGCTCGGACAGGTGGTCAACTCGATCTGGATGGGGGTGCCGTGGAGCAACACGCTGCGCGCGGTCCTCGACGGGCTGATCTACGCCCTGGTCACGGCCGGCTGCTTCGGCTGGCTCTGGCCGCGGTAGGACCGGGGAGATCGGCCGGATAATCGGCTGGCACCTTTCGAGCAGCCGGATAATCGGCTGGCACCTTTCGAAACGTCACCTTTCGAAAGGTCACCTGGAACCTCTCGGAGGCACCGTCAGCTGAGGGCTAT
>CAZQTL010000098.1:0-5058 GCA_964595975.1 uncultured Thermoanaerobaculia bacterium | reverse complement strand
CACCTTTCGAAAGGTCACCTGGAACCTCTCGGAGGCACCGTCAGCTGAGGGCTATTGCGTGCAGACGCCGAAGATCTGCAGGTCGTCGACCTGGGTGTGCGCGGTGATGCCGGAGGTGAGCTCGCTCCAGGAGTCGATGGCGAAGCCGCCGGTGACGTTCTGCAGCACGGCGGTGCCGTCGAGGGCGTCGACCTGCCAGGCGGCGGGCTCGGGGCTCCCCTGCGGCCAGACCCGGGCGCGCAGGCGGGTGCTTCCACCGCTGCCAGCGGGCGGGGGATTCTCGAGGAGGTAGCGCACACGGTAGGGCACACCGCTCGCGAGTCCGAGAGCATTGTCGAACAGGATCTCGATCGACTCCTCGGCGCCACCCGTTTCCTTCCACACGCCGATGCCGGGGCCGCGAAATGCCTCGACGAAGACGGCGTAGCCCTGCCCCGGAGGCACGGTCTGTTGCAGGTAGCCGCCGTTCTGCCGGGCGTAGAAACCGACGCCCTGCGTCGCGGCATCTTCGAGGATCAGCGTAAAGAGCGCCTCGACCGCGCCCGCGGTCCCGGGGGCGACCATGCGCGCCAGCGAGTAGCCGGAGGGATCCGGTCGCAGACGGCCCCGCCCCTGCTGCACGTCGGCCAGCGCCACCTCGTTGCCCGCCGCGCTCCACGGCGCCGGCCAGGCCGAGCCGTTGGGCAGCGCGAAGCTCTCTTCGAGCAGCAGCGGCCCGCAGCAGGACGGTCCGCCCGCGACTCCCTGCGCCGCACTCCAGGCGCATTGCGAGCCGACCTCGAATCCGTCGAAGAATAGGCTCTCTGCCGCCTCCGCCGGCGCGCCGGCGCCGAGCTGGACGCAGCACAGGGCGAAAACCGCCGAGCCGTGCCGGAACATGGCGCGCATTCTGCGCCGCCGGAGGCCGGTACTCAAGGGGAACCTCCACAAAGAAAAAGAGCCCGCCGCGCTGGGCGACGGGCTCTTCTCTCGATTCCCTGGTAGCGATCAGCCGTTGCGGCGCATCACCAGGAAACCGGCGATCGCGAGCATCGCCGCCAGCGCTCCGAGACCCCACTGCCCGAGGGTCGGAACCTCGACGACGTTCGGCGGCGGCGGACCGAGGTCGCACGGCACGCCGATGACGTCGAACGAATAGTCGCAGACGACCTGACCGGTGTTGTTGTTGGCGAGCAGCACCAGGTCCGTGGCGCCGGGAACCGTCACCAGGAACGGCAACGTGTCGCTCGAGCCGACGTCGCCGAGGAAGTTCGCCGCCTGGTTGAGCGGATCGTACGAGCCGGCATAGGCACTCAGATGGGCTTCGACGCCGCAGGGATTCGCCCCGGCGTTGGGATCGAAGCTGATCAGGACGCAGGCCGGATCCGGGCTCGGGTTGGGGTAGTTGAAGGTCTCGAAGTTCATCGTGATGCCGGCGTTGAAGTTGCCCGGGTACGGCTTGTTGGCGCAGTCGCTGGGAATGCCGTCCCGGAAGAGCCGGCCGTCCTGCGTGTTCGTGCCCGAGAAGGTGCCGTCGACGTGGGAGGTCGGGCAGTCCGGGAAAACCTGCGAGGAGACGCTCAAGGCGACGTCGCCGAAGTCGCCGTCGAAGCCGGCGACCTGGAAATAGTAGGTGGTGCCGGGACTGGCGACGAAGGAGGCCTGGGACTGGAGCCCGGCGCCGAAGTCGTCGTTGCAGGCGACCTCGGTGAACGCCCCGCACGTGCCCTCCCAGATCATCAGCGTCGTGTCGAACGAGCTGCCCTGGAGGCTGACGGTGACGAACTCCAGCGAGGAGGGCGTGTACCGGTACCAGACCGAGAGCGACGCCAGCGTGCAGGTCGACGCCGGCTCGCCCGCCTCGTCGGTGGCGCACTCGGTATTCGGGGCGTCGTTGTAGGGCAGCGCGGTGATGACGGTGGCGTTGGCGCAGTCGTCATTTCCCGGAATCGTGCAACCCTGGCCGACCGTCGGCGGGTGAGCGGCCTTGGCGACCGGGGCGATGTCGGCCCGCTGCGACGCGGAGACGTGCACTGCCGTAACGAGCGGAACGACCATGAACAACATGGCTACGAGCAGGCCGAACTTGGACGCGGCTTGGCGCGGCGAACTTTGCATCTGGACCCCCCTCAGAAAGCTGAATTTCAGTTGATGGGTAGTCTACTTGAGAGTTCGCCGCCGTCAAGAAGGGGTGCACGCCCCGGCGACGGTCGTCGCCGGGCTCAACTCCCCCCGACGACCGCCGACCAGTGGCAGGCGCTGCCGCCCTCGAACTCGAAGTCGTCGAGGAAGATCTGCGGCTCGACGCCGAGGTAGAAGCGATCCCATTGCGCGGTGAACTGCGGCTCGCCGCCGACGGCGACGTTGTTGTCGGCGAACAGCTGCACCGAGCCGGCATTCGGATCGAGGGTGATCGCATCGCCGATCCGGTTCCAGGTGGCCGACGCGTCGCCGACGACCATCCCGCTGAAGCCGGACGGGCTGGAGCAGCCGCTGTCGGAGAAATACTGCAGGTAGAGACGGGCGAAGACGTTGCCCGTCGTCTTGTACATGCCGGCGAGGTAGAGCACGGGGGTGGCGACCGGATCGACCGGGATGCACTGCTGCGAGTTGATGAAGAAGTACTGCGTGCCACCGGAGATCGCCGAGGTTCCATGGACCGCGCCGGAGGTCGCGCAGCTGCCGGAGTCCGCCCCCAGCACCCAGGTGCCGCTGTTGAGCGCCCAGTCGTTGAGACCGTCGGGCGCGTCGAAGTCGGGGTTGGCGAGGAGGTTCTGCGCCGCGGCTCCCGGGCCCGATGCCAGGGCAGCGAACGCGGCGAGGAGCGGCAGCAAGAAGGCGGAGCGAAGACTGCGGCGGCGAGGGCTGGAGGGGATTGCAGATTCGAACACGACAGAGCTCTCCATGGCGGAACCGCGAACGGTTGCGCCGGTTGTTCCTGCTCGAAAAGTGGGTTCCGGCGGCGGCGCGAGTGCGCCGATCTGCAGCGCATCGCTTCCGGGGAGATCTACGCGAATCGAAGCCGGAGGTTTCGCGCCGACCGTCGACGCCGCGGGCCGACTACGGGCATCGTCAGATGCTCGGTACGGTGACGAACTGCCCGTCGGCTGCGGCTTCCATCCTCAGCCGATAGCCGCAGAGGAAGCCGCCGGCGGCCACCGAGTAGTCGAGGCAGTAGACGTTCGGCGCGAGGGCGGCAGGAGCCGGATCGGTGAGCCAGTAGTGGCCGAAGAAGACCGGCGGTGCCCCCGGCGGATACGGCCGCGCCTCGGCGGCGACTTTGGCCGGAAGCGGCGCCGGCGACAGATGGGGGAAGTACGGCAGGGCGTAACTCGACACGGTCTGGCCCTGCGGTGGCGCGTACCAGCGGACACGCGCCAGGACGCGCCGCTGGCCGTCCTTGTCGATCAGCGAGTCGCCCGCCGGGAGCTCCATCTCTTTCCCCTTGAGGACGATCTCGAGCGCCGCGAAGAGCAGCGACTCGGGGTTCGAACCCTCGACGAGGAAGGACTCCGACAGCCCGCCGTGCCGCACCAGCGCCTCGTCGATGACGCCGAAGGCGACCTCGTCCCAGCAGGCGTGGACGACCCGCAGAGCGCTCGCGGTTCCCGGCAGGCCAATTTCGAGACGCACCGGCAGCGCGCGCAGGAAGGCGAGGTGGCTGGCGAGCTCGGCGGCCGGCACCTGCGCCAGGGTCGCGGCGACCTGCCGTACGTTGCGCTCGCCGTGGCGGCGCAGGTACTCCCCCGGCAGGTCGGGATCGCGCTGATGGAAGGCGAAGGCGTTCCATTCGTGATTGCCGAGAACGGCCCGGGCCGATCCGGCTTCGAGCATCTCGCGCACCAGCCGCAGCGTGGCGCGGATCTGCGGACCCCGGTCGAGGAAGTCGCCGACGAAGATCGCCGTGCGCTCGGGATGCCGCCACGCGCCGGCGCGGTGGCGGTAGCCCATCCGGCGCAGGAGCTCCTCGAGCTCGGCGGCGTGGCCGTGAATGTCGCCGATCAGGTCGAACATCGGGCCGCCACTCTACTCAACCGAAGAGGGTGCGGCGACGAAAAAAAGCGGGGACTGTCCCCGTCTCGTTGGGACAGTCCCCGGTGGCAGTGCCTCGCTGCAGGCTCAGTGGCGGCTGTCGCCGCGATCGTGATGGCAGCTGCTGTCGTGCCGGTGCTCTCCGCCCCGGCGGTCGTGCGATCCGTAGCCCCCGCCGCGGTGCGATCCGTAACCCGAGCCGCCGTGCGACCCGGAGTGCGGACGACCGTGCGAGTCGTAGCCGGAACCGTGGTTCGAGGGGTACTGCGGCCGGTAGTTGGGCCGATGCCCGGGCCGGTATTGCGGCCCGTAGTGGTTGTCGTACTGCGGCCTGTGCTGGGGCCGGTAGTCGGGCCGATAGCTCGAGTCGTAGTCCGGCCGGTACCCCGACCCGTAGGGCCGGCGATACTGCGCATGGAAGCAGGCGTGACCCGTCGGATAGTAGGCGCGATGGTGTTCGCACCAGTGCCCCTGCGACGCCTGGCCCCAGCCGCTCCAGAACTGCGGCCGCGCGCCGTAGTCGCCGTAGAGGCGATGGTTGCAGTAGACGTAGGGCCGGTAGTAGACGGCTCCGTCGATCCAGACCGGGAAGCTGTAAGTCTCGTGGTAGTGCCGGTGCGGCGCAAAGTAGACGTTGCCGGCCAGGAAGGGACTGAGGTCGCCGACGAGCTCCGCGTGAATCTCCACCGGAATCCGGTCGAGCGTCCGCAGGACGTCGTGGACGAGACCTCTCACTTCGTGGTGCAGCTCCCGCGGCGAGGGAGGAAAGGGAAAGTCGGCGCGCGCGCCGGTGGAGGCGAAAAGCACCCCGGCGGCGAACAGGGCTGCAACGGAGAGGCGATGGCGGCGGACGGCGGGGACTCGGTTCATGCTCGTTCCTCCTGCAGCGGGAGATAGCGAGCGACGTGCCAGGCCCAACCTGGACATCTAAGTGCCTGAGAAACAAGGCGATCATCGATCCAGCAGGAAGCCCGCGTCCGGCAACTGTCCTCTGAAGTGGACGAAACTCCACCCGTTAGCCAGCCGGAAAATCGGCTGGCACCTTTC
>CAZQTL010000097.1:0-14605 GCA_964595975.1 uncultured Thermoanaerobaculia bacterium | reverse complement strand
GCGGTCTGCGACGGCTGCGGCCGGCTGCGCCGGGTGTTGGCTTCGACCAGGAGCCCGCGGTGCATCAGGGAGTGGTCGGGGTGCTTCAGGAAGACCGTCGCGCCGAGGCGGTTGTGGCTCTCGTTGCGCGCCACCGTCACGCGGTGGGCGAGCGCCCGGCTGCGGCGGTTCCTCACCACGCGCTCGGCCTCTTCGAGCGACTGGATCGAATCGTTCTGCACGGTCTCGCGCTTGAAGCCGAACCAGGCCTCGGCGACCGGGTCGTCGATGACGAGCTCGATCGGCTGCTGGGCGAGGTACGTCCAGGCGGAGGCCTTGTAGCGCGGCTGCGGCACGCGGCCCGAGAGCGTCTCGCGCACGGGAGGCTTCCCCGCCTCGCGGGTCACCTTCTCGTAGGTGCCGTCCGCACCAGCAATGAGCACGTTGTACTGCACCCGCTTGTAGGAGGCGAGCAGAAGCTCTTCCTCAGTCTTGTTCGAGTCGTAGTCGCCCCACTGGTAGGTGCCGAAGTCCTTGAGGATGCGCGCCGTGTCGAGCTTTTTCGAGGTCTCGATCGTGCCCTGGAGCGTGCCGTCGGCGATCAGGTTGGTCTTCTTCGTCTCGGCGTACTGCCGCCAGTTGGCGACGATCTCGCTCTGGCCCAGTCCGTTCGACAGCAGGTAGAAGCCGGGGTGCGAGCCGGGGCCGATCAGGCTCTTCTTCGCGACATAGCCCGACGACACCACCACCAGGTCGGTCTCGGCGCCGGTCTCGTCGTTGAAGGTGCGAGTCGCGACGTGGGTCTCGGCCAGGCCGAAGACCTCGAACGGGGTCGAATAGCTGACGTCGTCGCCGAAGACGTAGCTGTCGACGACGCTGGTGCCGGTGTCGCCGACCTGCATCACTCCCTGGGTGCGCAGGTGGTAGCGGAAGAGCTCTTCGGTCGAGCCGATGGCGTTGCCGTCGACGTCGTAGTCGTAGGTGACGCGGTTGCGGGTGCGCTCGCAGAAGACTTCGCGCGGCAGGGCGACGAACTCGTTGGCCTCGTCGATCAACGCCGAGCGGAAGGCGTAACCGCCGCCGCCGGTGTCGGTCACCTGCTTCGCGGCACGGGGGTTGTACCAGCCCGACTCGCTGCTCTCCTGGGTGATGGTCTTCCCGCCGCGGGAGACGGTCGTGTCGTAGATCTTCTGCACCAGCCGCAGCTCGGCGGCGCCGGGAGAGGCGCCGGTCGGGGTGATGACGCCGGCGCCGTCCTGCTCGTAGAGGGCGACCTTGATGGCGTAGAGGTCCCACACCTCGGTGACCTGGGTCTTCGTCTCGAAGCCGAGCTCGTCGACGAAGACGGCGCTGTAGCCGCGCAGCACCCAGCGCGACGGCACCCCGGCCGGCGGCTCGATGCGAACGCTCTGGCTGCGCGACAGGTCCCAGACGTCGTCGGCGGGCAGCGGCGCGGCGACGAGCGTCGGCGTCCAGGCGGTGAGCACCCCGCCGCCATCGGCGAACGGCCGCGGCCGCATGCGGAGCTTCCACCCTTCCGGCTCGACGAACGGCCGCAGGAAGTCGAGGAGCTTGACGTTCTTCGCCTGGATGCCCTTGGTGTAGACCGCCCCGTCGGGCACGTCGACTTCGGTCAGCCCGGCGTCGGCGCAGAGCTCGCGGACGATCTCGCCGCGGGTCATTCCGGCGAGCGGCTCGATCTCGCGGCAGAGCGCGAACTCGGCGAACCGGCCGAGCTCGTCGTAGCAGGAGACCTTGACGGAGGCGCCGCCGAAGCCCGAGCCCGAGCGCAGCGAGCCGCCGCCCGAGCCCTGCTCGCTGGCGGTGCGCACGTAGCCGGTGAAGCGCAGCTCTTCGCGCTCTTCCCCTGGAGGGCCGTTGACGAAATAGACCTCGACCGGCGTGATCGTCCACATCTGGCGGTTCGCCAGCACGGCGTACTCGGCGCCCACCAGAGTGAAGTCGAGAAAAGTGATCGAGCTGTCTTCGCTTTCCTTGAGGTCGACGTCGACCAGCGCCCGGTCGGGGATCTCGACCCCGTCGAGCACGACGCGATACCCGGTGCGGATGCAGGTCGCGTTGTAGGCGTCCACCAGCCCCTGCGAAACCGTGCCGACGAAGGTCGCCGGCGTCGAGCCGTTGTCGACAGTGCCGGTGAACGAGCCCATGACCGCGCCGGAGGCGACAACCGTGCCGGAGAGGCGGGCGAGAAGAGCGAAGCCCACGGCTCAGATCTCCTGCAGTTCAATCCCGCGGGGTTCGCGGGCGTTGTCGGGGTAGCGCTTGTCGAGAGAGGCCGCCTCGATGACCTGGTAGAGCGGCACGTAGCGGACGAGAATCGGGTCGCCGGCCGCGGGCACGTCGGCGGTCGCGATCTTGAAGCGGTCGCTGTTCTCGAGGAAGTAGACGTTGCCGGTCGCCGGGCCGGTGGCGTAGCTTCCGGAGCTCGCCTTCGTGTAGGTGAGTGCGGCGGCGTCGATGCCCAGCTTCACGACCGGCAGGAACGGAAGATTGCTTTCCGGGGCGCCCCCGCCCGGCACGATCAGGGTGTCGGTCGCGACGCCACCCGCGTGCGGCAGGAAGAACTCGGTGCGAGCACCGTCGGAGATGTAGCGGTGGTGCGTGAGCTTCCAGAAGCAGAAGTCGAACGGTCCGGGGGCGGCGAGAATGTCTTCGAGCCAGTCGTAGTAGTCGCGCGCGTGCTGGATCGGAAAAGTCCAGCTGCGCTTGTAGGTGCGCACCGGGTAACCGGCCGCCCGCCAGGCGAGCTGTTCCTGCAAGCTGCCGGGCCCGCCTTCGTAGACCGTCTTCAGCTCGCGGCGTTTTTCCGTCGGCGCCTGGGTGGCGACCTTCACCGCTGTGCCAGCGAGGTGGAAGCCGATGTAGCCCGTCGGGCTGGTCACGTTTGGCCTCCGAGGTCGCCGCCGAGCAGGGCGTTGCGGATCGCCTCGACCAGCGCGTCGGAGTCGCCTCCCGGGAAGGCCGCTTTGGTCGCGTCGAGCACGCGCTGGACGTCTTCGAGCGAGGCCTTGCCCGCCTTGAAGAGGTCCAGCACGTCGATCAGGCCCTTTGCCAGGTCGCCGGCGTTTTCCTTCAGGAACTTGACGACGTCGTCGAGCTTGGCGGCCCCGGTCTGGACGTCCTGAATCAGGTTCTGGATGTCCTGACCGTACTTGCCGAGGTCGGCGCCGGCGAAGAGCTCGTTGATGGTGCGCATGCCGTCTTTCGTCGCGATCACCGCCGAGCCCCACTTCGTTTCGAGCTCGCTCAGGGTGATGACCCCCAGGCGGACGCGCTCGATGTCGAGCTGGAAGTCCTTCGAGAAGTTGTTCTGCGTCTCGCCGAGCTGGGCGTAGAGGCTGTCGAGCGCGTCGAACTCCTTCTTGGCCTCTTCAACCTGCTTGCGGCTTTCGCCGAGCGCCGGAGCGAGGGTCGCGGCTTTCGACTTGACCTCGTCCATGGCGGAGCTCATCTCGCGGATCGCGGCGGTAGTTCTGGCGAAGTGCGGCATCAGGCGGCTCCGTCCCCGGCGTCGGCGGCGGCGAGCGCGGCGCTCAGGTTCTGGGCGTCGGTAGCGGCGCCTTGCAGCTCGGTGCGCAGCCCTGCCACCGCGGCACGGAGTCCCTCGAGGGTGAAAGCGTCGAGCGACGCAATCGCCCCAGAGAGGCCCTCGGTGGCTTTGGGGATCGCCGCGAGCTCGCTCGCCAGGCCGGCGACCCCGGCCTTGCTGGTATCAGCCGCCTGGCCGAGTCCTGCGGCGCCTTCGGTGGCGGTGTCGAGGGCGTCGCCGGCGGGAGAGGCGGCCTCTTCGATGCTGTCGAGCGCCTGGGTCTGCTCTTCGGCCGACTTGGTGGCGGCGGCGCCCTCTTCGGCAAGCGACTTGGCGCGGCGGGTGCTCGCCTTGTCGAGCTCGGGGTACTTCGCCAGCTGCTTCTCGAACGACTCGCCGAGGTCGACGCCGGCCTCTTCGGCCTTCTTCGCCATGGCGGCGAGCGCTTGGCCGATGCGGCCGGCCTCGCGCTCGTGCACCTCGCCGGCGTTTTCCATCTGCGAGATGACGCGGCCCAGGGCATCGGCCTCAGCGGTGAGCTTTTCGTCGGTGCCGGTGATCGAGTCCTTGAGCTTCTGCGCCGAGGGCGACAGGCCGTCGAGCGCCTCTTTCGCCGCATCGAGGCGGGCGATCAGGGTGCCGTTGGTGTTGGCGAACGCAGCGAAGGCGTCGTCGATGTTGCCAACCTTGTCGAAGAACTGGGTGATCGAGGCCGTGAAGGCGCCGAACTTTGAGCCGAGACCGTCGAATTCCTTGCCGGTGCCGCCGGCGGCTTCGGAAACGGTGTTGAGCCCCTCCTCCAGGCTCTGCAGGGCGCGCTCGGCCTCGTGCAGCACCGGCAGCGAGGCGCCCACCTTGAGGAAGAGGTCTTCGAGCTTCTGGCGCGAGGTGAGCGCCTTGTCGCCGGCGGCCGCGGTGGCGTTGCCGAGGCCGGTGAGCGAGCCGGTGGCGGTGTTGGCGGCCTGCCCGGCGCCGGCGACCTCGGTCTTGAGCTCGCCCGCGGCATTTGCAGCGTCGGCGCTCTTCTCGGAGAGCTGCTCGAGACCACCCCCGCTCGAGGCGGCGGCACTGTCGAGCTCGCGGATCTCTCCGGCCGCCTCTTTGAACGCACCTTCCTCCCCGGTACGCTCGACCTTCAGCCTGGCTACGACTTCCCGCTCTTCGGCCACGTGCTCCTCGGTGCTGCACCTGCGTCCAGCGTTGCCCTTCTTCTAGCTACTGAGGTGGGCGCCCGGCCGCCCACCTGGTGCTGCGAAGGTCAGGGGTCCACTCCCGGGCCCCGAGGCGTGGTGACTACGTCGTGGCGTAGTCCTGGTCGGAGATCAGCGTCACCGTCAGCGGGGCGTTGCCGGAGTCGTCGGTCACGCCCTGGAACGTCGTGGTCTCGATGACCGAAGCCGGGCCGGACACCGGCGCGGCGAGCGCCGTGATCTGCGCGGCGTTCCAGTCGAGCAACAGGGATTCGCGATAGGGCCCGCCGGCGAGAAGCTGCCCCTGGAAGTAGGTGCGCAGCTTCACCACGTCGTTCTTCTCGTAGAGCGTGCGGAAGGCCCGGCTGCGTTCCTTCTGGGTCACCTGGATCGTCGGGTTGAACTGCAGGCCCGAGCGGTCGAGGCCGAAGCCGTAGCGCGAACCGCTGCCGTTGTCGGCGGCGATCGGGTCGGCCACCGTCAGCACGCTCGTCTGGGTGTTGAAGTCCACCCAGTTCGAGCCGTTGTCGGTGCTGTACTGGTTCAGCTGGTGCGCCGAGAGGAAGCGCTGGCCGGCGAGGTAGGTCGGCGAGGCCGGAAGGTCCCACTCGCCCGGGGCCGGGAAGTAGAAGACGTCGCCAACATCGATGTCCGCGTGCTGCACGGCGGTGCCGGGGACGCAGACCATGAACGGGTCCTTGTTCTCGTCGAAGATGCCGATCTCGGCGCCGGTGTCGGCCAGGCCGTTGACGTAGATGGCGTTGCCGTCGGGGCCGTAGAGCTGGGTGATCTTCGTCGAGCCCGACATGGTCGGCGGGGTGGTGCCGGTCGCCTGCTTCAGCTTGAACTTGAGCGGCGCAAGGTCGGTGACCTCGAGGAAGACGTTCCCGGCGGCCTCCGAGGCGAGCGGCCCGCGGCAGACCGGGGCGTAGGCCCACGTGCCGGTGTTCCCGGCGTCGGCCACGGCCGAGCCGAGTCGGGTGAAGTGCAGCGCCTGGCCGGTCACCCTGGCGACGACCTCGGTGTTCGCGCCGATGTTCGCCACCAGCTGGCCGATCAGCATGTTGTGCTGCCAGAGCTGGTCGACCGGCGGAATGCCGTAGAGCAGCGACAGCGTCCGCTCGGCGAGGGTCCGGTCGAGCTCGCAGACGTACTGGAAGACGCCGCTCTCGAGCGTGCTCTTCGTGATGTCGCGGAAGAAGTGCGTCAGCAGGAAGAACAGCGTCTGCACCGAGAAGCGGCAGCCGAAATCGATCGGGCCGGTGATGGCTCCAGGGGTGCCTTGTTCGACGAAGCCGCTCTGGTTGACCTCAGCCGCCGGATTCTTGGCGAAGCCGAAGCGCGAGTTCGCCGGAAGCGCCGGGCGCACGTAGTGGACGGTCGCGGCGGTGTCGCGAATGCCCGGGAAGGGCTCGCGGGTGAAGCCGATGAGAGCGGCGCTGCCGGTTGCTGGGGTGGTCATGGCGGTCTCCTATCCGATGAACAGGCGCGTCTTCTCGTCGATGTCCGAGGTGAAAGCAACGCGGCAGGTGGTCGAGATGATGTTGTTGCCCTTCGGGATCGGGCCGGTCGGGTCGATCTGGCCGAAGCCGGTCATGGCGTTGGTGATGCGGTTGTCGGGGCCGGAGTCCGGCTCCTCTCCGTCGCCGCTGCGGAGCGTCCCCTCCTCGCGCACCAGGCGCAGGAAGATCTGGTGGAAGATCCGCGGGCGCAGCCAGTCCTGGGTGTCGAAGGGGTCGGTGCAGCGCGTCAGCAGGCAGATGTCGACCGACGTCGTGAGCTTCGAATACCCGCGGTTGGCGGTGCGCACCTGCACCTGCGGCCCAGGAGCGTAAAGCAGCGCCGGGACGTCGGTCGTACCGAAGCCCTGGTCGATCGCCGCGCGGATGCTCTCGCACTCGCGGATGCGGTTGCCGACCACCGGCTCGAGCGCGGTGATCGCGCGGAGCTCCCGGCCGACGGCGGTGAAGATCTCGCCGCAGATGTCGAGCGGCAGGTCCGGGTAGGGGCTAGTTGGCACGGGCGCCCTCGCCGAACAGGAAGTCGCTCAGGGTCGCCATGGTTTCTTCGACGAGGTCCGGCGACAGCACCAC
This sequence comes from uncultured Thermoanaerobaculia bacterium, assembly GCA_964595975.1. Lineage (GTDB taxonomy): Bacteria > Acidobacteriota > Thermoanaerobaculia > Multivoradales > JAGPDF01 > JAGPDF01. The sequence continues at coordinate 7,793 of CAZQTL010000097.1, read as the reverse complement.
GAACGGCCGCGGCGGGATCTCGCGCGTGCCCGGCACGTCTTTCGACCAGGTCTCCGTGCCGCCGAACTGCAGCACGGCGGCGTAGCGCAGGTTGGTGCCGACGGTGACCGATTCGTCGGTGAGCTCGAGCTGGCCGATCGACTGCAGCAGGTCACTGGTGCGCACGAGAATCGGCGAGGCCGGGTTGAAGCCGCGCCACTTGCGCAGGCTCTGGGTCATCGGCGCGAGCGGCTCCCAGGCGCCGAGTACGCTCCCCTGGCGCTCGAAGTTGCGGCGGAAGTCGGTCTCCCACAGGATGGCGATCGACTGCAGCGCATCGGTGAGCGGTCCTTCGAACCGCTCACCGACGCCGTCGAGCATCGTCGCTGCCTCCGGCGCCCCGGTGACCTCGAAGGTGAGCTTCATCACATGTCCCGCAGGGCGTCCTGGCTGAAGACGCCGCGCGACGGGCCGCCATCGACGAGGGTGTCGCTGGTCGAGGTGACGTCGGCGCCGGCGGTGGTGAGCACCTGCTCGCCGCCGAGGTCGATCTTCGGGTTCCCGGCGAGGAGCAGGCTCAGGTTGCCGTTCTTCAGCGCCAGAAGCTCCTTCTCGGCCATCGAGCGGGCGTCGTAGACGTCCTGCCCCTTGATCGGCTTGTTCTCGCACAGAAACCAGATCGCCAGGCCGCCGACGACGCGCTTCAGCGCGGCGCTCGCCGTGGTGGGCGTGGTCGGCAGATCGCCCGGAGAGAAGCGGCCGTAGAGGTCGGAGGCGACGCGGCCCTCGGCCGTCTCGATCGCGAGCTCGACGTCCGCCGTTTCGGCGGTGCCGTCGGAGTTGCGGTCGCCGTACTCGTCCACGCGGTCGCCCCAGCGGGCGCGGAGCTCGGCCTCGGTGAGCCAGACGGGCATGGTGGTCTACAGGTCCCCGTCGTCGGTTGCTGCCGGGGCGGCGGGCGCCGGCGGGAGCTTGCGGCGCTCGTGCGGGATCTCGACCGCCACCAAGCGCGGACGGTCGCTGGTGAGCTCCTCTTCGATCTCCGGCGGGAGCTCGCCGAAGCGCACGGGCTCCGCGCCGAAGACGACGACGCGCTCGCGGCCGCTGCCGCGGTAGATGGCGACCTTGACCTTGCGGGTCTCGCTGGGGGCACGGGTGACTGCGTACATGGGGCCTCCGTCAGTCTTCGGAAGGGGCGGCAGGGGCGGAAGAGGCGGACACGTCGGCCGGGTTGGCGACGTAGTTGGCGGCGACGTGGGCGGCGATCTCCTCGCGCAGCTCTTCCTTCTTCTTGCCGAAGGGGCTGAGCTCGAGTTCCTTGGCGAGCTTCACCAGTTTGGGGTAGCCCCAGCCGGACAGGTCGAGATCGGTGACGGGGATGCCATCGACCAGCGGAACGGTGGAAATCTGCACCCGGTCGCCCTTCTTCTCGGTCGCTGGCGGAGCAGGCGGCACCGTGGGCGCAGCCGTCTCGGTCACGATTCGCGCCTTCGCGCCGCTGGCGTCGATCGACCGCTTGATCAGGTAGGGGTCGGCGACGACTTCCGGCGGGAGCTCCTCGAAGCGCTGCGGGTGGCGCGAGAACTCGAGCACGGTGCCGTCGGCCAGGCGCACGCGGCGCGTACCGCCGCCGTCGATGCGGGAAAAGGCGACCTGCGCGGTGACTGTCACTTCGAACATGAATCCTCCGGGCTGCAAGAGAGGGGGACCACCTTCTACAGTGGCCCCCCTCTCCGGTTCACTTCATCAGGCGGGAACGAGCGTGGCCTGGATGGCCGTCTGCGGCATGCCGGGCTTGAAGCCCCACTGGCCGCGAAGACCGGTGGCGACGTAGCCGTTGCGCACGGCGTCGGTCTCCCAGGCGTCGACGTAGGGGTCCTTGTCGGGGACGAAGAACACCGGCCGGGCGCCGCCGGGCTCGGAGAGGATGGCCTCGAGCTTCGTGGCCGTGCCGGAGTTCGGGTCGTAGAGCAGCTGGAAGCTGTTCACGAGCTCGTTGGGGATGTTGTTGTACTGCACGAGCGTCCGGACGAGGTCGAGCATCGTCCACACCTCGATCGTGTGGGCGATGACGATCATGTTCTTCGCCATCTCGGCCGCCGACAGAATCTCGGCCTGCAGCGACATGTTGACCATGAACCGCGCCCGCAGCTGGTGGATGAGGGTCTTCGCCTCGGCGAAGGTGATGTTGGCGATGGTGCCCGAGAGCTGCAGGCTGAGGATGTTGCTGTACGCCGCGGCGGTCGCCGGGTGCACGTGGTCGGAGTCGAAGAAGTTCTGGCCGTCGTAGGCCAGCGGGTTCGACCGGAAGACCGACAGGATCTGCTTCACCTGCAGCCGCTCGAGCGCCTTCGGCCAGGTGCGCGCCGCGGCCTCGAGCTTGGCGATCGACTCGGGGCGCTCGATGTTCACCTTGTTGAACGGGGTGAACACGTCGTAGCCCTTGATCGGGACCGCGAACTGGATCTCCTCGATGGCGCCGCCGGTGACGATCTCGTCCTCCCAGGCGACCGCCTCGGAGGTGTAGAGCACGTGCGAGAGGCGCACCGGGTTCTCGCGGGCGGTGCGGTTGTCGATGGTGTTGCAGAGCATGGCCTTGATCGAGTCGGCCGATGCCTCCTGCTTGTCGTAGAGGTCCATGACCAGGTCCCGGTAGTTCAGGATCTGGCGCTTCAGGGTGTCCAACATGGCGGGTTCTCCTGTGCCGTCGTCGTTCGTTCGCTGGTTCGGTGGTCGAGGTCCGGTGGTCGCGGTGTCAGGTCGAGATCAGGGGACCAGGACGCCGGCGGCTTCGAGGGCGGCGATGAGCGCGTTGACCTTCGCCTGGAGGTCGGCGAAGTTGTTGTCGAGCGCCGCCTTCCAGTTGGTGTGCAGGTCGTCCCGCAGGGCGTCGGCGGTGGCCGGCGAGTCGGTGAGGGTCGGCATGGCGACCATCGTGTCGTTCGCCGTGCCGAGCGTGCCGCCGAGGTCGACGAGCGTCGCCTGCGGCGTGACGCCGACGGCGTCGAGCGAGCGCGAGATGTCGACGAACCAGGTGCCGTTCGGGCCCGGACGGGTGAAGACGCCCGCCTTGACGAGGTTGCTCGAGGTCACGCCGACCAGGTTGTCGTCGTGCAGGTAGGCGTTCTGCCCCACCTTCGGCGTCGAGCCGGTGATGGCGAAGGCGTACTCGCCGGTCTGGTCGTAGCGGACGCAGCGGGTGCCCTCGCCGTCGGCGTCGATCGAGCCGTCGGCGCCGGTCGAGTTGTCGAGCGCGGCGGTGAGGGCCTTGTCGTTGTCGGTCGGGAACATCGACTCGACGACGACGCCGAGCGGCACGAGGCCGGCGGTGTCGGTGGCCGGGATGGCGACGCCCGTCCCTGCCTCGCGGCAGATGAAGGCGCCGACGTAGAAGACCTTCCCGGCGTCGGCCGGAACGATGTTGATGTTGCGATCGTGCACCTTGTGGGGGCGCATCACGTTCTTGGCGAGTGCGGTCATGGAAACCTCGTTTCGGTTCTCGGTTCGTGAAAAGGCTTCAGCTCGGATCCGTGGTCAGCGCGCGACGGTCAGTTGACGTTGACCGGATCGCGGTAGGTGTCGGGGTACTTGGCGGCGAGCTCGGCGCGCCGGGCCGGGGTGATCCCGGCGCGGCTGTTGACGTCGCCCGCTTCGGCGGTGACCGAGGCGAGCTCTTCCGGCGTCACCGAGGCGCGGGCCTGGTTGTTGACGAACCGGTTCTCCGGCAGGGCCTCGAGCACGGTCACCAGCTGGTCGTAGAGGCCGACCTCCTGCTCTTTCCCGGCGAGGTTCACCTTCAGCGTCACGGGAGTGAGCTGCGCGGCGAGCGCGATCAGCAGCGGGCGCGCCGCTTTGACCGCCGCCGGCGGCACGCGGGTGCCGAGGCGGTGGAAGAGCTTGTCGACCGCGGCCTCGGCGCGCTCGAGCTTGGCGGCGAGCCGTTCCTGGCGCGACGCCTCACGCTCCTGCTGCAGAGCCAAGCGCTCGGCGGCGAGGTCGGCGGCGGTGATGGCCGCCGCCGGGGCCGCCGCCGTCGCCGGGGCGGCTTCGGTGGCCGGGGTCTCGGTGGCTTCGCTCGGTTCGACGGCCGCGGGGGTTTCCGCCGGCGCCGTGGCCGGGGTCTCGGGCTCCGCCCCGGGCGGAGTTGCGGCGTTCTGCTTCTTGGGGTTGGGCATTGCTGCCTCCTTTACGGGTTCCCCGTTGCGCGGGGCGGACGGCGCGACGGCCGCGCCGGTAGAGATGAGTCGGTAGATGGGTCGCTGCTGCGAGAGCAGCACCGCCGGCGGCAAGCCCGGCACGGCAGGAGTCGCCGCGCCGAGGAGCGCCAGGCCGCACCAGTAGGGGCGGCCGGTCTGCGGGTGCGACATCCAGAACTCGGAGCTGCGCCGCGGCCACTTGCCCGAGGCGATGCCGTCGACGGCCTCCTGCGACAGCTGCTCCATGCGGCACCACAAGAGCTCGCCGTCGAGCCAGATGCGCGTTCCGAGGCCGTGCGCCGGGCCGCCCCAGCTGTGGTCGAAGTTCAGCGCGCCGGCTTCGAACGCCGGGTCGTAGTCCTGCGCCATCGTCGCGATGTCTTCGGCGGTGACCTTCACGCCGTGGGTGCGGGTGAGGTCGATCGGCCGCAGCACCGCGCACTCGAGCACGCGGCCGGCGTTCGCCTGGAAGCGGAACGGCAGGTCGATGGGCGGCGCGAAGCGCACCTCGTTGCTCGTCGTGGTCGGCATCTGGATGTGCACGGGGGCTCCGATGCCGCCGGTGGTCAGATCGAGTGGCAGGGTCATGCCGCCTCCGGTCGATAGAGCAGGTGCGCGAAGCCGGTCGGGCTTCCGCCGTTGCCGCCGTAGAGCTGGTCGAAGATCTGCTGCGCGGCGTCGGCGAAGTCGGGGCTGCCAGAGTCCTGCGCTTCGAAGAGCGCGTCCTGCGCGCGGCGGTCCATCTCGTCGATCACCGGGCGGAATTCGGTCTCCGGCGCGCCGCGGAAGCCTTCGTCGGGCAGGACGGGGGCGCCCTGGTAGATCGGCCAGGGGCCGACCGGCTCGGAACCCATCAGCCCCAGCTTGAGAGCCTTGAATCGGCTGAACGCGAGGATTTCGCAGCGGCAGTTGTGGCCGGCGGGCGTCCACCACATGCGCCAGATGGGGTGATTCTGGGCGGCGATGTAGCCGCGCATGAGCTCGTGCTCCGGCCGGGTGTGGCCGTCGTCGAGCGCGCCCCAGCCGAGGTACGGCGTCAGGCGGGCGGCCGACTTGTTGAGCACCAGCTGCTGGAAGCGAACCAGACCGCCAGCCTGGCGGACGTTGTTGGCGTAGACGAGCTCGATGTGCCACTTGGCGAGCGGTTCGAGGCCGCGCAGGGTGAAGAGCCGCTCGACTGCGGGCACGAACTGGTCGCGCGACCAGCCGCCGGCGATTGCCTGACCGACGAGCAGGTAGATGCCGTGCAGCAGGTCGAGGTCGGTGACGCCGGCGACGGTGAAGGCGAGGCGGCGGTTGCCGTCGGAGAGGCCGAGGAACTGGTCTTTCGGCAGCTCGAGCTGGCCGGCCCAGTATTCGATCGCCGTCTGCGGGTTGATCGCGTCGCCCCAGCCCTGGGGGATCGACAGCTGGCGGATGTTCTCGCGCCCGAAGTCCTCGATGCAGTTGCGGTACGACAGTCCCATGCCGTGGATCTGCGCCGTCTCGAGGAGGCGAGCGTTCCCCACCGGGTTGACCGCGCCGACGATCTTCCGCAGGGCGGTGCCCGCCATGACGTCGCCAGAGTCGAAGGCGGCGAGTAGCTGCTCCTTCCACCCGCCGGGGCCGGTGTAGTAGGCGAGCGACTTCGCGCCGAAGAGCGCGGCGACCTCGTCGTAGTCGGCCTGGCGCTCGCGCGCCTGCTCGAGCATCGCGTCGAGCTCGGCCTGGATCGCGGCGGGGTCGAGCTCGGCGGCGGGATCGTCTGCGGCTGCGGCGCTGCGGCGGGTGGATGCAGGGGGAGGAGTCGAACCTCCGGCTTGCGCACCGCGGTGATGAGCCGCAGCTGCGGACCGCCGCGCCCTGCGAGAGGCGTTCTGCGAATCGGCCGGGTCGCCGGGGGGAGTCTCGTCGCCCTCGTTTCCGGCGTCGGGATCCGGCGTGTCGTTCGGGTCGGCGGCCGGCGGCGCGCCGGGCGGAGGCGCGACCACGACCGGCGGCGCCGCCTTCTTCCGCAGGATCACCGGCTCGCCCGGCTCCGGCTCGGGCACCTGGTGGGTCATGTAGAAGTAGCGGCGGCCGACCGGCTGCTCTTCGGCGAGCACGGCCTCGGCACCCTTCGAGCGCTGCTCGCGGTCGGAGGCGTCGACAGCGTCGATCTCGAAGCGCGGGCAGGGGGCGTCGGGACCGAAGTTCCAGGCGACCATCGGCCGCAGCAGGTTGTCGGTCACCTGCGCCGAGAGGTTGTGGGCGTCGAGCACGACCTTTTCGAGGCGGACGTCGTTCGAGACGTCGGCCTTGGCGAACGAGCCCGGCCCCTTGGCGGCGCCGGAGGTGTCGACCTCGCCGAGGATCTTCACCGCGAGCGCCCGGTCGAGCATGCCGATGAACTGCTCGTAGCTGACGCCGCCGGCGCGCTGCGCCTCGAGGAACTTGATGTCGAGGCCGTCGGGCAGGGTGATGGCGTACTCGGTCTGGATGCGCTGCAGCGCGGCGTGCAGGGTCTCCTGCAGCGCCTGCGAGGTCTTCGGCACGTCGCCGGACGCGCCCTTCTGGCCGGCGTTGTAGTGGCCGACGGCGGTCGGCATGCCGTACTTGTCGAGGAAGGTGGCCCAGAACTTGAGGCCGTTCTTCTTCAGCCACCACGGCCAGTAGCAGTCGTCGGCGGCGGGGTCGCCCCAGCTGTTGTCTTTCGTCCCGGCGCGGGCGACGAGGAAGTTCTCCGGCGGCGCGAGCTCGAGCTTGCCGAGGCCCTTGACGATGTAGAGCTCGCGCTGCTTCCAGGCGAAGCGGTGCATCGGCCGGTCGAGGAGGTCGACGACCACCCAGGCGCCGGCGAGCGGGCCGCGGGTGAGCTTCTCGATCATCACCTCGTCGATCGCGATGCCGGTCCAGAAGGCCATCGCCTGGTGGCGGAGGTTGACGTCGAGCCGCGGGATGAGGCGGAAGACCGCGCGTGCGAAGTCGGCGGTTTCCTTGGCGGCCGGCGAGCCGTCGGCGGGGACGATGCGCCGCGGCAGGCCGAGCACGGCGTCGATGCGCTTGTCGACGAAGCCGGAGAGGCTGGTGTCGGCGAGCATGCGGGTGTAGAGCTCGCCGAGGCGCTCGTGCGGGTCGCTGCGATCGCGGAGGATCTTGCTCGGGTGGGGATCGCCGAGGAGGTAGCTCGAGGTCAGCCGCGAGTAGGGGTTGGTCGCCTCTTCGCTGGCGATCTCGCGCGCGAAGCTGCCGCCGAGGCGGGGCACGCTGAAGACGTCGGCCGCCGCGAGGGCGACCGGATCGCGGTCGGCGAAGAGGATCCGCGAAGACATCGCAGCGCGGGTATACCGCGCCGGACATTGACCTTTCTTGACCTACGCGAATTTCAGCCGCTGGCGGAGAGCTCGCGGCGCTGGCTTTTCAAGGCCGCGGCGCGGCGGGTGGAGCGGCACTTGTCGACGCGGCGCTGGATCTCGTCGGCGAAGGCTGGGTCGGCCTTCTTCAGTCGGCAGACGTACTCGGGCGTGACGCCGGCGCGTTCCGCGCACTTGCCTTCTCGATCGTCGTTCTCGAGGAGCTCGAAGAAGGTTTCACGCCAGCCGCCTCTCACAGGTACAGCACTCCCCGGCCCGCCGCTCCGGTGTCGTGGTTGGCGGGCTC
>CAZQTL010000096.1:0-14775 GCA_964595975.1 uncultured Thermoanaerobaculia bacterium | reverse complement strand
CGTGCGCAGCCGCGGCGTGATGGAGAAGTGCACCTACTGCGTGCAGCGCATCAACCGCGCGCGGATCCCGGCCGACCGCGACCTGCGCCAGGTCGCCGACGGCGAGATCCTGACCGCCTGCCAGCAGGCCTGCCCGCCGCAGGCGATCTCCTTCGGGAACCTCAACGACCCGGCCGCCAGGGTCGTCGCGGACAAGAAGAACCCGCGCAACTATGCGTTGCTCGAGGAGCTGGGCACCCGGCCGCGGACCACCTACCTCGCGATGGTCAAGAACCCCAATCCGGAGCTTTCCGCATGAGTGTCGCCGAATCCCCCCGCCTGCGCGTGCCGATGATGGAACCGCCGGCCGACCCGCCGGTCATCGCGCCCGGACACACCTCGGCCTCGGTCACCGACAAGATCAGCTCGGTCGTCTTCGGCAAGATGCCGCTGTGGTTCTACATCGCCATGGCGATCGCCTTCGGCGGCGCGATGATGCTGCTCACCGCGCTCACCAAGCTGGTGTTCACGGGCATCGGCATCTGGGGCAACAACAACCCCGTCGGCTGGGGCTTCGACATCATCAACTTCGTCTGGTGGATCGGCATCGGCCACGCCGGCACGCTGATCTCGGCGATCCTGCTGCTCCTGCGCCAGGAGTGGCGGACCTCGATCAACCGTTTCGCCGAGGCGATGACGCTCTTCGCCGTCGCCTGCGCCCTGCTCTATCCGCTCTTCCACACCGGCCGACCCTGGCTCGCGGTTTACTGGCTGCTTCCCTACCCGAACACGATGGCGATCTGGCCGAACTTCCGTTCGCCGCTGATCTGGGACGTCTTCGCGGTCTCGACGTACGGCTCGGTCTCGCTGGTCTTCTGGTTCATCGGACTGGTTCCGGACCTCGCGAGCTTCCGCGACCGCACCAAGAAGCTCTGGCAGAAGAAGGTCTACGGCGCGCTCGCCATGGGCTGGCGAGGCTCGGCGCGGCACTGGCACAACTACGAGTCGGCGTACCTCCTGCTCGCCGGCCTGTCGACACCGCTGGTCCTCTCCGTCCACTCGGTCGTCTCCTTCGACTTCGCCTCGGGCCAGGTCCCGGGTTGGCACGCCACGATCTTCCCGCCGTACTTCGTCGCGGGCGCCGTGTTCGCCGGCTTCGCCATGGTGCTCACGCTGATGATCCCCCTGCGCAAGCTGTTCGGCCTCGAGGACTTCATCACCATGAAGCACATGGACAACATGGGCAAGGTGATGCTGGTGACCGGGCTGATCGTCGGCTACGGCTATCTGATCGAGATCTTCACCGCCTGGTACAGCGGCAACATCTACGAGTGGTACATGATCCGGAACCGGATCTTCGGACCCTACAAGTTCATCTGGATGAGCCTCATTCTCTGCAACGTGCTGGCGATCCAGCCGCTGTGGTTCCGCAAGGCGCGCAAGTCGATCGCCACGCTGTGGGTCATTTCGATGTTCGTCAACTTCGGAATGTGGTTCGAACGCTTCGTCATCATTCCGACCTCGCTCCACCGCGACTTCCTGCCGGGCGCCTGGGGCATGTACTACCCGACCCGTTGGGACTTCGCGACCTTCTTCGGCTCGATCGGCCTGTTCATGGCGCTCATGTTCCTCTTCGTGCGCGTCTTCCCGGCGATCGCCATGTTCGAGATGAAGGGGCTCACCCCCGACGCCAAAGTCAAGGAGCCCGCGCACGGATGACTACCGCGACCTCTCCCAACGCCTCGGGCCTGCACGGCCTGATGGCCGAATACCCGACGGCGCAGGACCTGCTGAACGCGGCCGAGAAGGCCCATCACGCCGGCTTCCGCGCCATGGACGCCTACACCCCGTTTCCGGTGGAGGCGATCTCCGAAGTGATCTGCGATCACCACAAGTCGAAGGTGCCGCTCATCTGTCTCACCGGCGGCATCGTCGGCGCCCTCGCAGGCTGGGGTCTCGAAGTCTGGACCTCGACCGTTGACTACCCGATGAACATCGGCGGCAAGCCCTACAACAGCTGGCCGGCGTTCATTCCCGTCCTGTTCGAGTGCACGGTGCTCTTCGCGGCCTTCTCGGCGGCGATCGGCATGTTCGTCCTCAACGGCCTGCCGCAGCCGTATCACCCGGTTTTCAACGTCTCACGCTTCCGCGAGAAGGCCTCGCGGGACGGCTTCTTCCTCTGCATCGAAGCGCAGGACGGCAAGTTCGACCGCTCCGGAACGCGCGAGTTTCTGCTGTCGACCGGCGCGATGGAGGTCAACGATGTCGAGCTCTGACCGCAGGAAGAACGCCGGCCCGAGCGTCGCCCTGCGCGGCGCGCTGACCCTCGTCGTCGCGCTCGCCGGGCTCGCAGCCACGGGCTGTCGCCAGGACATGCACGACCAGCCCAAGCTCAAGCCTTACCGTTCGAGCGAGTTCTTCGCCGACGGCAGCGGCATGCGCCCGCTGCCGGCGCACACCGTGGCCCGCGGCTCGCTGCGGGAGGACACCCACTTCTTCACCGGGCGGATGGCCGACGGCAGCATGGCCACCGAGCTGCCGATGCCGATGACCAAGGCGCTGCTCAAGCGCGGCCAGGAGCGTTTCACCATCTACTGCACTCCCTGTCACGGACAGGTGGGTGACGGCCGCGGCATGGTGGTCCGCCGGGGTTACAAGCAGCCCACCTCGTACCATGACGAGCGCCTGCGCCAGGTGCCGATCGGCTATTTCTTCGACGTCATGACGAACGGCTTCGCCGTCATGCCGAGCTACGCTCCGCAGCTTCCGCCCGAGGACCGCTGGGCCATCGCCGCCTACATCCGGGCGCTCCAGCTCTCCCAGCACGTCGATGTCTCGACCCTCACCGCCGAGCAACGAGCGGCGCTCGACGCCCCCCCGGCGGCCGCGCCGGCGCACGGCGAAGGGGGAGGGCACTGATGGACGAGAGGAACCGCAAGCCCGCCATGAGGACGCTCCATTTTCCGCTCCGCACCGCTGACTTCGAGGCTCCGGCCGCGCTTTCCGGCCTCGCCGGCAAGGCGCTCGTCGTCGGCGCCGCCGGCGCCGCCGCCTCGATCGCCGGCTTCTTCCTGGCCCGCCAGGAGTTCACCGCCGCCTACCTCGTCGGCTGGCTGCTCTGGTACACCGTGGCGGTCGGCTCGCTCGGCTTCCTGATGCTGCAGCACCTCTCGGGCGGCGGCTGGGGTCTCGCCGCGCGGCGCATCCTGGAGGCTGCCGCACGCACGATTCCGTTCGTCGGCCTGGCGGCGATTCCGCTGTTTCTCGGCCTCAAGGACATCTTTCTGTGGGCCGATCCAGCGAAGGTCGCCCTCGACGAGGCCCTGCAGCACAAGGCGCCGTACCTGAACGGGCCGTTCTTCATCGCCCGCACCGTCTTCGCCGTCGCCTTGTTCTCCTTCTACGCCTACTACCTCTCGGCGAAGTCGAAGCGCCAGGACGAGACCGGCGATCCGGACCTCAAGCGCAAGATGCACGACGTCTCGGCGGTGGGTCTCCTGCTCTATCTGATGGTCAACACCTTCATGGGCTTCGACTGGCTGATGTCGCTCGACCCGCACTGGTTCTCGAGCCTCTACGGCGCCATCTTCGTCGCCGGCGAAGCGCTCGCGGGGATGACTTTCATCATCCTGATCGCCAACTGGCTGCGACAGCGCGAGCCCATGGACGCAATCTTCAGCCGCAAGCTCTTCCACGACTACGGCAAGCTGCTCTTCGCCTACGTCATGTTCTGGACCTATCTCACGATCTCGCAGTTCATCATCATGTGGCAGGGTAACCTCCCGGAGGAGGCGATCTGGTTCCAGGTTCGTTTCCACGGCGGATGGGGCTATGTCGCCGCCGGGATCCTCGTCTTCCACTTCTTCTTCCCCTTCCTGATCCTGCTCTCGCGCAGCGTGAAGGAGAAGAGCAAGACCCTCTCGGCCGTCGCCGCCTTCGTCCTCGTGATGCGCTGGGCCGACCTCGTCTGGCTGACCCGTCCGACTTTGCGCGAAGGCGGCTTCTCGATCCACTGGCTCTACGTCGCGATTCCGGTGGGCATCGGCGGTCTCTGGTTCTACCTGTTCGCGCGCGAGCTCGGCAAGCGCTCGCTCGTCGCGGTGAACGATCCGCAGTGGAAGGAAGTACTCGGTCATGACTGATCCCAGGCACGGCGACGAGCACGGCGCCGCAGGCGCCCATTCGACCCACAATCGCGCCCCGATCGACTCGGAAATCGACGTCCGCAGGGCGATCGAGGTCGGTCTCTGGTTGGGCGGCACGACGATCGGTGCGCTGGTCGTCGGCTATTTCCTCTACCTCGGCCTGTCGAAGTGGACGACCGGAGCCGATCCGGCGCCCTCGCCGCTCGCCGAAGCCAGCCGGAGCGTCCTGCCGCCCGCGCCCAATCTCCAGGCGCAGCCCGAGAAGGAGCTCGCCGCGATGCGCGCCGCCGAGCACGAGCGCTTGACGACGTGGGGCTGGGCCGACAAGTCGCTCGGCCTGGCGCACATGCCGATCGAAGAGGCGATCGATCGCCTCGCCGTTCCCGAGCCGGCGGCCGCGCCCGCTCCGGCGCCGGTCCAGGCGGAGGCTCCCGCTGCCGAGAACGCCGTTTCGACTCACGCAGAAGCGGCGCACTGAAGCCGGCAATGCCGACCAGCAATCTCTCCATCCGCTTGCGCTCTGAGCCTGGCTGTGCGCGCCGTCGCGCCGTCGGAGCTCCGCTAGCGGCGACTCTCGTCCTGGCGGCGATGGCCGCGCTGGGCGACCCGGCGGGTGCCGAGACCCGGATGTTCACCGGCCCGGGACTCGCCGAGCGGACTCCGCAGCCGGGTGCGCTCAACGCGCAGAAGATCTCCGAGCAGGTCGGCTTCGAGCAACGCCTGGGAGAGACCCTGCCCCTCGACCTGCCGTTCCGGGACGAGACCGGCAAGGCGGTCCGCCTGGGCGACTACTTCGGATCCAGGCCGGTGCTCCTCGCTTTCGTCTACTTCCGATGCCCGGTGCTCTGTCCGCAGATCATCATCGGCACCGCGGCGGCGATGAAGGGCGTTGGGTATGAACCGGGGCAGGAGCTCGAGATCGTCTTCGTGAGCTTCGACCCCGAGGACACGCCGGCGCTCGCCGCCGAGAAGAAGAGCTCCGCCGTCGAGCGCTACGGCAAGCAGGGCAGCGCCGCCGGGTGGCACTTCCTCACCGGCGATGCGGCGTCGATCCAGCGCCTGACCGCCTCTGCCGGCTTCCGTTACGCCTACGATCCGACCATCGATCAGTTCGCCCACGCCAGCGGCGTCGTCGTCGCCACACCCGACGGTCGGCTGGCGCGCTATCTCTACGGCGTCGAATACGCGCCGAAGGATCTCAAGCTGGCGCTCTTCGAGGCCGGCGAAGGCCGGATCGGCGGTCTCGCGGAAAAGCTGATGCTGTTGTGTTTCGACTACGACGCCGCGCTCGGGAAGTACACGGTCGCCACCCTTTTCGCCATCAAGGTGGGCGGTGCGATCACCCTCGCGGTACTCATCTTCTCGATGATCTGGATGTTGCGCAGCGAGCGTCGTCTGGAACGCGCCGCGGCCGGAGGAGTCGCATCGGTATGAATTTCAAGCTCCCCTTCCTGCCGGAGCAGGCCTCGGCCGGCGCCAGCGAAGTCGACAACCTGACCCTCTTCCTCGTCGGAATGGGCACCTTCTTCACCGTGCTCATCGCCGTGATGGTGATCTTCTTCGCCATCCGCTATCGCCGGAAGAGCGACAACCTCGTCGGCAGCAACTTCGAGAACTCGGCCTTTCTCGAGATCACCTGGACGGTGATTCCGCTGCTGATCGCCCTGTTCTCCTTCGGCTGGGGGGTCAAGGTCTTCTTCCGCCTCTACCGTCCGCCGGCGAACGCGGTCGAATACCAGGTTACCGGCAAGCAGTGGATGTGGAAGGTCCAGCATCCGACCGGCCAGCGCGAGATCAACGAGCTGCACGTGCCGATCGGCCAGCCGACGCGCCTGGTGATGACCTCCGAGGACGTCATCCACAGCTTCTTCGTCCCGGCCTTCCGGGCCAAGGCCGACGTGCTTCCCGGGCGTCAGTCGAACATCTGGTTCACCCCGACCAAGACCGGCCGGTTTCACATCTTCTGCGCCGAGTTCTGCGGCACGGAGCACTCCGGGATGATCGGCTGGGTGACGGTGCAGACGCAGGATGAGTACCAGGCCTGGCTCGCCAGCGCGCCGGCGCCCAAGGCGCCCTCCGCGGACGGCGGCCGCCTCTTCGCCCAGTACGCCTGCAACACCTGCCACAAGCCGGGCCCGGGCGGACGCGGACCTGTTCTCCAGGGCATCTACGGCACCGAAGTGGCGCTCGCCGACGGCGGCAAGGCACGCGTCGACGACGCCTACCTCCGCGAGTCGATCCTGATGCCCTCCGCGAAGATGGTTCAGGGCTACGAGCCGATCATGCCCTCGTTCCAGGGCCAGGTCAGCGAGGAGGCCCTGCAGCAGCTCATCAGCTACATCAAGAGCCTGTCGCCCGAAGACGCCGCGGCGGCGGGCACGACTCCGGATTCCCAGGGGATGACCCGATGAACGCAACTGCCACCGCCGCCGCCCCCTCCGCATCCGAAACGGCCGGGCGGCCGAACTTCCTCACCGCCGAGCATGGCCTGAAGTCCTGGCTGCTGACGCTCGACCACAAGCGGGTCGCGATCCTCTACCTCATCTCGGTGAGCTGCTACTTCCTGCTCGGCGGCATCTTCGCCATGCTCGTGCGGCTCGAGCTCATGACGCCGGCCGGCGACCTCATGCTGCCGGACACCTACAACCGCGTGTTCACCGGTCACGGCGTCACGATGGTCTTCTTCTTCCTCATTCCGGCGATTCCCGGCATCCTCGGCAACTTCCTCATCCCGCTGATGATCGGCGCCAAGGACGTCGCCTTCCCCAGGCTGAACCTGGCGAGCTGGTACCTCTACATGACCGGCGGCGCCCTGATGCTCATGGGAACGCTCAACGGCGGCGTGGACACCGGCTGGACCTTCTATCCGCCCTACAGCACGTCGTACACCACCACGAACGTCCTCATCGTCGGTATCGGCGTCTTCATCAACGGTTTCTCGTCGATCCTCACCGGCCTCAACTTCATGGTCACGGTTCACCGGATGCGCTGCCCGGGAATGACCTGGTTCCGCCTGCCGCTGTTCATCTGGGGCCAGTATGCGACCAGCCTCATCATGGTCCTCGGCACGCCGGTGGTCGCCATCACGCTGCTGCTGCTGGTCTTCGAGCGCCTCTTCCACCTCGGCATCTTCGATCCGGCCAAGGGCGGCGACCCGATCCTCTTCCAGCATCTCTTCTGGTTCTACTCCCACCCGGCCGTCTACATCATGATCCTGCCGTCGATGGCGGTGATCTCCGAGCTCATCGCCTGCTTCGCGCGCAAGCGAATCTTCGGGTATCACTTCGTCGCCTTCGCCTCGATCGGCATCGCCGTCCTCGGCTTCGTGGTCTGGGGACATCACCTCTACGTCTCCGGCCAGTCGGTCTACGCCGGCGCGATCTTCTCGCTGCTGACCATGCTGGTCGCGATCCCCTCGGCGGTGAAGGTGTTCAACTGGTCGATGACGCTCTACCAGGGTTCGGTCTCGCTCGAGACGCCGATGCTCTATGCGCTCGGCTTCATCGGCCTGTTCACCATCGGCGGCCTCACCGGCGTCTTTCTCGGCACCCTGGGCTTCGACGTCCACGTGCACGACACCTACTTCGTGGTCGCGCACTTCCACTACGTCATGGTGGGCGGGACGATCATGGGTTACCTCGGCGGCCTGCACTTCTGGTGGCCGAAGATCACCGGCCGCCTCTACCCCGAATTCTGGGCCAAGATCTCGGCCTTGCTGGTGTTCGTCGGCTTCAACCTGACGTTCTTCCCCCAGTTCCTGCTGGGCTACATGGGGATGCCGCGCCGCTACCACGCCTACCCGCCGGAGTTCCAGGTCCTCAACATCCTGTCGACGGCGGGAGCCTCGGTGCTGGCGCTCGGTTTCGTGCTGCCGACGATCTACTTCCTGTGGTCGCTGAAGAGCGGCAAGCTCGCCGGCAACAATCCATGGAACGCCCGCGGCCTCGAGTGGGAGACGACCTCCCCGCCGCCGACCGAGAATTTCACCTTCGCGCCCAGCGTCTCGCGTGAACCCTACGACTACTTCGAGGCGGCCGAAGAGGCCGCCGGACGCGCGGTACCCGCCGCGCGGCCGCACTGATAGTGAGCGACGAACAAGGAGCCGCCGTCGTGTCCCACGGTCATTCCCCGTATCTGGCGCACCACTTCGACGACCTCGAGCAGCAGAAGGAGGCCTCCACCCTCGGGATGTGGCTCTTCCTGGTGCAGGAGGTCATGTTCTTCGGCGGCCTCTTCATGTGTTACCTGCTCTACCGCTGGAAGGACCCGAACGCCTTCGCCGCCGGCAGCCACGAGCTGTCGATCGGGCTCGGCGGTTTCAACACCGTCGTGCTGATCGCCTCTTCCCTGACGATGGCGCTCGGCGTTCGCTCCGCGCAGCAGGGGAAGATCAAGGCGCTCATCAACTGGCTCTACGCCACCGGCATCCTCGGCCTCACCTTCCTGGTGGTCAAGTACTTCGAGTATTCCGCGAAATGGGAACACCACCTCATCCCCGGCCCGAACTTCCACTTCGCCGGCGAGGTCGGCGGGCGCGCCGAGCTCTTCTTCTCGCTCTATTTCGCCATGACCGGCATGCACGCCTTGCACATGATCGTCGGCCTCGGCCTGCTGGTCTGGCTGCTGCGCAAGGCGATGAAGGGGCATTTCTCGGCCGAGTACTACAACCCGGTGGAGAACTTCGGCCTCTACTGGCACTTCGTCGACATCGTCTGGATCTTCCTCTTCCCGCTGCTCTATCTCATCGGGCGGCACTACCACGGAGGCGCCTGAGCCATGTCCGAGCATCACATCGTTCCGCTCAAGACCTACTTCGCGGTCTTCGCCACCCTGATGGTCTGCACCGCGATCACCGTCGCGGTCGCCTTCGTCGACCTGGGGCCGGCCAACAACATCGTCATGCTGTCGATCGCCGTGCTCAAGGCGACGCTGGTCGTCATGTTCTTCATGCACGCCAAGTACGGCACGCGCCTCATTCCGCTGGTCGCCGCGAGCGGCTTCTTCTTCGTCGGCCTGATGTTCATCATCACCATGTCCGACTACATGTCGCGCGGCTGGCTCGGCGCGGGCCTGCCCTGGAGACCCTGAGGCCCGCCGGCTTGCGGTTCGCGAACGCAAGCCTCCTGGACCTGCTTCTCGAGCTCCAGACGCTCGACCGGGTGCCGCGCAGCGGGTACTTCCTGCGCGGCATCTCCGACTGCGAATCGGTCTCCGAACATACCTTTCACCTGGCGATGCTGGTCTGGCTCCTCGCCGGCGAGGAGCCCGGGCTCGACCGCGGTCACGCCGTCGAGCTGGCGCTGCTGCACGACCTGGCCGAGCTCCGCATCGGCGACCTGCCGCGCACCGCGACGACCTATCTTCCGGCCGACGTCAAGCACGCCGCCGAGCGCCGCGCGGCAGCCGACATCCTCGCCCCTGCCGACCCCAGAGCCACGGCGCTCTATGCGGAGTACGAGGAGGGAGCCTCTCCGGAGGCCCGCTTCGTTCGCGCCTGCGACAAGCTCCAGCTGATGATCAAGGTCACGGTCTACGAGAGCTGGGGGCACCGCGGCCTCGCCGAGTTCTGGGGCAACCCGGCGAACTTCCCGTCGTCCGACTTCGCTGCGATCGAGCGCCTCTTCGCCAGCCTGCAGGAGCGGGTCCGCGGCCTCCCTGCCAGCAACCCGGCCGGCTAGGCGAGCCCCGCCGGAATCCAGCCGCGCAGGGCGTTCACCAACAAGACCCGCTCGGCGCGCAGAAGGTCCTCGCGGGTCAGTAACGCCTCCCGGATCTTCCCGCGTTCCAGGAGCTCCTGCCGGAAGACCCCTCCCAGCAATCCGCAGGTCCGCGCCGGGGTCAGGCGTTCGCCTCCCAGCTCGAGCACCAGATTCGTCCGCGTCCCTTCGGTGAGCTCGCCGCGTTCGTTCCACAGGATCGCCTCGTCCGCTCCCGCCGCCCGCGCTGCGGCGAGCGCGGCGTCGTAGACCGCCCGGTTCGTCGTCTTGTGGAAGAGAGAGACGTCCTGCGAGGCGACCGGGTCCCTGGCGAGAATCACGCGCCATTCGCGGCGCTCGGGACGAAAGGGCCTGCTGGCGAAGGAAAAGGCCCCGTCCGGGGAGAGCTCGAGGCGGATGCGCTGGCGGTGCATCTCCTTCCCGGCAAGCGCGGCGAGCCCGGCAAGGGCGGCGGAGCGCCAGGCGCGCTCGTCCTGTTCGAAGCCGAAGTAGCTCGCCGAGGCGGCCAGGCGCGCCAGGTGCTTCTCGAGCAACGCGACACCGCAGCGCGGACGCCAGAGCATGGTCTCGAAGAGCGCGAAGGGCGGCGCCGGTTCGGCAAAGGCGCGCGCCTTCGCCAGGCATTCCTGGTACTCCGCCGCCGCTTGCGAGTCCCAGACCACTCCGCTGCCGACGCCGTACTCGAGAGTGGCCGCAGAACGATCGACGACCGCGGTCCGGATCGCGACGGCGAAGCTCGCCCGCCGCTCCGGCGCCGCCCAGCCAATCGCCCCGCAGTAGAGACCGCGCGCCTCGCCTTCGAGCCGGGCGATCCACTGCATCGTGCGTGCCTTCGGCGCTCCCGTCACCGAGGCGCAGGGGAAGAGCGCGGCGAAGAGCTGCGCCAGACCGGCGGAGGACTGCGCCGAGACCGTCGAGGTCATCTGCCAGACGGTGGGATAGCGCTCGAGCTCGAACAGGCGGTCGACGCGCACGCTCCCGGGCGCGGCGATGCGGCCGAGGTCGTTGCGCACCATGTCGACGATCATCAGATTCTCGGCGCGCTCCTTCGGCGAAGCGGCCAGGCCGGCCGCCTGCGCGACGTCCTCCTCGGGGAAGCGACCGCGGAGGCGGGTACCCTTCATCGGGCGCATCTCGATCCGGTCGCCCTGGCGGCGAAAGAAGAGCTCCGGCGAGAGCGAAAGGACCGCGCGCTCGCCACAGTCGAGATAGGTCGCATACGGCGCGGCGCTCCCCGTCGCCAGCCGCCGGAAAAGGGCCTGCGAGTCGCCTCTCCACCCGGTGCGCAGCGGAAACGTGAAGTTGACCTGATAGGTCTCCCCGGCGGCGATGGCGGCGAGAATGGCGGCCACCGCCGCTGCGTGCTCCGGCTCGCCGAGCGCGGCCTGCAGGGGCGCGAGCGGCACCTGCGGCGGTTCGTCGCCGCGCGCCAGTTCGGCGGTCTGCGGCGCATGGAAGAGGCTGAAGGCCGCCAGGGGGCCGGGCGGCGCCCGCCGGACGACGAGGGCGGAATCGAACGCCGGCGCCGCCTCATAGGTGACGTATCCGACCGCCCAGAGGCCGTCCGCGGTGGCCCGGTCGACGCGTTCGAGCAAACCGGGCAATTCGGCGACCGTCGCCGCGCTGAGGCTCTCCACCGGCGACTCGAACCGCCACCAGCCCTCCTCCGGGGCCCGCAGGAGAGCCCGGACAGGCGCGAGCTTCAAACCGCGGTCGCCGATGGCGCGGCAGCGCGCGCCGCGGCCAGCCGTTCGGCGACCACCTGCTCGGCGACCCTGAAGGGTGGAGCGCCCTCGTGCTGCGCGCGTTCGAGGACGACCGCGAGATCGGCGCCGATGCGCTCGACGCGGGCGACGATGCCGGCTTCGTCCAGCACTCCGGTCTCGAAGAGCACCGACAGCAGCCCGCCTGCGTTGACGACGAAATCCGGCGCATAGAGCACCCCGCGGCGGTGCAGCTCCTCGCCGACCTCCGGCGAGGCGAGCGGGTTGTTCGCCGCGCCGACGATCGCGCGGCAGCGCAGACCAGCGAGGACGTCGTCGGTCACGACCGCGCCCGCGGCGCAAGGGGAGAAGAGGTCGCAATCGACGCCGAAGATCTCCTCCGGCGCCACGAACCGGGCGCCGGTGGCGCGCACGACGGCGTCCAGGCGGCCAGGTACGGTGTCCGTCACGATCAAGCTGACCCCTCTGCCAGCAAGTTTTTCCGCCAGCCGACCACCGACCTCCCCCAGACCCTGAATAGCCACACTGCAGGCGCGCAACGGCATACCTAGGCGTTCCGCGACCGCCTCCATGGCCGACACCACGCCGATGGCGGTCAGATCCGAGGCGTCGACCCCGGCCGTGGCCGGCGTGTGGCCGATATGGCTCGTGGCACGGCCGATGAGCGCGAGGTCGGCAGCGTCGATCCCCATATCGCCGCCGGTGAAGAACCGTCCGCCGAGCTCTTCGACGGCGCGGCCGAAAGCGAGGAGCAGCTCCGGCGTCTTCTCGCGCAGCGGATCGCCGCAGATCACCGCTTTGCCGCCCCCGCAATGCATGCCGGCGAAGGTCGCTTTGGCGGTCATCGCCTGCGAGAGTCTGAGGGCGTCTTCGACCGCGTCCTCGAAGGAGGGATACGGCCGCATGCGCGTCCCGCCGATGGCGCGCCCGAGTGTGGTGTCGTGGATGGCGATGACCGCGCGCAGGCCGACGGCGGGCTCCTGGACGATCAGCAAGCGCTCGTGGCCGAGTGTGCGGGCGAGTTCGAAGACATCGCTCAAGGTTCGTGTACCTCCTCGAAACCGGGAGCGGCGACCTGGAGCCCATGCTCGCGCGCCGCCTCGCCGAGGCGGCGGTCGTAGCACAGAAATGCGCGGGGCAAGGGGTTGAGCGCCAACGCCGTCGCAAGGTGCAGCGCATCGAGCGTCCGCAGAGTCGCCGGACCCAGGCGCGTCGCGCGATCGAGGGTCGCGGCATCCAGACGGATCAAGGTCAACGAATCGAGATAAGCGGCGGCACGCTCTTCGTCGCGGCGGTCCCCACGGCGCCGCAGGGTTCGCAGGACCTCCACCCTGACCAGCTCCGAGGAGCTGAGCACACACTCTCCAACGAGAAAGCTCCGCAGTGCCTGCGAGACCTCCTCTTGGACGAACAACTTGACCAGCGCAGAAGCATCGCAGTAGACCAGCATCCGGCGTCAGTAGCTCTCTTCGTCCCGCATCTCCTGCAGGATCACGCTCAAGGGCTTCTCTCCAGGAACTGCGGGACGGGGAGGGTACTGGCGCAGGACCTCCTGCAGATCGCGGGTGGGCGCAATGGCCCGGCCCTCGGCGATCATGCGGTCCAACGGGTCATCGTCGACGGGCAGCGGTACCAGCAACGCCACCGGGCGGCCGTGCTCGGTGACCTCCAGGCGCTCCCCCTCCTTCACGCGGTCGAGATAGACGGAGAGATTCTGCCGCAGCTCGCGGACCCCGACTTGCGGCGTCGAGGAGTGCCTGGGTTCGCTCATGGAGCACAATGTAGCACAAACCGTGTGTCCCACCCCGGGGCGACGATCCGCCCCCGCCGTCAGTGCGGCAGCAGGTAGGCGACCGCGAAACCCACCTGGGCGGCCATCATCATCAGGTACATCTGCTTCCAGCTGGGGTGGTTCTCGGTGCGCGTCAGGTCGTCGGGATCGCGCAGGATCAGGTAGACGGTGTAGCAGCCCCAGACGGTCAGCAGGATGCCCAGTGCGGTGAGCGCGTTCTGGTTACCGGTGAGAATGGCATGGGCCGGGTTCTGCGGGTCCGGCAGGTGAGCGAAGAGCGGCACCAGCAGCCAGGGCAGGACGAAGAACGGAGCGATGATCCAGGCGGCTTTCTTCGGGCCGTGGAGGATCGGCAGCGTCTTGCAGCCGCCCGCGGCGTCACCTTTGATGTCGGCGAAGTCCTTGGTCGAAGCGGCACCGACCAGGAAGAGCATGAAGATCGATCCCAGGGCCCAGGGCTCCCAGTGGCCGACGCGGGCGACCATCGCCCAGCCGGCGACCTTGAGCAGGCAACCGCGGGGGATGGCGATCGTCCAGTTGGCCCACATGCCGCGGGCCTTCGTGCGCCCCCAGGACGGTACCGAGTAGATCAGGGTGAAGACCATGCCGGCGAGATAGATGTAGAACGTCTCGTGCCAGGGCAGCGGCGCGCCGATCTTCGCCGCCAGCGTGGTGTGGGGAAAGACCACCACCGCCCAGGTGGGAACGAGCGCCAGGGCATAGAAGACCCAGGTGAAGATCCAGCCCTCACGGAGAGTCAAGGCGCCGGTGACGAGCGGCCGGCCCGGCTTGTTCACCCGGTCGATCTCGAGATCGGTAATCTGGTTGAGTGCGTTCGAGGCGGCGTTCATGAAGCTCGCGCAGAGCGAGCCCAGCGCGACAGTGAGGATCACGGAGAGCGACAGGTGGCGCGCCGGATCCGGGTTGTGCACCGAGCCCCAGGCGCAGATCGAACCCGAGACGATTCCCAGCAGCGGCGGCAGGAGCGTGAAGGGGCGCGACAGCTGAACGTAGAGGTCGGTCTTTTTCATGCCGCCCCAAGCTTATCGGATCGCGCGCCCGGCGCTCCGCCGCCGATCAGTCGAAGTGCTTGATGCGCGACCACAAGCCGGCGAGATCGCCGCGTGGCCGCCGGACGATCCAGACCGGCAGATTGTCCTCGTAGGGCATACAGTCCCGGCAATCGAAGGTCGCACCGAGCTCGACGTCCGCGAAGAGCTTGCCCAGCGTCTCGGCGTCGTCGCCGATCACCAGCAGGACTTCCCCCGAACAGGCGCCGAGCCCCCAGAGGAACCAGTTGTTGTGCGCCGAAATCGCCGGCGGCAGACCGAGCTCCCGACCGAAGTACTCGACGGCGGAGGCTTCGCCGTAGTTCTGCCCGAAGACACAGGCGTTCTGGCGCTCGCTCTGCGTGAGCC
>CAZQTL010000095.1:0-14786 GCA_964595975.1 uncultured Thermoanaerobaculia bacterium | reverse complement strand
CGAATACTCGCGGTAGAACTCCTCGAGCGGCAGCTTCGTCGGCAGCACCGCATGGATGATGTCGAACATCTCGCAGTCCTGGGTCGTGACCCGCTGCTTGGCCTCCGACCAGAGATCGGTCCCGGGAAGCGGCGTGAGCACCGAGAAGCCGCTGTTGTAGGCCCCCATGCGCGAGATCCACTCGCGCAGGCGCGCGAAGTCGGTGTGGTCCCAGGCCGGATCGACGATGAAGTTGGGGGTGAAGCCGACCCCCAGCTCCTTGAGGATCGAGATCGCGCGCTCGTTGTTCGCCGCGGTGTTCTTCTTGTTGATGTTCGCCAGCCCCTCGTCGGTCACCGATTCGAGGCCGAGGAAGATCGCCAGCGAGCCGCAGCCCTTCCACATCTCGACGAGATGGGGAAACTTGCAGATGATGTCGGTGCGCGTCTGAACGGTGAAGTACTTGCGGATGCCGGCAGCCTGGATCGCCCTCGCCATCTCCTCGCCGCGCTTGACGTTCATCCAGAAGATGTCGTCGGTGATGAAGACGTTCGGCGCCTCGATCTGCCTGAGCTCTTCGACGACGCGGGCGGGTGACTTCTCGCGGAAGCTCGACTCGTGAAACTTCCACACCGAGCAGAAGCTGCACTTGAACGGGCAGCCGCGCGCCGTCTCCATCAGCGCGAGCGGCTTGCGGAAGTTGATGTAGTAGTGCGGCGCGTAGCGGCGGATCAGGTGCCGGGCGGGGAGCGGCAGCTCGTCGAGCTCGCGGCGCGCCGGCGCATGGCCGGTCGAGATCTGCGCCCCGCCGCGGTTCAGCACCAGGCCGGGAACGCTCTCGAGGCCGGTGCCGCGCTCGAGAGCGGCGACCAGCGCGGGCATGATCTCCTCGCCGTCGCCGACCGCGATGGCGTCGAACGCCGCGTCATGGAACGACTCGGGATCGCGCGATGCGTCATGTCCGCCCAGGACGACGAAGGCGCGCGGAAATTCGCGCCGCACGCGCTGGGCGAGGCGCAAGGCGCGGCGGCGCTCGGTGGTGAAGTTGCACTGCAGGCCGACGACCTCCGGATCGAACCGCCGGCAGTCGGCGAATCCGCGCTCCTCGCCGTCGATGCGCAGATCGTGGATGGAGCAGACGTGCCCGGCCTCTTCGAGGCCGCCGGCGACGCAGATCAGTCCCAGCGGCTCGACGAAGGTGAGCATCTCGAGCCCCAGGATTCCGCCGACAGGAGCCTTCAGGAAGGCGACTCTCATGGCGACCGCCCTTCTGGAAAGTGCTGCCAGATCGCAGCAGAGCCGGCCGCCGAAGTCAAGCCGTACGGCTACTGCCGGGGCGGAAGTCGGCGCTCGAGGCCCGGCAGCTCCCGCTTCTCGAACTCCCGCCAGCGCGTCGCGAACCGTTCGAGTTGTGCGCCGGCCTCGGCCAGCACCTCGCGCTGCGGCGCCGTCGGCGGCGAATCGGAGCTCTCGAGATCGGCGGCGAGACCGGAGAGCCGGCCGTTCACGGCCGCCGGATCGTCGCCCGCGCGCACCGACGTCAATCGCCGGCGCGTCTCCTCGACGGTTCGCGCCGGCCGGCCATCGCGACCGGCCGGGACCACCGCCAGTCGGCTCTCGACCTCGCCGATCGCCGCCGCGAGCTTCGCCGACTCGCTCAGCAACGCTGCCACCTCGTGCTGGAAGCCGGCCAGGGCGGTGTAGTCCTCGCCAGTCCAGGCGAGGCGCGGATCGGCGACCACGGTCACCGGCTGGCGCGAGACCGTCGTGTCCACCGTGAGCCTGGCCTCGTACGTTCCCGGCGCCACCAGCGCTCCCTCGGGCGCCGGCGGCGTCTCCCGGCCGGGAATCGCCGCGATCGAGTAGTCGTAGTCGAGGGCCACCGGCCGCTCGCGGCGCAGGTCCCAGACGAAGCGATGGTGCCCCGCTGCGGTCCCAGGCAGGTTCGCCGCAGCGAGCCAGTGGTCGGTGAAATAGACCCCGTCGCGCGGCCGTACCGGGAGCTCGTCGCTGGCGAAGCGGCGTACCCGCTCGCCGTGCGCATCGAAGATCTCGAGCACCACCGGCCCTTGGGCGGCCCGCGGCAGCAGGTAGTCGAGCACCGCGCCGACTGGCGGGTTCTCGCCCCGCGGCTCCTCGGGCGGCAGCGGCGTGTCCTTGTTCTGGTTGAAGCGCAGGCGCACCGCCGGGGCCGGCGGCAGCAGCACCGGCTGCGTGCGATCGACGCTGGCGAGGTGCCGCAGCGGCTCGAGACCGTCGAGCGCCCAGATGGCGCGACCTTGGGTGGCCGCGATCAGGTCGCTGCCACCTTCCCCGGCGACCAGCAGGTCGTTGATGCCGGTGGTCGGCAGGTTGCGCTGCAGGCTCTGCCAGCTCTCCCCGTCGTCGAACGAGACGTAGACGCCGCGGTTCGTGCCGGCGTAGAGCAGGCCCGCCCGCCTGGGATCCTGGCGCAGGGCACCGAGCCACTCGTCCTGCGGCAGACCGCGGGCGATATCGGTCCAGGTGGCGCCGAAGTCGTGGGTGCGGAAGGCCACCGGCCGCAGCTCGTCGAGGCGATGGCGATCGGCCGCGATGTAGGCCGTCGCCGGATCGCCCGGCGAGGCATCGATCGTGTTGACCTTGCTCCAGTCGCCGAGACCGGCCGGGGTGACGTCCTTCCAGGTGGCGCCATCGTCGCGGGTGAGCTGGACCCTGCCGTTGTCGGTGCCGATCCATACCTCGCCGTCGACGGCCGGCGACGGCGCGATGGCGAAAATGACCCCGAAGCCGCAGCGGCTGGCACGCTCGACCGGCACGTCACCGTCGCAGCCGGCGGCTCCGGGCACCGCGCCGGTGAGGTCGGGGCTCACCGTGCTCCACGAGGCGCCGCCGTCGAGCGACCGAAACAGCACCTGCGCCCCCTGGTAGATCGCATGCGGCGGACGCGGCGAGATCGCCAGCGGCGTGATCCAGCTGTAGCGGTAGCGGGTGCTGCCAGGACGCGCGCCGTACGAAGGAACGGGCCAGGGCGAGACATTCTGCGCCTCGCCGGTGCGCGCGTTCCACTTCGACAGGCGCCCGCCGAGACCGGCACCGTAGACGATGTCGGGATTCTGTGGATCGGGAATGTCGCCATCGCGTTCGTCGCCGCCGACCGGATGCCAGTCGCGAAAGGTGAGCTGCCCGTAGTCGCTGCGGCTGGCGATTCCGACCGTGCCGCTGTCCTGCTGCCCGCTGTAAATCCAGTAGGGGAAGCGCTTGTCGGCCGCCAGACGGTAGAACTGTCCGGTCGGCTGGTTGTACCAGCTGCTCCACGACTCGCCGCCGTTCAGCGACACCACGGCCCCCTGGTCGGCGCCGGTGATCATGCGCCGGCTGTCGGTCGGGTCGATCCAGAGGATGTGGTAATCGTCCCCCCCCGGTGCCCCCTTGGCGACGGCGAAACTCCTGCCGCCATCGACCGACTTCAGGAGGCCGCGCCCCATCGCCCACAGCGTGGCGGGATCTCGGGGGTCGGGCGTGAGATTGGCGATGTAGCTGCCGGCGAGACCACCGTTGGGATTGAGCAACGACCAGGTCGCGCCGCCGTCGTTCGACCCGAAGAGCCCCTTGCCGGAGACCGCCGCCCGGACCCCGCTGCCGCCGGTACCCGGCACGACGGCGAGCGCGATTCGTCCCAGGTCCCCCTCCGGCCAGCCGCTGCGTCCGGCGGCGGTCCAGGTGCGGCCGCCGTCGGTCGAGCTGTAGACGCCGCTGCCGGGCCCCTGCGTCGGCTGGAAGTAGTCCATCCACGGGTGGCGCCGCACCTGCCAGAGCGCGGCATAGAGCCGCTCGGGGTGCGCGGGGTCACCCGCGATCTCGACCGCACCGGTGTCGGCATCGCGATAGAGCACCCGCGTCCAGCTCTTGCCGCCGTCTTCGGTGCGAAAGAGGCCGCGTTCGCCGCCCGGCCCGAAGAGGTGCCCGAGTGCCGCGACGACCGCGACCTCGGCGTTGCGCGGGTCGACCCAGATCTTGCCGATGTGCCGGCTGTCGGAGAGCCCTGCCGGCTTCCAGTTGACGCCGCCGTCGGTCGAGCGGAAGAGCCCTTCGCCGGAGACGACGTCCCAGCGCTGATGCACTTGCCCGGTGCCGATCCAGAGAACGTTCGGATCGCTCGGGGAGATCGCCAGCGCACCGATCGACGACGCCCGATCGCGTTCGAAGAGGGGCCGCCAGGTCACGCCGGCGTCGGTCGTCTTCCAGAGACCGCCGTCGGCGCCGCCGAAGAAGAAGGTCGCGGGATCCCCAGGAATGCCAGCGACCGCGGTCGCCCACCCGCCGCGAAACGGCCCGACGAGGCGCCAGCGCAGATCGCCGTAGGCGCTGTCTTCGACGGCAGGCGCGCCCGCGAGGGCGTCTGCCGGAAGCGCAGCGGCGGTGAGCGCAAGGAGAACCGCGAGGAACGAAAGACGGCGCGCAAAGGGCATGAGCTCTCCGATCTGGAAGGCGCTATCTTAGTGCCGTATCGGCGTTGCGGCGCCTTGACAGATCCCGGCGCGCACCGGAAACTCTCCTTCTCCATGTCCGCTCATTCGCTGCGCGCGTCCGCTGCCACCTTCGCGTTCCTTCTCGCCCTCCCCGCCGGCCTCTCGGCGCGGCTTCCGGCCTCCGCCGAGACGATCGTCTCCTACGACATCACGGTGCGCCTCGACGACCAGAAGAAGGAGCTCACCGGCCGCGAGCGCATCGTCTGGCGGAATCCGTCGACGCGGCCCCAGGACACCGTCTCCGACCTCTGGCTCCACCTCTACTGGAACGCCTTCCGCAACAACCGGAGCACCTTCTTCCGCGAATCCGGCGGCCAGCTCCGGCGGGATCACGCCGAGGTCGACGGCTGGGGGTGGATCGACGTCACTGCGATGAAGCTCGCCACCGGCGAGGATCTCCTGCCGTCGCTGACGTTCGAGCACCCCGACGACGACAACGCCGACGATCGCACGGTCGCGCGGGTCGCCCTGCCTTCGCCCGTACCCCCCGGCGGCGAAATCGCCATCGACGTCGAGTTCCACGCCCGGTTCCCCAAGGTCTTCGCCCGCGCCGGCTACAAAGGGGATTTCTTCGCCGTCACGCAGTGGTTTCCCAAGCTCGGACTCTACGAGCCAGCGGGGCTGCGCGGCCGCGAGGAGAGCGGCTGGAACTGTCACCAGTACCACGCCAACACCGAGTTCTACGCCGACTACGGCCGCTACAAGGTCGAGATCACGGTGCCGCAGCGGTTCGTCGTCGGCGCCACCGGCCCCGAGATCGCCCGGCGCGAGAATTCCGACGGCACCGTCACCTACGTTCACGAGCAGGCCGACGTGCACGATTTCGCGTGGACCGCCGACCCGCGCTTCCTCGAGCTCCGCGACCGCTTCTCGGGCGACAGCGATGTGACGCCCGCCGAGTATGCGGCCACCGCCAGGCTCCTCGACCGCACGGAGGACGAGGTGAAGCTCCGCGACGTCGACATCCGGCTCCTGCTGCAACCCGGGCACGAGCCGCAGGGCGCGCGCTACCTGGCGTCGGCGAAGCTCGCCCTCAAGTGGTTCGGGCTCTGGTACGGCACCTACCCTTACCCGACGCTGACCCTGGTCGATCCCGCGCCGGGAGCGGGCGGCGCCAACGGCGTCGAGTACCCGACGCTCATCTACTGCGGCACCAGCTACGCCTTCAATTTCTGGCCGGGCAAGGGATTCCGCGAAGCCGAGATCGTCACCGTGCACGAGTTCGGGCACCAGTTCTGGTACGGACTGGTCGGCAACAACGAGTTCGAGGAGGCCTGGCTCGACGAAGGCTTCAACACCTACTCGACCGCCAAGGTGATGGAGCTCGGCTACGGCCGCGACGCCTCGTTCGTCGACGTCCTGGGCCTCGGTCTGGGGGCCGTCGAAGCCGACCGCATGCAGAACAGCCTGGAGCGCCGTTACGACCAGATCGCCACCCTCGCCTGGAAGTTCTCGCGCAATCAGTACGGCTTCAACGCCTACGCGCGGCCGGCGCTGATGCTCGAGACGCTCGAAGGGATCCTCGGCAGCGAGACCATGGCGCGCGTCATGCGGACCTACCACGAGCGCTTCCGCTTCGGCCATCCGCGCGGCGCCGACTTCTACGCCGTGGCCGAAGAGATCTCGGGGCGCGACCTCGACGGCTTCTTCGCCCAGACGGTCGAAAGCCCGGGCGTGCTCGATCCGGCGATTCTCGACCTCACCAGTGAGCCGGCTCCGCAGGCGCGCGGGAAGGTCGTCGTGGACGGCAAGGAGGTCGAGATCGACGAGAAGAAGGCCGTCGAGCTCGAGCAGGCAGCGGACGAGGCCGAGACCCGCAACTACCGCAGCATTCTCGAGCTGCGCCAGCGCGGCGAGGTGATCCTGCCGGTCGAGGTCGAGCTCACCTTCGCCGGCAAGGAGCCCGAGCGCCGCCTCTGGGACGACGGCCGGCGCTGGGCGCGATGGGAGTTCGAGCGCCCGGAGAAGCTCCTCGAGGTGCGCCTCGATCCCGACGCCAAGCTCGCCCTCGACGCCGACCGGCTGAACAACGAGCGCCGCCTCGAACCCGACCCGGCCGCGGCGCGCAAGCTCGCCACCGGGTTCCTCTTCTGGCTGCAGCAGGGCATGGCCCTGCTGGGAATGTGATCGACATGAACCTGTTCACGGCTACCGCCACCGCGCTCCGCCGCACCTGGCGCAATCCCCGCCTCGTGCTGCTCCTCTGGGGGGCGCACCTCGCGATCGCCGGGGTCGCCTTCTACCCGGTGCTCCGCTTCCTCGACGGGACGCTCGCCGACGCTCCGGCCGGCGACGAGTTCCTGCGCCGCTTCTCGCTGCCGCTGTTCGGCGACGTGATGCGCTCCGGGCGCGCCTGGTTCGAGAACTTCCCCCAGCTCATCACCCTGGTCTTCGTCCTGACACTGCTGTGGAACGTCCTCGCCGCCGGCGGCGCGCTCGAGAGCCTGCTGTCGGGCGACCCGTCGCGCATGGCGCACCGCTTCGGCCGCGGCGCCGGCCGCTTCTTCGGCCGCTTCCTGCGCATGGGGCTCGCGGCGACCGCTGCGGCCTTCCTCGTCGCCGGGATTCTCGCGGGACCGATCTTCGGCGTCCGTGCCGGTCTCGACGACAGCGCCGAGGGAGCCAAGTACTGGCTCGGACTCGCCGGCATCCTGGTTGCGCTGTTCGCCTTCCTGCTGGTGCAGCTCGCCCTCGACCTCGCCCGTGTCCGCGTGGCGCGCGACGACGTCCGCAAGGGCGTCCGCGTCTTCCGCGCGACGCTTCGCGCCGTGCTTCGCAGACCGTGGCAGGTGCTCGCGATCTGGATTCCGCTGGCGCTCTGCCTGGGCGCGGTCACCGCGCTCTACCTGGGATTCCGCAGTCTCCTGCCGGCGGGCAGCGGGCTCGTTCTAGCCATCTTCCTCGCCCAGCAGCTGGTCATGATCGCCCGCGCCGGCATGCGCGTCGCCCTCTGGTCGGGCGAGATCGCCCTGGTCGAGAGGACGTGGGCCGCCGCCCCGCTCACCACCCGGCTCGCAGCGGCGCCGTCGGTCGCCGTCCGCACGGCGGCCTGAAGCCGCCCCTACGACTCCTCTTCCGCGCGGATGGGGAAGAGCTCGCTCTGGCGGCGGTCGTGGGCGGAGATGGGGACGCGGTAGTCGCCGCTCCAGCAGGCGGTGCAGTAGCTCGCCTTGGCGCCGCCCATGCAGCCGACCAGGCCTTCGAGCGAGAGGTAGCCGAGCGAGTCCGCCTCGACGAAGGCGCGGATCTCCTCGATCGACTGCTGCGCCGCGATGAGCTCGCTCCTTCTCGGCGTGTCGATGCCGTAGTAGCAGGGCCAGCGCGTCGGCGGCGACGAGATCCGCAGGTGGACCTCGGCCGCGCCGGCCTCGCGCATCATGCGCACGATCTTCCTCGAGGTCGTGCCGCGGACGATCGAGTCGTCGATCAGCACCACCCGCTGCCCGGCGATGATGCCGCGCACCGGATTCAGCTTCACCTTGACGCCGAAGTTGCGGATCGACTGCTTGGGCTCGATGAACGTCCGGCCGACGTAGTGGTTCCTCGTCATGCCGAGCTCGAACGGCAGCCCCGACTCGCGGCTGTAGCCGAGGGCGGCGTAGAGACCGCTGTCCGGCACCGGCACGACGATGTCGGCGACCGCCGGCGCCTCGCGCGCCAGCTGTCCGCCCAACCGCCGGCGGATCTCGGCCACCGAGTCCCCGAAGACGACGCTGTCGGGGCGGGCGAAGTAGACGTGCTCGAAGAGGCAGCGCGAAGGCTGGGCCTTCTGCGCCAGCCGGAACGACTCGAGCTTGCCGCCCCGCGCCACCGCGACCTCCCCGGGCTCGAGCTCGCGGAGCTTTCTCGCCCCCAGCAGGTCGAAGGCGCACGACTCCGAGGCGAAGCAGAGGAAGCCGTTCAGCTCGGCGATCGCCAGCGGCCGGAAGCCGTGCGGGTCGCGGGCGGCGATCAGGCAGCTGTCGGTGATGACGAGCAGCGAATAGGCGCCTTCGACCTCCGCCAGGGCGATCATCAACGACTCGACGACGTCGGCGCGCGGATTGCGCGCCATGAGGTGCAGGATGACCTCGGTGTCGCTGGTGGTCTGGAAGATCGAGCCCGCGGACTCGAGCTGCTCGCGGATCGCCCCCGCGTTGGTCAGGTTGCCGTTGTGCACGATGCCGACCGGGCCCATCGACGTCTTGACCACGATCGGCTGCGCGTTGGCGACCACCGACGAGCCGGCGGTCGAATAGCGCGTGTGCCCCATCGCGCGCCGGCCCGGCAGTCGCGCCAGCACCTTGTCGGGGAAGATCTCCGCCACGTGTCCCATGCCGCGCTCGACGTGCAGCCGCTCGCCGTCCCAGGCACAGATGCCGGAGCTCTCCTGGCCGCGATGCTGCAGCGCGTAGAGACCCAGGTAGGCGAGATTCGCCGCGTCGTCCGCGTTGTCGATGCCGAAGATGCCGCACATGGTCCGTTCGCTCCCGAGTCGCCGTCCGTTGCCGTTGCTAGAAGCCGAGTGCCGCCGGCAGCGCCGTCGACCAGATCTCGTGCAGACGCGCGACCGGCGAGGAGAGCGTCGCGCCGTCGGCGGCGATGACCAGGTCGGATCCGCCGACCTCGCCCACCTCCTGTGCCGGCACGCCGTTGTCCTCCGCCAGGCGCAGCAGGCGCTCGAGGCGCGCCGGGGCGACGGCGACCAGCGCCCGCCCCTGCGTTTCCGAGAACAGGTCGAGCGGCGAGAGATCGACCTTCAAACGCGCGCCGAGACCCGCCTCGCCGCCCGCGATGCCGCCCATGCCTCCGATGCACGCCTCGGCGAGCGCCAGCGCCAGGCCGCCCTCGGAGAGGTCGTGCGCGGTGTGCACGGCGCTCGCGGCGATCGCCTGCCGCAGCAGGCGCGCCAGGCGCGCCTCGGCGTCGAGGTCGACCGCCGGCGGCAGCCCCTGCTCGATGCCGTGCAGGAGTCGCAGGTAGACCGAGCCGCCGAACTCGCCGCGGTCCCTGCCGAGCAGCACGATGCGGTCGCCGGCCTTGCGGAAGTGCGCCACCGGCATCTCGCCCAGGTTGTCGATCACCCCCACCATCGCCACCGTCGGCGTCGGCGGGATCGAGCGCCCCTCGGTTTCGTTGTAGAGCGAGACGTTGCCCGAGATGACCGGCACCGCGAACGCCCGGCAGGCCTCTGAAATGCCCCGCACCGCCTCGCGGAACTGCCACAGGATCTCCGGGTTCTCCGGGTTGCCGAAGTTGAGGCAGTCGGTGACGCCGACCGGCTCGGCGCCGACGCAGGCGAGGTTGCGCACCGCCTCGGCCACCGCCTGCTGTCCGCCGCGCCGCGGATCGAGGCCGCAGTAGACCGGATTCACGTCCGAGGTCATGGCGAGACCGGACGGCGTCCCCTTGAGCCGCAGTACGGCTGCGTCGCCGCCCGGTCCGATCACCGTGTTGGTGCGCACGGTGTGGTCGTACTGCCGCCAGATCCACTCTTTGCTGGCGAGCTCGGGCGTCGCAAGAAGCGCCTCGAGCGTCGCGGACGGATTCGTGACCGGCGGAATCTCCGGCGCCTGCTGGCGGCGCGCGAGGTCGGCGGGCACGGCGACCGGGCGTTCGTAGACCGGCGCGTCGTCGGTGAGCGGAGCGATCGGCATCTCGGCGGCGACCTTGCCGCGATGTCGGATCTCGGCTCGCGAGCCAGTGCGCAGCTCGCCGACCGTCGCGACTTCGAGCCCCCACTTGCGGTAGACCCTGGCGATCTCCTCCTCGCGCCCGCGCTTCACCACCAGCACCATGCGCTCCTGCGACTCCGAGAGCATCATCTCGTAGGCCGAAAGGCCGGGCTCGCGCAGCGGCACCTTGTCGAGGTCGAGCACGAAGCCCACCTGGCCGCGCGACGCCATTTCGAAGATCGAGCTGGTGAGGCCGGCGGCACCCATGTCCTGGATGGCGACGATGGCCGTCGAGCGCATCGCCTCGAGGCAGGCCTCGAGCAGGATCTTCTCGACGAACGGGTCGCCCACCTGCACCGTCGGCTTCTTCTTCGCGCTCTCGGAGTCGAACGACTCCGAAGCCATCGAGGCGCCATGGATGCCGTCGCGGCCGGTGCGGCTGCCGGCGTAGAGGATCGGGTTGCCCGGCCCGGAGGCCTTGGCCTTGAAGATGCGCTCGCGCCGGGCGACGCCGAGCGCGAAGGCGTTGACCAGGATGTTCTGGTTGTAGCCGGCGTGGAAGCGCGTCTCGCCGCCGACCGTGGGGATTCCCATGCAGTTGCCGTAGGTGCCGATGCCGCGCACCACGCCGTCCACCAGCGAGCGCATGCGCGGCGCGTCGATCTCGCCGAACGACAGCGAATCCATGCAGGCGATCGGCCGCGCGCCCATGGTGAAGATGTCGCGCAGAATCCCGCCGACGCCGGTGGCGGCGCCCTGGAACGGCTCGATGAAGCTCGGGTGGTTGTGGCTCTCCATCTTGAAGACCGCCACCCAGCCGTGGCCGATGTCGACCACGCCGGCGTTCTCGCCCGGCCCCTGCAGCACCCGCGGACCCGAGGTCGGGAACTCGCGCAGGTAGACCTTCGACGACTTGTAGGAACAGTGCTCGGACCAGAGCGCCGAAGTGATGCCGAGCTCGGTCAGGGTGGGATTGCGCCCGAGGAAGCCTTGCAGGCGGGCGAACTCCTCGGCGGTCAGGCCGTGCTCGCGGGCGAGCGCGGCGTCGACCACCGGCTCGGGGCGCTGCGCCTCCTTCGTCTCCGTCGTCATCGCGCGGCCCCCACCAGCCGCGCCGCCGGCTGCACGATGCCCTGGAAGAGCCCCAGGCCGTCCATGTTGCCCAGCACCTCTTCGGCGCAGCGCTCGGGATGCGGCATTAGGCCCAGGACGTTGCCGCCTTCGTTGACGATGCCGGCGATCGCCCGCGCCGAGCCGTTGGCGTTCCAGCGGTCGTCGTCCTCCCCTGTCGGCGAGACGTAGCGGAAGACGACCTGGCGGTTCGCCTCCAGCCGGTCGAGCTCGGCTGGAAAATGCTCGTAGTTGCCCTCCCCGTGCGCGATCGGCAATCGCAGGACCTGCCCCTGGCGGTAGCAGCTGGTGAAGTCGAGGTCGTTCCTCTCGACCCGGAGATAGGTATCACGGCATTCGAACTTGAGTCCGCGGTTGCGCCGCAGCGCGCCGGGCAGGAGCCGCGCCTCGGTGAGCACCTGGAAGCCGTTGCAGATGCCGAGCACCGGGCCGCCCCTGGCCGCGTGCTCGCGCACCGACTGCATCACCGGCGAGAGCGCCGCCATGGCGCCGCCGCGCAGGTAGTCGCCGTACGACCAGCCACCCGGCAGGACGATGAAGTCGCACGACTTGAGCGTCGTCTCTTCGTGCCAGAGGTAGACCACGTCCTGCTCGAGCACGTGCTTCAACACGTGGTAGACGTCGTGGTCGCAGTTCGATCCCGGGAAGAGGACGACGCCGCACCTCACGATGTCCGTCCCCCGTTCTCGACGATCTCGATCGCGTACTCCTCGACGACGGTGTTGGCGAGCAGCTGCTCGCACATCGCCGCGACCCGCTCGCCCGCCGCCTGTGGCTCGATCGCGCCGAGGTCGATCTCGAAGCTCTTGCCGGCGCGGACCTCCGCCACCTCGGAGAAGCCGACGCGCTGCAGCGCGGTGCGGATCGCCTTGCCCTGCGGATCGAGAATCTCGCGCCGCGGATAGACCGTTACCTTGGCTCGCATCCTTCAACCACCTTTCTGCTGCGCGGCGCGACGTCGCCGGATGCCCTGGGGCATCACGCTCCGACCTCCAGCCACGACGAGGGTTCGAACTGACTGCTGATGACGATCTCGGCCGCCGAGCCCTCGCGGGCGAGGGTCTCGGCGACCTCCGCCGCGGCGAGCGCCGGCAGGTTGTTGGTGCGCGAGAGATGGTAGAGCACGACGAAGCGCAGGCGGGCGGCGAGGAGCTCCGGCAGGCCGTCCGCGGCCTCGCGGTTCGACAGATGACCGTGCCGCCCGGCGACGCGCTGCTTGAGCGCCCAGGGATAGGGGCCGCTGCGCAGCATCTCGAGATCGTGGTTGGTCTCGAGGAGGAGGCAATCCAGATCGGCGAGCCTGCCCCAGGCGAGCTGGGTGCGGCAGCCGATATCCCCGGCCAGCCCCAATCGCCGGCCGGCACCGTCCTGCAGGACGAAGCCCACCGGCTCGCGGGCATCATGCGGGATCGCGAACGCCTCGACGGCAAAAGGGCCGACCTCGAAAGGCCGGCCCGATTCGATTCGCACCGTGCGCGGCACGACCTCGTCGCCGAGGACGGTGCCGAGCATCGTCCCCGCGGTGAGGTAGACCGGCAGGCGGTGCTTGCGGGCGAAGCGGTCGACGCCCTTGATGTGGTCTTCGTGCTCGTGGGTGAGCAGGACCGCCGCGATGGTCGACGGCTCGATGCCGACCAGCCGCATGCGCCGTTCGAGCTCCTTGCAGGAGAAGCCGGCGTCGATCAGGACGCGACAGCCGTTCGATTCGACGACGACAGCGTTTCCCCCGCTCCCCGAGCCGAGTACGGCGGCCCGCAAGGGAGAGGTGGAAGCTGGTAGTTCCTCGAAGATGAGGGGGGCCTGCACGGCGCTGGGAGTCTATCGCAGGCGCCCCGACGCCGGAGCCGGTCGCGGTGAAGCCGGGGACCGCGGAGGCTCCCTTCAGGTCCCTCCGGCCGACCCGGCCCCGGGACCACGAATGACCAGCACCTGGCCCGGCAGCAAGGCGTTTCCGCGCAATCCGTTGTCGGCGCGGATCTGCTCGACCGTCGTGCCGTAGCGCGACGCCAGCTGCCAGAGGCTGTCGCCGGAGCGGACCTGATGCCGGACTTCGCTACCGGCCGGGATCGGCGAGGCGGCGGCCACCGCCGCCCCGGCGCCCCCGCTGGCCGCGGCCGCGGGTCGGGCGCTGCCGCCGCGCCCCGGAATCCGCAGGCGCTGGCCGAGCGACAGCCGGTCGCTGCGCAGGTTGTTGGCGGCCATGATCGCCGAAACGCTGGTGTGATAGCGCGTGGCGATACCGGAGAGGGTGTCGCCCGAGCGCACGCGATGCACGCCGCCCTCGATCTGCGCCGCCGAAACCGCCGGTGGATCCCACTTCGGCAGGCTGTCGAGGCTCGCGAGCAGCGTCGGTGCCGCACCCAGCGGCACCTTGAGCTGGTAAGGCTCCTTGGGCGTCGCGTTGCGGCGCAGCTCCGGGTTCATCCGCGCCAGCGTCCCGCTCTCGAGTCCGAGTACCTTGTCCAGCGTCTCGAGCGGCGTCGCCCGCGCCAGCTCCGCCGTCTCGTACGGCACCGGCGGATAGACCGCGGGCAGCTCGAAGCCGTAGCGCGCCGGGTTGTCGAGAATCGCCAGCGTGGCGAGGAAGCGCGGCACGTAGCGCCGGGTCTCCCCCGGCAGGCGCGAATAGAGGTCCCAGAACTGGTCGAGATAGCTGACCTTCGAGTTGTTGATCTGGCGCAGGACGTTGTGCTCGCCGCAGTTGTAGGCCGCGAGCGCCGTCAGCCAGTCGCCGAACAGGTCGTGCAGGGCCGTCAGGTAGGCGAGCGCCGCCTTGGTCGACTTCTCCGGATCCATGCGCTCGTCGACCCAGTTCGAGCGGTCGAGCCCGTAGCGGTACCCGGTCGAGGCGATGAACTGCCAGAGCCCCAGCGCGCGGGCGGTCGACAGCGCGCGGTCCTTGAAGCCACTCTCGACCAGCGGCAGCCAGGAGAGCTGCTCCGGGAGCCCGGCCTCCTGCAGCTGCGCGACGATCATCGGCCGGTAGATTCCCGATCGCCGGTAGGCTTCGAGAAAGAAGTCGCGCTCGCGCCCCTGGAAGCTGGCGATCTCGCGCTCGACGTCCGGATTCATGTCGCGCGGAATCGACGCCTGGGTGTCGCCGAGCGAAGTCTGGCGCGAGGCGTAGATCTCGACGATGCGGCGCGAGATCAGGCGCCGCAGGTTCTCCTTCTCGCGCGACAGGACGAGCTCGCCGGTGGGCGAGGGGGCGACGTCGATGCGGGTCATCCGCTCGTAGGCGCGATCGAGGGCGGCGATGGCCTCTTCGGCAGCGCCGCGGTCCCAGGAGACGCCGGCGGCGGCGTAAGCGTCCATCGCCTCGTGTAGCAGGGTGCCGGGATCGTCGGCGACGACCGGCTCGACGTTCGGGGCCTCCTCGGCGGCCGTGTCGGCCTCCGCTTCGTCCCCCGGCTCGAGCTCGAGCGAGCCCGGCTCCTCGACATCGCGCGCATCCCCGGCCGGAAGCGCGGCGATTGCGGGCGGCGCGGACGGCGGGACCGGCGTTCCGGCC
>CAZQTL010000094.1:0-14940 GCA_964595975.1 uncultured Thermoanaerobaculia bacterium | reverse complement strand
TGGCGCGGCAGCTCGCCGAGCGCGATACCCGCGACAGCACGCGCCGCGAATCGCCGCTCCAGGCGGCGCCGGACGCCCGGCAGATCGACACCGGCGCTCTCGGCCCGGAAGCGGTGGTGGAGGAGATGCTGGCGGAGATCCGCCGGCGCTCGGAGGCTTAGGGGACACCACGCGCGCGAGGCTTAGGGGACACAATGCGCGGTCGCGCGGATACCGGTTTCTCGCGACAGTATCGCCCGCGCTTTGTGTCCCCTTAACTTGCCGCCTTAGCTCGACAGCCGGTCGAGCACCGCTCGCTCCCAGTGCCGCGGTCCGAGCTTCTTGACGTCGGCGATGCGAGCCTCGGCCATGCGGTCGGCGGCGACCGCGGTGGGGACGCCGTCGCGCTCGGCGATCGCGAAGACGCGCAGCACGTTGTCGTAGATCCCGCGGGCCCGGCGCAGGGCGCGCTCCTGGTCGTAACCGATGAACTCCTGGAAGACGTTGATCAGACCGCCGGCGTTGATCACGAAGTCGGGGGCGTAGAGGATCCCGCGGCGGGCGATCTCGGCGCCGTGCCGCGCGGCATCGGCGAGCTGGTTGTTGGCGCCGCCGGCGACCGCCTTCGCCTTCAGCCGGGGAAGGGTCTCGTCGTTGAGGATGGCGCCGAGAGCACAGGGAGCGAAGATTTCGCAGTCGACGTCGTAGATCGCCTCCGGCGAGACGATCTCGACTCCGAGCTCGCGCGCCTCCTCGAGCGCATCGGCGTCGATGTCGCAGCCGACGAGGCGGGCGCCTTCGTCCTTCAGATAGCCGGCGAGGTAGCCGCCGACGTTTCCCAGCCCCTGGATCGCCACCGTGCGCCGGTCGAGCTCCGGGCTGCCCCAGAGCGTCTGCGCCGCGGCGCGGATCCCCTGCAGGACGCCGAGCGCGGTGACCGGCGACGGATCGCCGCCGCCGCCGAGCTCCGGCGCGACGCCGGTGACCCAGGGCGTCTCCTGGGCGATGAGCTCCATGTCGGCGGTGTTGGTGCCGACGTCCTCGGCGGTGATGTAGTGGCCGCCGAGCGAATCGACGAAGCGGCCGAAGGCTCTGAAGAGGGCCTCCGACTTGTCCTTCTTCGGATCGCCGACGATGACCGCCTTGGCGCCGCCGAGGTTGATGCCGGCGGCCGCGGCCTTGTAGGTCATGCCGCGCGACAGGCGCAGCGCATCGGTGAGCGCGGCGTCGAAGCTCTCGTAGGGCCACATGCGAGTGCCGCCGAGCCCGGGACCGAGCACGGTCGAGTGGATGGCGATGATCGCCTGCAGTCCAACCTCGGGGTTCGAGCACAGCAGGACGCGCTCGTGTCCCATCTCCTTCATCTCGGCGAAAGCATCCATACGATCTTCCTCTCGTGCCCGGAGGGCCTGCGTTTTCGGGGGGGCGGCAAAAGCCCGCGGATTCTACCGCAGGGTCCCCGTACAATCGCCGCATGGAACCTCGGGCGGCGGCGGCGTGGGTCAAGGAGCTGGCGCTCGCCGCGGGCTTCAGCCGGGCCGGCATCGCCACCCTCGGCGCCACGACGACCGGGCAGGCGTACGAGCGCTGGATCGCCGAGGGGGCGCATGCCGGCATGGGCTATCTCGAGAAGCACGCCGCGCTGCGCCACGATCCTCGCCATCTCCTCCCCACCGCGCGGAGCGTTCTCTGCGTGGCGCTCGACTACGCGCCGCCGGAGCACCCCGAGGCGCCTGACGGCCCGAGCGACTTCTGGCGGGGTGTCGCGCGCTACGCGCGCGGCGAGGACTACCACGATTCGATGCGCGAAAAGCTCGGTAAAGTAAAGGCTGCGATCGCAGCGGCAGTGCCTCAAGTCGAAGCGCGAATCTGTGTCGATACAGCCCCACTCCTCGAGCGGGAGTGGGCGGCGCGAGCCGGCCTGGGCTCGTTCGGCAAGAACACCAACCTGCTGCACCCAGCCGCGGGTTCCTTTTTTCTATTAGCCGAGCTTTTGCTTTCGCTCGAGTTGGCACCAGACCTCCCGATAGCGGATCTGTGCGGCTCTTGCTCGAGGTGTCTGGAGGCCTGCCCGACAGAAGCGCTGAGTGCTTATCGGCTCGAGAGCTCGCGCTGCATCAGCTATTGGACGATCGAGAACCGCGGCGAGATTCCGCCTGCCATACGCGCGGGCATGGGGAAATGGGTCTTCGGCTGCGACATCTGCCAGGAGGTCTGTCCGTGGAACGCCGATCCGGTGGGGAAGCTGGCGGCGGAGTTCGAGACGCCTCCCGGACGGCAGGGCCTTTCGCTGGTCGACGTGCTGGCGGGCGACGGGTCCGACCTGCGGGAGCGCCTGCGCGGCACGCCGCTGCTGCGGCCGAAGGTCGAGGGTCTGCAGAGAAATGTCGCCGTGGCGATGGGCAATCGGCGCGATCCGGGATATATTGCGCCTCTGGCCGAGGCGCTCGAGAGCGACTCGCCGCTGGTCCGCAGTCATAGTGCGTGGGCCCTGGGCGAGATCGGTACGGCGGAGGCGAAGGAAACCCTGCAGCGAGCCCGCGAAAGAGCGGCAGATCCCGGTCGGCGGCTGGAGCTGGATGCGGCTCTGCGCCCCCTTTGACAGCCGGCGGGACTGCCCCTTATACTTTCAAGGCTCGAATTCTCAATAGCTTAAGAACTTCGAGTTCCCTTCCCAGGGGCACGAGGCTGAGCCTCAAAAAAATCCAAACCAGGAGGTAGTACCGGAATGAGCTTGGGCAAGCAGCGCGCGGCAATCGATGAGGAGATGAGCGCCGAGGACCAGCGCGCCTACGAGCAGTTCATCGGACTGTACGACCAGAGCATGCGAAATCTCGCCGAAGGCGAGATCGTCAAGGGCCGGGTCGTGACGATCACCAACAACTCCGTGGTGATCGACGTCGGCTACAAGTCGGAAGGCCTGATCCCGGTGGCCGAGTTCTTCAACGAAGAGGGCAAGCTGGCGGTCGCCGTCGGCGACGACGTCGAAGTGCTCCTCGAAAAGACCGAAGACCTCGAAGGCCACATCCTGCTCTCCTACGCCAAGGCGGCGCGCATGCGCGTCTGGACCGACGTGGAGAACAGCTTCAAGGAAGGCCGGATCATCAAGGGCCGGGTCATCGATCGCATCAAGGGCGGCCTGACGGTCGACGTCGGCGTGCGCGCTTTCCTGCCGGGCTCGCTGGCCGACATCAAGCCGGTGAAGAACCTCGAGAGCCTGAAGGGCCGCGACCTCGAATTCAAGGTCATCAGCCTCGACCGTCGCCGCAACAACATCGTCCTGTCGCGCAAGGCCGTGCTGGAGAAGGAATACGAGCGCAAGAAGGGCGAGACCCTCGAGCGCCTCCAGGAAGGCGAGCGGCTGAAGGGCGTGGTCAAGAACATCACCGACTACGGTGTGTTCGTCGACCTCGGCGGCATCGACGGCCTGCTGCACATCACCGACATCTCCTGGGGCCGCGTCAACCACCCCTCCGAGCACTTCAACGTCGGCGACGAAGTCGACGTCATCGTGCTCAAGTTCGACCGCGAGTCCGAGCGCGTCTCGCTGGGCTACAAGCAGCGCCAGGAGGATCCGTGG
Source organism: uncultured Thermoanaerobaculia bacterium (assembly GCA_964595975.1). Taxonomy (GTDB): domain Bacteria; phylum Acidobacteriota; class Thermoanaerobaculia; order Multivoradales; family JAGPDF01; genus JAGPDF01. The sequence goes on along the minus strand of CAZQTL010000094.1, from coordinate 11,381 downwards.
ATCCTCGTCGACAAGAAGTATCCGGTGGGCGCGCGGGTCGAGGGCAAGGTCGTCAGCCTGGTCGACTACGGCGCGTTCGTCGAGCTCGAGGAGGGCGTCGAGGGTCTGGTGCACGTCTCCGAGATGTCGTGGACCAAGAAGGTCGTCAGCCCGGCCAAGCTTCTCGTCCCCGGCCAGCAGCTCGCGGCCATCGTGACCGAGCTCGACCTCGCCCAGCGCCGCATCAGCCTGTCGCTGCGGCAGATCGAGAAGAACCCGTGGGAAGGCCTGTCCAACCTCTTCCCCGTGGGCTCGATCATCGACGGCCGGGTGCGCAACCTCACCGAGTTCGGCGCCTTCGTCGAGATCACCGAGGAGATCGACGGTCTGGTGCACGTCTCCGACATGAGCTGGACCAAGCGCATCAAGCACCCGAGCGAAGTCCTCAAGAAGGGCGACACGGTGCGCGCGCGGATCACCAACATCGACGTCGACAACCAGCGCGTCTCGCTGTCGATCAAGGAGTTCCTGCCCAACGAGTGGCAGGAGTTCGTCGAGAACAACCGCGTCGGCGACATCGTCACCGGCCGGGTGGTGAACGTCACGGACTTCGGCCTCTTCATCGACATTTTCGACGGCCTGGAAGGTCTCGCCCACATCAGCGAGATCGACTTCGCCGGCGGCAAGCTCGAGGCGACGTTCCCCGTCGGCAAGTGGGTCCGGGCGCGAATCCTCCGCATCGAGCAGGACGAGAAGAAGGTCGGCCTGACGATTCGCGGCGTGTCGCAGCCCAGTGAAGAGGAGATCGCCGAGCTCGAATCGGCGGCTGCCAAGGCGGTCGTACCCGTCGAGGCCCTCGAGGCGCCCGAGTCGGCGGAGTCGGATGGCGAACCCTCCTGATCTGGTCCTGGCTCCGCCCGTGCAGCCGGCGAACGACGGACTCACCAAGGCGGATCTCGTCGAAGAGGTGGCGAGAACCGCGCAGCTGACGAAGAAGCAGGCCGAGGCGATCGTCAATCTGGTCTTTCAGACGATCATCGACTCGCTTCGCGACGGGTCCAAGATCGAACTGCGCGGATTCGGCAGCTTCCGCATCAGGAATCGCGGGGCGCGGCTCGGCAGGAATCCGAAGACGGGGGAGCGCGTCGAGGTCCCCCCGAAGCGGATTCCGTATTTCAAGCCGGGCAAGGAGCTCAAAGAACAGCTCAACCAGACGGAATCCTGACCCGGAGATTCGGTGACCGAAGCCGCGAAGTCGAGCTTTCCGCTGCGCGCCGTCCTGCTGTGCACCTCCGCCTGGCTCCTGCCGGCGTCCGGCCATCTCTTCCTCGGCAAGAGATTCCGGGCGCTCGGCTTCGCCGTCGTCCTGTCGCTCGCTTTCGGCATCGGGCTCCGGCTCGAGGGCAACCTCTACCGGCCGGTGGCCGGGCAGCCGCTGTCGTATCTCGCCACGCTCGGCGCGATGGGCGTCGGCGCCCCCTACCTGGTCGCCCGCTACGGCGCCAACTTCGAGGGCCGTCCTGAAGCCCCCGGATTCGAGTACGGCACCGTCTTCCTGCTCTCCGCGGGGCTGATGAACCTGCTGCTGGTGCTCGACGTCTGGGACATCGCGCGCGGCCGGAGGGACGACGAGTGAGCCACCTCGCGCTGATGACCACCTACGCGGCGCTGGTGGGGGTCTTCTTCGCCCTCCTCTGGCGGCGCGGCCGCCGGGAGCAGGTGCGGCTCTTCCTGCAGATCTTCCTCGGCATGATGATCGGCGCCATCCTCCTCGGATGGCTGATGTACCCCTTCCCGACCGGACCCGCCGCACCGATCCCATGAGCGCCGGCGACCTTCTGGTGGTCGCCGGGGAGGCTTCGGGGGATCAACACGGCGCGAGGATGCTGCGCGAGCTGAAGCGTCTCCGACCCGGCGTGCGGGCCTTCGGCCTGGGTTCGGCGCAGCTCGCCGCCGAGGGGGTCGACCTGGTGGCCGACAGCCGCGAGATATCCGTCGTCGGCATCTCCGAGGCGCTCGGCATCCTGCCGCGGGCGAAGGAGATCCAGGACCTGCTGGTGGCGGCCTGCGAAAAACGGCGGCCGGCGGTCGCCGTGCTGATCGACTTCCCCGAGTTCAACCTGCGGCTCGCCCGCAAGCTCAAGTGGCTGGGTATCCCGGTCGTCTACTACATCAGTCCCCAGGTCTGGGCCTGGCGGCGCGGCAGGGTGAAGAGCATCTCCGAGCTCGTCGACCGGATGCTGGTGCTGTTCGCTTTCGAGGCCGACTTCTACCGCCGGCACGGCGTGGCCGCCTCGCATGTCGGCCATCCCCTGGTCGACGAGATCGGCATCCTGCCGGGGATCTGGGACGACCCGCAGCGGGCGCTTTCTACCGGGCCGCTGCGCCTCGCGCTGATGCCGGGATCGCGGCGCAGCGAAGTCCGCTCCCTGCTGCCGCGCATGATCGCCGCCGCCCACGCGTTGCGGCGGCAGGTCGAGGTCGAGCCGGTGCTGATCCAGGCGCCCTCGCTGAGCGCGGAGTTTCTCGCTCCTTACCTCGCCGACTACGCCGCCACCGCCGGCAAGCCGCTCGACGTGGTGCCCGAGGATCGCTTCCAGGCGATCGCGGACTCCCACCTGGTGCTCTGCGCCTCGGGCACGGCGACCCTCGAAGTCGGGCTCCTCGGCACGCCGATGCTGGTGCTCTACCGGCTGGGGTTGTGGAGCTATCTGCTCGCCCGCCTCCTGGTCCGCCTGCCGCATTTCAGCCTCGTCAACCTGGTGCTCGGGCGGAGCGCGGTCCCCGAGCTGCTGCAGCGGGAGACGGAGCCCGAGAACGTCGCCGCCGAGGCGCTCGCGCTGCTGCAGTCGCCCGCCCGGTTGACCGCCATGCGGCAGGACCTGGCCGCGCTGCGGCCGGCGCTCGGGCGCTCCGGCGCCAGCCAGCGCGCCGCGCGCGAGATCGCCGCCTATCTGCCGGAACGCCGCCGCGGCGACGCCAGCGACGAGACGACGATCCCCGAGGGGCGGGTCGCTTGAAGCTCCTGACCTTCCTTCTCGCCTACGTCCGCAAGTACTGGAAGTGGGCGGTGCTGGCGCTCGGCGCGACGCTGCTCTACGCCGCCTCGACGGTGGTGCTGATCCAGCTCCTCGAGCCGATCTTCAGCGAGGTGCTGCAGATCGGCTCGAGCCAGATGCCGGCCGGGCTCGGCTCGCTGCTGCCGGCGAAAAGCGATGGAGGTCCGCCGGCGGCGGAGCCTTCAGCCGGAGCGACCACGGCGCCCGCCCCGGTCGACCCTCTCCAGGAGGCGAAGAAGGCGCGCGTCTTCCTCGACCGCATCCTCCACGACGCCCTCGAGGCGCTCAAAGCGGCGTTCCACGTCACCCCGGCGCAGGTGATCTACTTCATCCCTCTCCTGTTCGTCGCCGTCTTCATCCTGCGCAGCTTCAGCGACTTTCTCAACGGCTACGCCTTCCAGCACCTGGGGCTGGGAGCGACCAACGACATGCGCAACGACCTCTACGCGCGCACCCTGGCGCAGACCAGCCGGTTCCATGCCGAGCATCCCTCGGGCGAGCTGGTGAGCCGCGTGGTGCACGACGTCGGCGTGCTGCAGGCGGCGGTCTCGACCCGGCTGGTCGACCTCGTGCAGCAATCGGTGACGCTCCTCGGTCTGCTCTGCCTGCTGTTCTCGATCCAGTTCAAGCTGGCGCTCTTCTGCGTCGTCGTCGCGCCGCTGGTGCTGTATCCGATCGTGCGGTTCAGCAAGAGCATGCGCAAGACCAGCCATCGCACGCAGGAGCGCACCGCCGATCTCGCCAACCTCGTCTCGGAGTCCTGTCGCGGGCACCGGGTCGTCAAGGCCTTCGGCATGGAGGCGTTCGAGGAGGCGCGCTTCCGCGAGGCGACGCGGCGCCACCTGCGCGCCAACCTGCGCGGCCAGATGCTGTCGAACCTCTCCGGACCGGTCATCGAGTCGCTCGGCGTCATCGGCGCCGGCGTCTTCCTGGTCTTCGCCGGCCGGGCGATCCACTCGCAGACGATGGAGCCGGGCGTGCTGGTGAAGTTCCTCATCGGCCTCTACGCCATGTACGACCCGATCCGCAAGCTCAACAAGGTCAACCTGGTGGTGCAGCAGTCGATGGCGGCGGCGCAGCGCATCCGGGGCCTGATGGTCATGCCGATCGAAATCCAGGACCGGCCGGGGGCGGTCGTCGCGCCCGATCTCGAGCGCGAGATCCGCTTCGAGAACGTCTCCTTCCGCTACGAGGAGAAGGAGGTCCTGTCGGGGGTGGATCTCACCGTGCGGCGCGGCGAGGCGGTCGCCCTCGTCGGCCCTTCGGGCGGCGGCAAGACGACGTTGTGCAACCTCGTGCCGCGCTTCTTCGACGTCACCGGCGGACGCATCCTCATCGACGGCACCGACGTGCGCGACATCCAGCTGGCCAGCCTGCGCGGCATGATCGGCCTGGTGACCCAGGAGACCGTGCTGTTCAACGACACGGTGCGCGCCAACATCGCCTACGGCCGGCGCGACCTGCCGCTCGACAAGGTGCGCGAGGCGGCGCTCGCCGCCTATGCCGACGAGTTCATCCTCGAGCTGCCGGAGGGCTACGACACGATCGTCGGCGAAGGGGGCGTCCGGCTGTCCGGCGGCCAGCGCCAGCGGCTGGCGATCGCCCGCGCGCTGCTCAAGAACGCCCCCATCCTGATTCTCGACGAGGCGACCTCGATGCTCGACACCGAGTCCGAGTCGCTGGTGCAGAAGGCGCTCGGCAACCTGATGCGCGATCGCACCACCTTCGTCATCGCCCATCGCCTGACGACGATCACCATGGTCGACCGGATCTTCGTGCTCGAGGCGGGACGCATCGTCGAGCAGGGCTCGCACAGCGAGCTCCTGGCCGGCGACGGGCTCTACCGCCGGCTCTACGACCTGCAGTTCCGGGAGTGACGTGGCGGCCGCACGCACCCGGCGCAAGGTCGATCCCGCCGACGACTGGCGCATCGGTCCGGCGAGCCTCGCCCTCTCCGGTCTGATCCGCGCCCTCGCCGCGACGGTCGAATTCCGTTTCCACGACGACGACACCGTGCGCTCGTGGGAGGCGGAGGGCCGGCCGTTCATCCTCGCCTTCTGGCACCGCTACCTGATCCTCATGCGCTACGCCTACCGTGGCTCGCGCATGAGCGTCCTGGTGAGCCAGAGCTGGGACGGCGAGCTCACCTCGCAGACCCTCGCCCACCTGGGCATCGACACCTGTCGCGGCTCGTCGAGCCGGGGCGGGGCGGCGGCGCTGCGCGACCTGCTGCGCCGCGCGCGCTCGGGCTCGGACCTCGGCTTCACCCCCGACGGCCCCAAGGGGCCGCGTTGCAAGGTGCAGCCGGGGGTGATCGTCGCCGCGGCGATGAGCGGTCTGCCGATCCAGCCGGTGGCGATCGGCGCCAGCCGCCGCAAGCTCCTGCGGAGTTGGGACAAAATGGTCCTGCCGCTGCCGGGGGCGCGGGTCGACGTGGTCTTCGGACGGCCGTTGACGATCGCGCCACGAAGTCCGGTCGGCGAAGGGGTGGATTTGCTGGAGCGGGAGATGCTGGCGCTCGACGTCCGGGTGCAGGAGCTCTCGGGAGAGGCGGGGGGCGGGCGATGAAGAGCATGACCGGATTCGGGCAGTCGATCGTCGACGTGCACGGACTGCAGGTCTCGGCGACGCTGCAGGGGGTCAACCATCGCTACCTCGACCTGGTCCTGCGCCTGCCGGAGGAGCTGCGGTTCCTCGAGGCGGCGATCCGCGAGCGCATCCACGCCGTCGTCCGCCGCGGCCGCTGCGAGGTCGCCATCGGGCTGCGGCGCCTGCACGACCCCGACGTCGAAGTGGAGCTGCGTCAGGGGGCGGTGCGCCGCCTCCTGGTGGCCTGTCAGCCGCTGGTGGACTCGGGCGACCTGGTCGGTCAGCTGACGATCGGCGACCTCGCGCGGAGCCCCGCCTTCCTGCGGGTGGAGAAGTCGGCCGCCGCCTGGCGCGCGGAGGACGACGCCGCGGTCTGGCGCAGCCTCGACGAGGCCCTGACGCAGTTCGAAGCGGCGCGGACGGCCGAGGGCGGCCGCATCGGGCTGGCGCTCGACGCCATCGTCGCCCGCCTGCTCGAGGTGGCGGCAGCGCTCGCCGAGCGGCTGCCCGAGGCGCGCGCGGCGATCGCCGAGAGCGTGCGGCTGCGGCTGCGCGAGTGGACCTCCGACGCCGGCATCGACGAGGAGCGCCTGCTGTCGGAGATCGCCGTGCTGGCGGAGAAGAGCGACGTCCAGGAGGAGATGGACCGCCTGGCGGCGCACCTCGAACAGTTGCGGGAAGTCACCCGGCGCGACGGTCCGATCGGCCGGCACCTCGACTTTCTGGCCCAGGAGCTGTTGCGCGAGCTCAACACCCTGTGCGCCAAGTGTCGCGACACACGCGTCGTGCAGCTCGGGCTCGATGCCCGGCTGCTCTGCGAACAGATCCGGGAGCAGGTGCAGAATGTCGAATGAGAACACGGTGCCGGGGGCGGGCGGTGCCGCCCTGCCGGCGGAGAGGCGGACGCAAGGCGAGCTCTTCCTGCTCTCGGCCCCTTCGGGGGCCGGCAAGACGACGCTGATCCGCAACCTGATCGACTCGCTCACCGACTCCGGCAGCATGGAGTTCTCGGTCAGCCACACCACCCGGCGCCCGCGCCTCGGCGAGGTGGACGGCAAGGACTATCACTTCACCGACGTCCAGACCTTCCAGCGCATGATCGCCGAGGACCTCTTCCTCGAGTGGGCCGAGGTGCACGGCAACTACTACGGCACCTCCACCGCGGCGGTGCTGCCGTTCCTCGAGCAGGGGGTGGACGTCGTCGTCGATCTCGACGTGCAGGGGGCCGAGCGCCTCATGCACCGCTTCCCGGCCGCCTACAGCATCTTCATCCTGCCGCCGTCGTACGCCGACCTGGTGCAGCGGCTCGAGGGCCGGCGCCTCGACGGGGCCGAGGAGATCTCCCGCCGACTGGCCGTATCCCTTTGGGAAATCAAGCGTTTCGACCGCTACCAGTATGTTATTATCAACGACGATGCCGCGCGCGCCAGCCAGGCGCTGGCGGCGATCGTGCTGGAGAAACGGTGTCGCCTGACGCGCATGCAGCAGCGCGTCGCGGCGATCCTGGCGGACTTCTCCAGCGTCCCAAAGACCTGACGCCGTCGCTTGAGACCGCGGCCCATCTCCGGAGGTGGGCACGCCGAGGAGCCTTCATGGAACAGATTCCCGACCGCATCGACAGCACCTTCCGCTACATCCTGATCGCCGCCAAGCGCGCCGAGCAGCTCGTCCGGGGCGCCAAGCCGCGACTCGAGATGCCGAACCGGAAGCCGTCGCGAGTGGCGATGCGCGAAGTGGTCGAGAACCTGGTCGACTGGGACTACGGCCCGGCGCCGGTCCCCGAACCGGTCGAAGCGCCTCCGGCGGAACCCACCGAGTGAGCCCGGAGGGCGGCGGCAGCGCCGCCCATCCCGCCCGGGGACGCCGCATCCTGCTCGGCGTCTGCGGCGGGGTCGCGGCCTACAAGGCGGCCGACCTGGTGCGCCGGCTGCGCGAGCGCGGACACGAGGTCCGCTGCGCCGTGACGCCGTCGGCGGCGCGCTTCGTCAGCCCGCTGACGCTCGAAGTCCTCTCCGGCCATCCGGTCTACGGCGAGGAGTATCTCGAGCCGGGGCGCCAGGGCGTGGAAGAGCACATCGTCGCCGCGGGCTGGGCCGAGGTGCTCTGCATCGCCCCGGCGACGGCGCACACCCTCTCGTCGCTCGCCCTCGGGCTCGCCCCCAACTTCCTCACCACCACGGCGCTCGCCTTCCGCGGTCCGCTGGTCGTCGCGCCGGCGATGCACAGCGCGATGTGGGAGAAGGGGGCGCTGCAGGAGAACGTCGAACGGCTGCGCCGCTCCGGCGCCACCTTCGTCGGACCGGAGACCGGCGCCCTCGCCTCGGGCGAGATCGGCCTCGGCCGGCTGGCCGAAGCATCGGCGATCGCCGATGCGTGCGAGTCGGCGTCGGCGATCGCCGACGCGTGCGAGCAAGCCTTCGATGCCGCGAGCTCGCCGCGGCGGACTCTCGCCGGCCGCACCGTGCTGGTCACCGCCGGACCGACCCAGGAGCCGATCGACCCGGTGCGCTACCTGGGCAATCGCTCGAGCGGCAAGATGGGCTTCGCTCTCGCCGCCGAGGCGGCGAGGCGCGGAGCGCGCACGCTGCTCGTCGCCGGGCCGGTGACCCTGCCGACTCCCGCCGGCGTCGAGCGTCAGGATGTCCGCACCGCCCTCGAGATGGAGGCCGCCGTCCACCGCCATGCCCCCGGCGCCGATCTCATCGTCATGGCGGCGGCGGTCGCCGATTTCCGCCCCGCCGCCTACGCCGACGAGAAGATCAAGCGCCACCAGGGAACCCCGGAGATCGCGCTGATCGCCAACCCCGACATCCTCGCCTCTCTGCCGCAGTTCGCACCCCGGGCCCTGCGCGTCGGTTTCGCCGCCGAGAGCACGCTGTCCGCGATGGAGGCGGCGCGCAAGCTCGCCGCGAAAGGGGCCCATCTCCTGGTCGCCAACGACATCTCGCGCGGCGACATCGGATTCGGCGCTGAGCAGAACGAGGTGACGGTCTTCAGCCCGACGGCGCCGCCCGAGACGATCTCGCGCCGGCCCAAGGCGGCGATCGCCAGCGCCCTGTTCGATCGCTTCGAAGCGGCTCTGGCCGACTTCCTCGTCCAGCGGGAGGCGAATCGTGAAACCGGGTCCGGACGAAGCTGAGCTGCTGCAGTACCTGGCGGATCTCGGCTGGAGCGATCTCTACCTCCAGGCCGGTTCCGGCGCGCCGCCAGGCGCGCAGCCGCCGAAGGCGGCCGGAGCTGGAGAGGAAGCCAGGGCCGCCACGCCGGCGGAGCGTCCCGTCCGACCTGCCGCCGCTCGCTTGCCCGAGGCCGAGGTCGTGGCGGAGCTCGCGACGCTGCGCGAGCAGGTCGCCGGCTGCCGGCAGTGCAAACTCTGCACGACGCGGACGCAGACCGTCTTCGCCAGCGGCGATCCGCGCGCCCGGCTGATGCTGGTCGGCGAAGGGCCGGGGGCCGAAGAGGACCGCCAGGGCCTGCCGTTCGTCGGCGCCGCCGGCGAGCTGCTGAACAAGATCCTGGCCGCGATCGGCCTCGAGCGCGATGCGGTCTACGTCGCCAACATCGTCAAGTGCCGCCCGCCGGGCAATCGCGATCCCGAGCCCGACGAGACGCGCGCCTGCCGCAGCTACCTCGAACGCCAGATCGACCTCGTGCGGCCCGACGTGTTGGTCGCACTCGGACGGATCGCCGCCCAGGAGCTGCTCGGCACCGACGCCTCGCTGTCGCGGTTGCGCGGCGAATGGCACGAGGTGCGCGGCATCCCGGTGCGGGTCACCTACCATCCGGCGGCGCTGCTGCGGAATGCCGCCTGGAAGCGGCCGACGTGGGAGGATATGCAGCTCGTACGCGACCGCCTGCAGGCGGCGGAGGAGGGCGGTTAAGTGGCGAATCGGCGGCTCGAAGTCCAACTGGCGAAGGGCCGTGCGGTACCCGGCGACAAGCTCGTGTGCGGCGTCTTCAGCGACGCCGATCCCGGGTTCTCGCGCCTCGGCGCCGAAGCGGCGCGAACGGCCAGGAGCCTCGCCGCGGCGCTGCGCTTCACCGGCGAGAACGACCGCGCGGCGGAGATGCCGCTCGGCGGCAGGGGACGTTCGTTGACCCTGCTCGGCCTCGGCAGGCGCGCCGACTTCACCGCGGAGCGCGCGGTGGCCTTCGTCGACCGGGCGATCGAGGCGGCGAAGAGCGCGCGGGCCGCCACGCTCGGCCTGGTCGTGCCGGAGCACCCCGCCTTCTTCGGCGAAGCGGCGGCCGAGCGGCTGGCGCGCCGGCTCGCCCTCGCCGACTACCGCTTCGGGGCCTATCTGCCGAAGCCGACCGGCACGCCACTCAAGGCGGCGACCGTCGCCGTACCGGCAGAGCCCGGCGGCAGCTGGCGCCGGGCCTACGGGGCCGGCTTCGCCCGCGGTATCGCTATCGCCGAAGGCGTGGCGCTGGCGCGCGATCTCGGCAACACGCCGCCGAACGAGGCCTCGCCCGAGTGGATGGTGCGCCAGGCGCGGGCGCTCGCGCGGCGCTGGGGGGCGACGATCCAGGTGCTCGCCGAGCCGGAGCTCAAGCGGCGCGGGATGGGCGGCATCCTTGCGGTCGGCGGTGGCTCGCGTCAGCCCCCGCGGCTGGTGCGGATCGACCTCGGCGGCGGCAGGGGCCGAGCGGCAGCTCCGGTCGTCGCCCTGGTCGGCAAGGGGATCACCTTCGACACCGGCGGCATCTCGATCAAGCCGGCGGCGCAGATGGACGAGATGAAGTGGGACAAGATGGGGGCCTGCGCGGTGCTCGGCATCCTCGAGGCGGTGCACCGGCTCGACCTGCCGGTCCGCCTGCGCGCCTATCTGCCGCTCGCCGAGAACATGCCGGACGGCGCGGCTTACCGGCCCGGCGACATCGTCCGCATGAGCAACGGCAAGACGGTCGAGATCACCAACACCGACGCCGAGGGGCGCATGGTCCTCGCCGATGCGCTCGCCTGGGCGGCGAGCGACAGGCCGGAGGCGATCGTCGAGTACTCGACCCTCACCGGCGCCTGCGTCGTCGCCCTCGGGCAGACCGGCGCCGGGCTCTTCAGTCCCTCGGACGACCTCGCCTCGGGTCTCCTCGCGGCGGCAGGGGCGGCCGGCGAGCGGCTCTGGCGGCTGCCGCTGTGGCCCGAGTTCCTCGACGAGATGCGCGGCAGCCACTCCGATCTCCGCAACTCCGCCGGCCGCTGGGGGGGCGCCTCGTCCGCCGCGGCTTTCCTGTCGCAGTTCGTCGGCGAGGTGGAGGAATGGGCGCATCTCGACATCGCCGGTCCGGCGTACGTCGGCGGCGACAGCAAGCGGCGCGGCGCGACCGGCTACGCCGTCGCCCTGACGGTGAACTGGCTGCAGTCGCGGTCGGCGGCCGGGCGCGCCGCTCCTGCCCGGCGGCGGCAGCGCCGCTGAGGCGGAGCTCCCGGCTCCCGCAACCGATGAGCTCGCCCGCGCCGCCGCTGCTCGAAGTCTCCGGACTGGAGATCCGCTTCCCGGGCGGCGAGCGTCCGTTCGAGGTCGTGCGCGGCGCGAGCCTCACCGTCGAGCGCGGCGAGATCGTCGGCCTGGTCGGTGAATCGGGCTCGGGCAAGAGCCTGACGGCGTTGGCGATCCTCGGCCTGGTGCCGCCGCCGGGCCGCATCGCCGGCGGTTCGATCCGGCTCGACGGACGCGAGCTCCTCGGCCTGCCGGAGAGCGAGCTGCGCGCCGTCCGCGGCGCCCGCATCGGTCTCGTCTTCCAGGAGCCGAT
>CAZQTL010000093.1:9127-15168 GCA_964595975.1 uncultured Thermoanaerobaculia bacterium | reverse complement strand
GCAGGTACGCCCGCACCGTCGCGACGCCGCCGCCGATCCGCACGTCCTCGCCCGCCGCCGCCTCCCGCGCGAGGTCGAGCGCCCGGTGGATGCCGCCGGTCACGAAGTGAAACGTGGTCCCGCCGTCCATGACGATCGGGGCCCTCGGGTAGTGGGTGAGGACGAACACCGGCACGTGGTACGGCGGATTCTCGCCCCACCAGCCTCGCCATTCGGGCGTCCATTCGCCCCGCACCGGCCCGAACATGTTCCGGCCCAGGATCCAGGCGCCGACACCGCGGAAGCCGCGCTCGATCGCCGAATCGTCGACTCCGGTGCTTCCGCCCTCCATCCCGAACATCGCGCGGAACGTCCGGGTCGCATGCGACCATTCATGGAGGCCGAGTCCGCCCACCCCCAGCGGATGCTCGCGGCTCTGGTCCGGTCCCGCCCCGTAGCCGTCGAGCGACACCGCGAAACACGCGACTCGTACGTTGCTCATTGTCGGTCTCCAAGACCAGCATGAACCAAACGCGGGCCGATGGGAAGGCGGCCGCCGCGGGCCTTCGCGTCGCGCAGGAAGGGGACGATTTCGAAGGTCGCGCCGGCGCCGCGCCAATGCGGCACCCAGGCTTGAAGGTCCTCGAGGTCGGAGCACCCCATGCGCTGGCAGCGTCGAGCGAAGGACGGCTCGACCCAGCGGTCGATGTACGTGCGGCCTTCCGGAATCCCGCGGCCGTGGCCGGCTAAGTGCCGGTAGGCCGGGACCCTGTCGTTGTCCCGGTACGGTTCGATGACCGTGATCGCGCCTGCGCGGGAGGAGCTTCCCTAGGAACGGGCGATGCCGAACGCGGTCCCCGGTGGGACGAGGACGCCTTCGTGGTACTGGCAGACGATCGTGTCGTCCGGCGGATGGTTCGCTTCCGCGACCGGCGTGAGCTGGGCCTGGATGCACAGCCAGCGGCCGCCGGTGTCGACATAGGTGTCGGTGTAGCAGGTCATGCCGGCGACGGCGCCGCCTTCACCGTTGCGGATCCACTTGTTCGTGGCCCGAACCAGCGCGACGCCGTCGAACACCGCGATCCGTTCGTCGCGCATGTCCCAGTAGACGATGACCGCCGGATCGAAGCCGTGCGCCCAGTAGCGCAGGTAGGCGGCCCGATCCACGTACGCGCCGGTCGGCGTGATCGCGGTGAAGCCCGGATGGAGGATCGCGTCGTGCGCAGCGACGTCGTTGGTGACGAAGTTGTGGATGAAGCGCTTGTTCAGGGCGCGCAGGTGCGCGTGGCGATCGTCGTCGGGCGTCATGAGCGGGTGTGCGAAGTGGTGTGGGTCGGTTGAACTACGAAGGCGCGGCGCGCGTGATCGGCCGCCGACGCCGGATCAGCGCCGGTCGCGGCGCGGCGCGGCGGGTGTCGTGTCTCGCGTCGACGCGCCCGCCTCCTCGCCGGGCTCGCTCGCCACCGGCTCGCCGGGCCGGGCGAGCCGTCGCGCGCGGGCGCGGGCGCGCGCCGATTCGATCCGCGACTCGCGTGTCGACACCGTTCCCCGGGCTTCGGCCTCGTCGACGTCGCCGGTCAGCAGTCGCCAGGCGGCCCGGACGGCCTGGTAGGCGAGGGCGAGCGCGAGGCACGCGGCGATCAGCGTCGCGGCCGCGAACAGGCCGTAGGTGACGACGTGCGCCCGGGCCAGATCGAGGCCGGCGTAGAGGAACCACGCGAGCGAGGTGAACACGTAGGACGCCGGCGCGAAGACGATGAGCCGCAGGACGAGCACCGGGCGCGTCGCGGCCCGCGGTCGTTCCCCGCGACCCGGCCGGAACGCCGAGAAGGCGTCGGCGACCACCTGTGCGGCGCCGGCGACGAGATCGATGAGCGAGCCGAGGATGGACATTACGATCGAATGCGCGGCGAGGTCGGACGGCCGGACGGTCGGGTCGGCCGGCGCGGCGGCGAACCAGCCGCATCGGGCGGCATAGGATAACCGCGCGCGCGCTCGTGCAAAGCGCCGCTAGGGCATCGCCGCGCCGACCGCCTGGCGCACCGGAATGCCCTCGGGCGAGAAGCCCTCGAGGCAGTGCACGTTGACGCCGAAGTTGTCCGGCGTGACCCGCTTGCGGTGGAACGGGTAGATGCCGCAGACCTTGCAGAAGAAGTGGCGCGCGGTCCTCGTGTGGAATTGGTACTCGGTGAGCGACGCCTCGCCGGCGATCAGGCGGAACCGGCTCTCCGGGACCTTGACCATCAGCGCGTTCTTGCGCTTGCAGATCGAGCAATCGCACATCGTGAGTTCAGGGAAATCGGTCTCGATCTCGAAGCGAACCGCTCCGCAATGACAGGATCCCTGGTACGTGCGCATCGGGCGGGCGCTCATGATTCACCCCTCCTGCGGGTCCGCCGGCGAACACGCGGCCCCGATGGCCGGCGACGCGTTCCGGCAGCCGCTCAACGACACGGCAGGTTCTCTCGTCGCGTCCCGGTTGCCACCAGACCGGTTCCGGTCGACTCGTAGTCCTGGCACCAGACCGCGCAGTACCGGCCCGCCGCGGGTGCCCAGGCCAGACGGCATTTCACCAGATTCGAGACGCCGGTCTTGCTCCACGAAGAGAACCGGGGTGGGCCGGCGTCCTCGACTCTACCGTACATCCAGAGCGACTGGATTGTCGTCGGGCCGAGCGGCGGACGACCGGGCCTCGTCACGGTCATCGCCAGGAGCGGGCCGCCGCTGCCGCCGAGCGCTCGCTCTTCCGGGTCCGCGGGCTCGGTGAGCGTCACCGTGTATGCGCCGAGCCTCGTCGTCGACGGCAGCGGGGCGACGGCGATCTCCCGTTCCCCGGGCTCGGCGGGAGGCCGATTCCGCGCCGCATCGGCGAGCAGGTGAACCGGCGACGAACCCAGCGCGCACCCCAGCGCCCAGGCGGCGAGTCGGCGCCGATGACGCGTCCGGGCCGGTGTTCGCAATGGTGCCACGATGCCGCCATTGTCGGAGAGGCTCGGAGCGTCTTCGCGGCGCTCGCCGAGAGCCGGGATCCGCCGGCGAACGACTTCCCGTTGCCCTTCGGTCCGACGAGAACGAGCAACATCGGTCGGCATCGCCTGGAGGGACCGTCAACCCGCGCCGTCGGCGGCCTTGTTCAGCGCCACCGCCGCACGGACGAGCGCCTCGAGCGCGGTCGCGTCCACGCTCGCGCCCTCCGCGACGTCGATGGCCCGGCGCGTGTTTCCGTCCAGACTGGCATTGAAGAGCTTCGACGGGTCCGCGAGCGACGCGCCCTTCGCGAAGGTCAGCTTCACCACCTTCGCGTACGTCTCGCCGGTGCAGACGATCCCGTGGCACGACCACACCGGCGTGTTCCACTTCCACTCCTCGGTGATCCCGGGATCCGCCGCCCGAATCAGCGCTCGGAGCCGCGCCAGCCGTTCGCCACGCCAGTCCCCGAGCTCGGCGATTCGCTGGTCGATCAGTTGCGAAGGGGACTTGCCTTCGTCGGCCGCCGGCGTCTTCTTCGCGAATCGCCGGGTCGGCGCCGCCCGGGTTCGTCGGGCGGGCATTCTCGTTCTCCTCGCAGGGGCCGGTGACATTTCGCGTCTTCGGGCGGCCGGACGTCGAAGGCGCGCAGAGCGCGACTAGCGCCGCGGCCGCCGGAACCACCGGGGTACCCGGGCGGCGTATTCCCGCCATTGGCTGCCGTAGGTGCGTGCGAGCCACGGCTCTTCTCCCAGCACGACCCGCAGGTGGAACGCGATCGCGACCATCATCGTGTAGATGAACAGGCCGCGCAAGGCGAAGGCGACCGACCAGCCGAGCAGGATCATCGTCACCGCGATATACATCGGATTGCGGGTGTAGCGGTAGAGGCCGACGACGACCAGACGGCGCGGCGGCGCCCAGGGGGCGAGCGTGCCCTCGCCGGAAACGACGAAGTCGCGGACGCACCAGAGTAGCCCGACGGTGCCGGCGGCGAGCGGCAGCAGGCCCAGCGGCTGACCGAAGGCGGCGTCCGGATCGAGCCGGAGCCACGCGATCGGAACGGCGAAGGCGACCAGACCAGGCAACGCCAGGAAGGCGATCAACGCCCGCGCGAACATGCGTCGCCTATCGTCCGGGCCGGCGCGAGAACGGACACGGTCGCGGTCCGCCGCCGGTCGTCGGCGACGACGATCGTGCGGCCGTGGCGCAGCACGACCCCCTGGGCATCCCGCGCGATGGCCGCCGGTGCGACCTGCAGCGCGACGACGAGCGCGAGCCGACGCATCCGCCACCTAGCGCCCGAGGACGGCGCGGCGCCGACACCACCGATGAGCGGCGACGACCGCGAACCCGCGCGCGCGAACGACCGGCATGTCAGGTGTCGCCGACCGAACGCGCGCGCTTCTTCGCGGCGCGCGTCGGTGCTTCGCCGAACCACACCCGCCCCGGGCCGGGCAGTTCCTCGACCTGCCAGCGATGGTCGGCGGCCCACTGGACGATCGGATCGGGCGGGTCGTTCGCGCCATCGAACCACAACTCGTGCACCGACTCCTTCGGCAGCCAGATGTTCAGCACGACCTCGGCCGCCAGATCCGACGGCAACGCGGCGAGTTCCAGGCGCGCGAACAGATTCGAGACGAACTCGGGCCGGTTCTTCGTTCCCATGACGAGTGTCACCCGCAGCGGCTGCCGGTGATCGGGAAGCTCGACGAGGCCCTGGCGCGGCTCGATCCAGACCAGCCTGGTGGCCAGTCGATCCAGCGCGCAGCAGACATCCGCGTACTTGCCGATCGGCAACGGCGCTCCGGAAACGGCGTTGGGGCGGCGAACGGCGACTTTCACGGTGGAATCATCGGTGGGTGCGGATCGCGACGCCTATCGTACCGGCGACCGGCCCGGGGCGTTCCCGCCTCGCGGGCCGGCGTCGGACGCTAGACGAATCGCCGTCCGCCCGACTCCAGCGCGGCGACGCCGTACTGCTCCTCCCCGTGCCGGCCGCCGGCGGCCCCGGTCAGCACCAGCCGATACCCGGCGCCGCAGGCGCAGGCGCCGTCGACGTGGCGCGTCAGGACGAAAGGTCGCGCCCGGGCGTCGACGGGGAGCTCGACGTCGCCGGTGCCCGGACGGGTCTCGTGCCAGCGGACGCTCACCGGCGTCCAGCGATCGCAGCCGCCGCAGCGAACCTCCAGCGACAGCGCGTCGTCGTAGTTCGAGAACCACGACTTCGACACCCGGGCGAGGAGTTCGGATGGCATCGGTCGCGAAGGTCGGCGGCTCGGCGGCGACCGCCGGTCCCGCGGTGGTTCAGTCGAGTGCGATGTCGTGGTCGACGACGACCGCGTGGTCCGGAAACCAGCGACGCAACGGGTCGCGTAACGTGTCCGCCGCCAGTTCGCCGTGAACGACACCGTACACCGGCTTGGTGACCGGAAATCCGCGTCGCGATACCAGCCGCCAGCAGATCCACTTGACGAAGACGGGATCGTCGGCGTTCGGCGGACGGAACCACTCCGCTTCGGCGGAGATGCTCAGTCGGACCCCCGCGGCGCGCCGGCCCCGGGCGCTCGCGGCCGCCGTGATCGCTGCGCGCAGCGGCGAGTCCGCGGGTTCGGACGGCGGGTGCTGTCGATGCGACGAGCGGGTCATGTGCGTCCTGACGGCGGAGTCCGGCCGGCGGTTAGAGCGGGTGGCGGAAGGTCGGAACGAGAGGGTGTGACGCGTAGCGCTGTTTCTGGCCGGGCCTGCGCGCATCGATCGGCGCCGCGGCTCCTGGGCGTGTCCGCGCACCGGGACGGACCCGGGACGGCGCAGGATTCGTTCGAATCGGTGGCATTCAACGACTCGCGGCCGACCTCCAATTCGACGGTCTGGCGGCGGCGCAGAACGAAGCGCAGGCGAGGGCGAACGGAACAGACCATTGTACGGCGCCGGCGATCGCCATCGTCAGCGCCAGCCAGTAGACGACGCGCAGGCCTTTGGGCGTCACCCAGTCGCCGATCGACAAGTAGCCGGCGCCGGCGACGAGCACGGCGGCCATCTGGAAGCGGTAGCTCGAGGCGGCGAGGTCTCTGAGTCCCGGCAACGGCATGTCG
>CAZQTL010000093.1:0-9027 GCA_964595975.1 uncultured Thermoanaerobaculia bacterium | reverse complement strand
CTGGAAGCGGTAGCTCGAGGCGGCGAGGTCTCTGAGTCCCGGCAACGGCATGTCGGACGACACGACCGAGCTCCATGCCGCCGAAACCACGAAGAGCGCCGCCCAAAGCCAGGCGACCGCGTAGGTCCACGGATGGCTACGCATGCGGCTCAGGATCCGTCGCGGGCGGGGCGAGCCTCGACACGCCCCGACACCCGCGGACGATGTGCGGACGGCCGGTGGATCCGTGCGGTCGAACGCTCGGGCTGCATATCGAGAACACGGCGCCTACCGCGTCGGTCCCACCAGCCCGTACGCAACCAGGAGCGCCAGCCCCGCGTAGCCCAGCAGAGTGACCGCGCCGGTCGCGAACAGGACCACGGCGAGCAGGCGCAGCCTCCACCGGTGGTCCGGCGTCGAGGGCGCGAACGACCACGCGGTCGCCGCGAGCCGCAGGTACGGCAACGGCCACGCGATCAGGACGATCGAGGCGATAAGCGACAGCTGGACGAGCGGATGGCCTGCCGGGACGAGTCGCAACCCCTTGAGAACCAGGGCGAGCAGAATCAGGGCGAACGACGCCGGAAGGCGGTAGAGCAGGAACCCGCGCCGCGCCGTGCGATACGCCCCGACCACCGCCGGATCGCAGCGCTCGATCCAGCGCAGATACGCCGGTGCCGAGCCGACGGTCGTGTCGAGGCGGCGACGAAGCGCGGCGATGCTGATGCGGTCCACCGCCGGGTTCATCCGCGCCGGCCGGCGGGCGCCGCCTGCCGGGTGACCCCCTGCGAGGTATCGGGTTCGTGGCAGACCGCTTCGACGTTGTGTCCGTCCGGAGCGATGACGAACGCCGCGTAGTAGTCGGCGTGGTAGTTCGGTCGCAGCCCGGGAGGTCCGTTGTCGATTCCGCCGGCCTTCAGGGCGGCACGATAGAAGGCGTCGACTTGCGCGCGACTCGCGGCGGTGAACGCCAAGTGGAGATGCGAAGGCTTCGCCTCGGGCACGAGGCGTATGCACAGCGACGCGTGGTCGCCCGGGCGGCCGAGCTCGATGCCGAGCGCTCCCTCCGAGACGACCGCGACGCCGAGCGGTTCGAGCGCTTCGAGGAAGAACGCCTTGCTCGCGGCGTAGTCGCTGACACCGAAGACGACGTGGTCGAACACGAATGCTCCTGAAACGAACGAGCGTGCAGGCCCGAACGCCGGGCTGCTGAGCGGATCACGGCGCAGCGCCGGGACCGCGGGGCCATCATAGACCGTGCGCGGTTCGCGATCACGACTCCTCCCGAACCGCGGCCGTCCCTGGAGAGACGAACACCGCGTCCGACCCGTCAGGCGCCGTCGGCCAGTTCGCGGACATATTGTAGGTATGTCTCCGGCGTCTCGTTCACGATCGCCCATGCGCGCTTGTAGCAGCCGGATGGTAGCCGCTCGTCGACCTGGATCAAATCGGCGAGCTCGCGCGCCTGCCCGAGGGACAAGAGTACCGCTTTCTGGAGCGACAGCAGGTGCAGGTGGTTCCGGACGCAGGAAGGCTCCGCGGCATGGAGGCGCAGCATAGGCGAATTCGCGGGGGCGAATCGCTGGACGAACGGGTGGAGGCTCTCGTGGAACGCGGTATCGATCTTGACCCGTAACGGGACGGGCTCGGCGGAGAAGGAACTCAAGGCGAAACGCATGTTCACCAGAGGCCCGCCGAACCCATACGATTGCGACGGAACGGCGCACAAGGTGAGCCTGACCGGAACCGACGGCGGCGCCACGGTGCGGCCGACCGCCTTCGAGGCGGCGTCGAACATCCGGGGCCCGAGCACGGACCACAGCGCTTGCGCCTCGGGCAGGCGACTCTGGAGCTCGGCGATCCATGCGGAGTCGATCGGTGTCCGCTGGTCCCGCGCACATGCTTCGTCGGCCGCCGAGTCGTAGGCGAGCGGCGCGATCCCGGAGGCTGCGGGAGCGAGGCACGGCGCCAGCGAGGCGACGAGAACGACGACCAGGGAGGACGCGCGCATCGCGATGCCTGACGCCGGGCTAGCCGCGGCGCCGCGGTGCAGCGCCCGCCCCGGCAGGGACCGCAGGGGCCTGGACCGCGCTCGTGCCGAGGGCGAAGCCGACGTCGGGCACCGGGCGAGAGTCCGCGTCGAGTCCGGGTCCAGTGTGAGCGTCGAAAGCGGCGCGCGCGACGCGGAAGTGCAACGAGTGGAGGCGCATGTCCTGAGAGGTCCGGGAACGATGCGCACCGGTCGGCGTTTCGCGGGATCGGGAAGTCAGGCGGTACGCAGCGCGCGCTCCATGGTCTTCGCCGAGAGCGGCGAGCCGGCACGCAGCGGCTCGAGCGCTCCGACCTCGACGAAGCCGTGGGCGGAGTAGAGTCGTACCGCGGGCGACTCGGCGGCGGTGACGCCGAGGCGGAGCACCGTCGCACCGGCCCGGGTGGCCCACCCGATCGCCTCGGTCAGAAGGCGGGCTCCGACGCCTTGCCGGCGCCGTTCCGGCGCGACCCACATCTGGTACAGGTTCGCGACCGCCGGATCGTCGGCGGCGATCTTGCACCAGACCAGCCCGCACGGTTCATCATCGATCCGGGCGAAGAGCGCGAGGTCCTTCCCGGACGTCGCCCCGTCCCGGATCCGCGCGGCCCAGAGGTCGTCGGGGCGGCTCGCCTCCAGCGCGTAGGTGCTTCCGAAGGCGTCCGGGGAGTCCTGGAGCGAGCGCAGCCTCAACACGCGGTACGCCGGCCACTCGTGCGGCTCGATACGGCGGATGTCGATCATGGTGGCGTCGAGGTGGCTGACGGTGCGCCGGCTGGTGTCGCCCCGAGGATACCGTCATCGGATGCCGGTGGCCGGCCGAGCGTCCGCGCGAACCGCGCGAACCGCGTCTCGGTGCGACCGTCTCGACCGTCTCATGCGCGTGACGAACGCGGCGCGGACCGCACGTAGAGCACCGAGAGGATGGCGAGGATCGCGTACGCCACCAGGAACGCCTCCCAGGGGGATCCCCCGCGATATCCGGGCGGGTGTCGCCACACCGCGTGGCAGGCGCCGACGAGCGCCGCGACCTCGAAGGCGACGAGGCCGACAAAGGCGCCGAGCAGCGTCTGCTTGCCCCGAGAACGCTCGGGGTGAACGAATGCGAAGTGCAGGGCGGCGAAGATCAACGCCGACACCGGCAGTCCTCCGAGCGCGCCGACGAGCACGCCGATCCCCAGGAAATGGCAGTCGATCGTCGAGCACGGGGCGGCGTTGAACGACGCCTGAGCGAGCGCGGGGACGAGCATCGCCAACAGGAAGCCGTTGCGCGCCCGGTGGCGCGCCAGGTCGGGCGTCACGACGCGCTCTTCAGTGCGCGCCAGGTCCACAACCCGCCGAGGAAATCCACCGCGCCGAAGCCGATCAGCATCGGCTTGGCGAGACCGGCGAGCACGAACGCCGCGAACCCGGCGAAGATCAGGGCGCGCGTGACGATGGTGGTCCTGAAGAACTCGATGACTTCGCTTCGCGCCGCGACGATGTAGTAGACGCCGATGTTGAACACCAGCAGACCGACGACGCGGATCCACACTTCGTTCGTCTCCGGCATCAGGAAGGCGCCGAGCAGGAGATTCGGGACCGCGACCAAGGCGATTCCCAGCGCGACGAGGTAGTAGCCGAATGCCCGGACGGTGAAGCCAGCCTTGGACATGGAGGGTCTCCTTCTCGGTCGGATCGCGTGGCGGCCACACCGGCGCGTCGAGGCGGCTATTCTAGCGGGTGTCCGGAGCGCGATCGTCCGGGCCCGGCGTCGGGTGGTCGAGGCGCCGCTCGACGAGAACGACCGCCGGCGCACGTCGAATGCGCGACCGGCGGGTCGTCCCCACTCGCCGGGGGCACAGGCCGGATCGCCGACAGCGCCCTCCACCCGCTACCGTCGCTTCGGATCCACGATCGACCCCTCGAAGGAGATACGCGGATCTCTCACATCGACCAGTTCGTCCAGTTCGTAGACGTTGCGATAGCCGTAGCCGTAGAGGTTGACGTAGGTCGGAATGTTCAGCGCCATCATCAGTGGTTTCGCCTGCGCGGCGAACTGCTGGGCCGGACGATTCTCCGGCACGGCGATCTTGGAGGCGAAATCCGTCTGGTTGCCTTCGAAGTTGTTGTTGCAGTAGATCAGTATCGTCGTTTCGAACGAGGGGATGACCTTGCCGAGGCTGGCCTGGGTGAAGTCGGTGAAGCTCAGGTGCTTCGCTCCTCGGATGTGGATTCGCTCGTAGCGGAAAGCCGAACGCGTATCCAGGACGACGACGCCCCTCTCCTTGCTCATCGCCAGAAAGCGATCGAGATTGACGAGTCGTTTCGCGCGATGAGGCTCGACCTCGGAAACGAGGCTCTTGAAATCGTCGAAGCTCACTTTCGCCTTCGGGTACGGCTTGTCCTGCGACATCGCGAGATCGGGGGCGACCAGCAAGGCGGCTGCGACAATCCACTTCCCCGAGTTCATTGCATGTCCTCTCGTCTGTAGGTTCGGGCTGAATTCACGGCGATCGGCGAGGATAGCAGGGGCAGGAGCGGCGAAGGGGGGGGCGCGCGGCCGCGGCGCCCGCCCGGCCCGACCACGCTTTCGACGACACCCGCACCGGCGCCGATCGGCGGGTTCGCCGACGCGAGGGGGCGCTGGGCGTCGAACCTACCGGATCAATTCGTCGGCGCGTGCGAGCAAAGATTGCGGGACGACAACGCCGAGCGCCTTCGCGGTCTTCAAGTTGATCACCAGCTCGAACTTGTTTGGCTGCTCCACCGGAATGTCGGCGGGCCTCGCGCCCTTGAGTATCTTGTCGACGAAGCTGGCTGCGGTACGCCAATGCCACGCGTTGGATGAGAGATAGGACATCAAACCGCCGGCGGCGACATACTCGTGGCCGCCGAAAACGGACGGCACTTGGAAGCGCAGGGTCAGCTCGACGAGGCGGTCGCGGTGCGGAAAGAACAGGGGATCGCTCACGACAACTAGCGCGCCACCTTTGGCGCGCGCGATCGCTCCGTCCAATTCGTCTTCCACCGCGACCTCGATGCGATCGAGGCGCAAGCCAAGCGTCCGCGCCCGCTGCGACATCGCGTCGAAGAAGAACCCGTTGGCAGGATTGGTACTGTTCATCAGAACGCCAACTCGCCTGAGTTGGGGCACGGCAGCCGACAGCAGCTCCAGTTGTTTGGCAAGAACCTGCTCGCCCATCGCCGAAGTTCCAGTCAGATCGCCACCAGGCCGAGCCAGACTGGCGACGAACCCGGCGCCTATCGGGTCTCCAGCGTTGATCATGACGATCGGCACACCGGGAGCACCATCACGCGCTGCGCGGATGGAAGACGAGCCTAGCGCCAGGATCAGCGCGACCGGAAGGGCCTTGAGTTCGGCGGCGAGTTCGCGCTGGCGTTGCGGACCAGCACCCGCCCACCGGGTCTCGATGGAGAGGTTCTTTCCGTCGACCCAGCCCAGGTCACGCAAACCCGAACGGAGAGTCTCCAGGTCGATCCGATCCCCGGGTGTCGGTTCGGTCCTCGGAGCGAGCAGACCGATCTTGGGCGCCTTGCCTGTCTGCTGCGCGCGTAGCGCGAGCGACACAACGGCCCAAGCGCCGGCCGCGAACACGACGAATGTCCGACGGCGTATCACCCGATCATGTCCTCGGCGCAGCGCACATCGGTGCCTCCGACGCCAAACGTTCGAGCAAACCGGTTGACGCAAGCGGGCGGTCTCGGCCCGGTTCGTGAAAATGTACTGCGTTCGGCCAATCCGGCCAAGGCTGCCTGCCGGAGCAAACCCGGTCAGGCGAGAGGATCAGACCTCGGTCTGCTTGGCGTTGTACTCGTAGAGGACATCGGGGCAGCGTTCTTCGTTCGCTCGGCCATCGGTGAACACCAGGGCGATGAAGCCATGACGCTCGTAGAACCGCCGCGCCCCGCCATTGGCTTGAAAGGTGTAGAGCCGTATGGGGAGCGCCAAGGTCTTCAACGCGTGTTCCAGCAGGACCGAGCCTAGCCCCTGGCCGACAAGGGGGGGATCGACGGCCATCTGCGTGATCCAGGAGCATGTTTCGGAGCGCTCGGTCGCCATCGCGGCGGCGACCTCGCCGGCACGCTCTGCGACGATGACCCCGGCAGAGGGTACAAGACGCGTTGCCACCCACGCGCGGACCTCGGCCTCCGTGTGAGCCGACGGGGCGTAGGGCATGAACGCGGCGCGAGTGTCGATGAGGATGCTCGCAACGCGCCCGGCATCCTCGGCGACAGCGGGTCGAAGCAGGATGTTCACTGCGGTCTGACGAACCAAAGCAACCCTCGCCCCGCGGCGAGCGCTGCGCCACGGCGGCGATGCTCGACGCCTTGCCGCGGGGGTCGGGCGACCGTAGCCTCGGCGCCGACAAGTCCTGCGACGCGGCCGACTTGTTCGTAGCGTGCCGCCAGCGCTACGTCTCGCCCCACGTCGCTCGCAACGACAACCGGATCGGCCGCAGCCCCATCGACGGCCGCACCACGCGCCACGCGGGCCATCGGTTGAGCCGGAAGGTGCGCAAGCGCATCGAAGAACACTCCGGCCAGGCCGAGACGTTCGGGCGGATTCGGCGAACTGTGCTTCGCGGGCTGCGGCGTGTCGATCGCCGGCCAAGATGTCATTCGATCAGCCTGCCGGCGTGCAGCAGCAACGATTGGGGGACCTGGAGGCCAAGCGCCCTGGCGGTCCTCAGGTTGATCGACAATTCGTACTTGTCCGGCCGATAGACCGGCGTGTCCGCGGGACGGGCACCGCGTAGGATCCTATCGACGTAGTTGGCACCACGCGCGACCAGCTCCGAAAGTCGACCTGCCGAACTGTAGCAAAGCAAGCCGCCCGCCTCGACGATCGACGGGGTTGCGCAAGCGCTCGGAAGGCGGTTGCGCAACGCGAAAGTGGCGATGCGCTCGCGCGCCTCGAAGGTCACCGCGCTGCCCGCCACCGCTATCGCCTGCGCTCGCGAGGCGATTATCTCGGCGAATGCCGCCTCAACATCTTCGCTCTTCTCGATGTGGTGGTAGCGGACGTCATAACCGAGGATTTTCGCCGCCGTGTCGAGCAGCGGCCTGACGTCGAAGCGGCCCCCGTCGACGCGCGCACCGAGGCTCGGATCGAGGATCCAGGAAAGGCGGGTCGCGCTGGGTGCGAGTTCCTTGAGGAACTCGAGCCGCTTGGTCGATACCTCAGTTCCGGTGTAGGTCGACACCCCCGTCACATTGCGCCCGGGCCGGGCAAACGAATCGATGAGGCCCGTCTCGACCGGCCAGGGAACGGCCGCAAACACGATCGGGATCGACTTGGTCGCCCTTGCTGCGGCGACGGCAGCTGCTGGGGTGGTCGCCCAGACGACATCCACCCGCTTGCGAACCAAGTCCTCGGCAAGCGCGGGCAGACGTTCATACTTGAAGTCGGCGAAGGCGCCTTCGACAACGAGATTCTGCCCCTCGATCCACCCCAGCGCTTTCAGTTCGGCGCGGAACACAGGCAGCAAGAGCCGTTCCTCGTACTGTGAGGAACCCGGCGCCAGCACGGCCAGCGCCTTGGCCTGCGTCGAAGGCTTGGCTTGGGCGCGCGCAGCACGCGGCCCGGCCGCGATGCCGAGCGCAAGCAATGCGGCAAGGGTGTCACGTCTGTCCATACGGACCGGTCCTCGCGCAGCGACGCCACACAAGTACCGCGATCCTCGGCCGGATGCGCGGCGGACGGTGGGCTGCGCTCAGTCTACACCTCGGGCGTTCACCTGCGATCGCAAGCGCAGGTCGCGGTGCCTGGACGCTCGACGTTCCGGCTATCCGGCGCGTGTCAGCGGCTGGGAAAGGACAGCCGCGCGGACACGCGTCCGGTTGAGCGCGAGGTTAGCCGTCGGCGTCTCGTGGCATGACCCATGGGCAATGCGGGCAATCGGCGCAGACAGCGTGGAACTCGGCCAGCGAGCGGAATCTCGGCGATTGAACGATCCAGGCGTGCAGGGCTGACGCAGTGTCGGTAGGCCCTCCGGCGCCAGCCATCGCATATTCCCAGCATGCTGTCGGGTCGATGACGAGCTCCTTGGCAGGACAGAACCACGTGTTCTGCGGGAGGACTCCACACGACGGGGCGCTTCCGGCGAGGGATGTTGCCACGAGGCCACTCGTGCCATCGGCGAAGGCGTGAGCGTCGACCCTTACGATATCGCCGGGGTGGAATTCCCACGTTTCCTCGGGCGGCTCGGGACCTTCGATGCAATATTGATCGTCAACTACCCTCGTGGCACGGCACGGACGCCAGGTGTCGGTTCCTTCTCCAACGAGCGCAACGTATATGGTGCGGCGCATCTGGGGGCGACGGCTAGCGCGCGGCGTGAGCGGCGCGCTGCCACGCCGCCCGCCCAAGAGAAGCCACAAACCGGCGCGTCCGCTCGACCGAGCAGTTAGCCCGCGGAAACGAGTGGGAACGCGTCGGGATTTCGGATCGAATCAACCGAGAGATCGACATCCAGCTGTGGCCAGTACAGGTGGTCCGCTGTGGGCTTCTGAACGTCGACGAGCTGAGCGACGGTCGCTTTCCTGAACCAGGGAAAAGACGCGAACGGAACCGCAAGTTCCTCGTCGCCGATTAGAACCCAGAACCCGTTCGCGGAGATGTTGGTAACCTCAACTCCCGAAGTGACGACGCCAGGCAATTCGATCTCCCGGAATGAGTCTCGACAACGACCTGCGCCTGACGAAGCTGCGCAGGAGTCAAACCGATGTTCACCGCCACGTCAACTTGGGGATACAGCCAGAACTGGCCTCCCCGTCAGGATGTGCAACGTGCACGTGAATTCGCATCTCTTCGCGTGAAAAGAAGAAAAGGCGAAACGGGCCGTCTCGAACGATCGTGGGGGACATCCCGGCTCATTGTAGCCGACCGATTCGAGGGCGGGCTAACGTGGGAGGTGAGCGGCGCGCCGCCCCGACGCCCGCCCAAGAGAAGCCACAAATTGGCGCGTCCGCTCGGCCGCCTGGTTAGGCATCTTCACGCCGCAAGTCGAGTGACT
>CAZQTL010000092.1:14110-15457 GCA_964595975.1 uncultured Thermoanaerobaculia bacterium | reverse complement strand
GCGGCGACGGCTCCGGCCGTACCCCGGAAGCCCTGCGCGTCTCGAAGCGCCAAACTCAAGATGCCGACTACCGGGCTAGGATGCGCGGATGACTTCTAGCACCCGAAAGCTCGCCTGGATCGCGATGCTCTATGCCGCGCAGGGGTTGCCGTACGGCGTGGTGCACAAGATCTGGCCGGTCTATTTCCGCGCCCACGGGGTGTCGCTCAAAGAGATCGGGCTGATGAGCCTGCTGGCGCTTCCATGGTCGTGGAAGCCGCTCTGGTCGCCGCTCATCGACCGCTTCGGACCGCGCCGGGCGTGGATCGTCCCGTGTCTCGGGGCGCTGGCGGCGATCGCCTTCGTCATGCCGCTGCTGCCGGCCGAGAAGGTCGGGCCGCTGATGACCGCCTTTCTCCTGACCTTCACGCTCGCCTCGGCGACGCAGGACATCGCCATCGACGCCTGGGCGGTCGATGCCGCGACCGGGCGCGACCTCGGACTGATGAACGGCATCCGCGCTTCGGCGTTCCGGGTCGCGGTGATCGCCACCGGCGGCCTCGCGCTGCTCGTCGCCGACCGCAGCGGCTGGCCGGCAGCCTGGGCGGTCGTCGGCTGCCTCTTCGCGGCGCTCGCCGTCTCGGCGCTCTTCCTCAAGGACGGCGAGCGCGCGCTCACCGGCGCCGGCGAGCAGCGCTCGACGCGCGAGCTGGTGCGATCGTTCCTCGCCTGGCTGCTGCGCAAGGAGATGCTGCCGGTCGCCCTCTTCGCCCTGCTGTTCAAGCTCGGCGATCAGGCGATCGCCCGCATGACCGAGACCTTCTGGGTGGATCGCGGCATGGCGCTCACCGAGATCGCGCTGGTCGCCAACACGCTCGGCCTGGTGCTCACGATCTCCGGCGCTCTGCTCGGCGGCTGGTTCCTGTCGCGGGTCGGCCTCTATCGCGGCCTGCTCTGGATCGGCGTGGCGCAGCTCGCCTCGAACCTGGTCTACGCCGCCGTCGCCGGCTTCGACCTGCCGCGCTCGAGCCTCTACTTCGCCTCGGCCTTCGAGAATTTCAGCCAGGGTCTGGGCACGGCGGCGCTGCTGTCGTTCCTGACCGCCTGCTGCCGCAAGGAGAACGCGGCGACCGAGTACGCCCTGCTCTCGGCCCTCTTCGCCTTCTCGCGCGAGATCGCCGGCGCGGCTTCAGGGTTTGGCGCCGAGCGCATGGGCTACGCCGGCTTCTTCGCCTTCACCGCGCTCCTCGCCGTGCCGGCGCTCCTCCTGCTCCCCTGGCTCCGCCCGCAGATCCAGCTGGCGAAGGCGGCGCCCGCAGGCGCTGGCGGAGCAGCGTCGGCGCCCGTCGACATCGACTGAGTCCGGGC